>CAZSVH010000053.1:8681-11536 GCA_964610235.1 uncultured Methanospirillum sp. | reverse complement strand
CCGCGGCTGATGAGGTGATTGGACGGGAGATCGAGATCGATCTCAGGGGGAGATACCTGTGAGGATTACCTTCGTCACCAGTAACCAGCACAAGGCACGGGAAGCAGCCGGCATCCTCTCCGGTCTTGCCGAAGTCGAGCATATCTCCCTTGAATGTCCGGAAGTCCGTGACGAATCCGTTGCCGTGGTTGCGAGGGGGAAGGCAGAGTATGCCTGGGAACGGCTTGCCCGGCCGGTGATCTGTGATGACACCGGATTTTTTGTCTCCGGACTGAACGGGTTTCCGGGATCGTGTGCGGCGTATGTCCAGAAGACGATAGGAAACCAGGGGATCCTCACCCTCCTCTCAGGGTGCCGGGACCACCGGGCATGGTTTGAGACCGCGATCGCCTATGCTGATGAGGGCGGGGTGCAGGTGTTTACCGGGAGGATTGACGGGTTCGTTGTTGAGCCGAGAGGCGGGGGGGGATTTGGGTATGATCCGATCTTCGCGGTCGGGGATACCACCCTGGCAGAGATGAATGAGGAGGAGAAGAACCGGATCTCCCACCGGAGCATCGGCCTGCGGGCCCTTCGTGACTGGCTGGCAGACGGGCGGGAGGAGCCCTCCACCCCTCATCCCGTGGTCTGTGGTGATGACGGATCTCTCCCATAACACTTATGTGAAGTCAGCACCTTCTATATAGGACAGATAGTTCGGTTGGAGTAGAATATCATGGCACGTTTTCCTGAAGCAGAAGCAAGACTGCTCAATGTAAAGGTCTGCATGCACTGCAACGCCAGAAACCCGGTTCGTGCAACCACATGCAGAAAGTGTGGGTATAAAAACCTGAGAACGAAGAACAAAGAACGTAAAGCCTGATTTTTCAGGCGCTATAAAACGTTACCCTTTTTCCTTTTGCTGCGTATTCTCCTTTAAACGTCTCGATGTTTCTCTTATATCCAATGCGGTCTTCTATCCCGATGGATCTCAGTCGCTCCCGGACTGCCATCACCTCTGGTTCATTCTCCCAGTCTGCCGTGTAGACGTAGATCACCCGGCGCTCATCACGGGAATCAGGATTATTCTTTGCCGTCGAGACCTTGGCCGAGATACCCAGTTCATTCTGCCAGGTGAGATCCCGGATCTTCTTCCACATCTCATCCACCAGGTCAGGGTGGAGGAATATCAGCCATTTTCCCGCCTTTTCATCCTCGGTGGCATGGGGATCGGTCTCCGGGGCATCCTGAATGATCCAGTATGACTGCGTTGTTTTTGAGGGGGTGACCCCTTCCCCGGCGATGATGAGGTCGTACATCTGGTCAGGTGACTGATAGCGCTCTCTCAGCCGGAGGGCAAGGTCAGGGTAGAGTTCCTCAAACCGGGTATAGACCTCTCCAAACTCCTCCTGAAACGTAGTACCCTCTTCGACCAGCCGGTACAGCGGCATCCTGCGTGCATGAAACTGGCTGGTGAGGAAGTGCTCAAATATTCCATACGCGATGTCAGCAAGGGCTTCCATCTCGCTGCTGTCCATGTACAAGGATTGTGGAGGGTACGCAAAAAACCCTCGTTATTTCTCTCGTGGGATCCCTGCTGAAGGAGAGGGGAGGGATTACTGATCTGAAACCATCACGGCTCCTGGGTATGAAGCACTGATATTGGACCAGATCTGTTCTGCCGCCGAGAGGTCAGTTGTTGCCTGTTCATAGGCACTCCGGTAAAAGTCCTGGTTTTTTCCACTATGCTCGTTATAATCCTGGATTCCTTCTGCTGCCTTCATGACATAGAAGAGATACCGCGAGGTGTCATTCGCCTCCTGGTAATACCCGGGACTGATATTCTTCCTGACCATCCCGTAATACAGAGCCCTGAGCTCCAGGAGGGTGCTGCCGGCCGGGAGGGGGCTGGTCATATTATAGATGGCACGTGCGGCATCTTGCCTGAATGAATCATCATCAAATGCAGGGACATCAGTGGTCCGGACGAGTGACGGAGCGACCGGAGTCGGCTGGAGTTCTGCACAGACCACCAGGGGAGACAGCGTGATTCCTGCGATGATGAGCAGGACGATGACGGAGGGATATCTCATGGTTGATGATTGATTCGGGGAGGGATAAAAGAATCCCTGGCCGGTTCATTCCTGGATGGTGAGGGGGGATTGGGGCGTTTTTCCCAGGTACAGGAAGACGGGGATGACGATGAAGACGATGAGTGCTGATATGGAAAAGACGGTCTTTACATCCTGCATGTCCATGATCCAGCCGCAGATCAGTGGCGAGAGGATCATTCCCAGGCTCATGGTCATGTTCACGATCCCCATGGCACTCCCCTGACCGGTCTCCCTGCCGGTGATGGTCACCAGGGCAAACATGGCCGGTGCTGAGAGCCCGCCCCCGGCGCCCATGATGAGGGCGAAGAGAAGGTACGGGGTGAATCCGAAGAACCCGGGAACGAGTGCAAGGGCGACTGCGACGAGCCCGCTTCCGGCAGCTATCAGGTAATATTTGTTGTACTGATCTGCCAGCCTTCCGAGATACCGCTGAAAGAAGGCGGTTGAGAGGATGGAGAGGGATATGATGACTCCGGTCTCAGCAGCTGAGAGATCACCGACACTGGCAGCGATAACAGGGAGGAAGACCATGAAGGTACCGTTCGCGAATGCGTTCACACACTGGTACAGGATTGGGCCCCTCAGACCCGGATGGAGGAGAAGGGAGAGCATCGGCGTCTGACGCAAGGCCTTTCCTCTCTGGTCCGGGAGGAGGAGGATGCAGGTCATCAGGGCGATGAGGGAGAGCACCCCCATCGCGAGGAAGGTAGCATCCATCCCGAAGAACTCGGTGACAACCCCACCCAGGAGTGGGCCGAGGCC
>CAZSVH010000053.1:0-8671 GCA_964610235.1 uncultured Methanospirillum sp. | reverse complement strand
CTGGAACTGGTGAACGATCCCAGGTACCGGCCCTCCTGCTGGCGGGGGGCGATGTCTCCGATATACGCCATGGCGATCGGGAAGATCATGGCCGAGGAGATGCCGTGCAGGAACCGGATGAAGACAAGGACCGGGACCGAGTCTGCGATGATATATCCGAATGACAGGAGTGAGAAGAGGGCGAGTCCGGCGGATATCAGGGCACGACGCCCGCGGTTATCGGAGAGACGACCGAAGAGGGGCATGAAGACGGCGCGGGAGAAGGCGAAGGATGAGAATATCAGGCCAAGCCACAGGCCGGTCGCTCCCAGGTCAACGGCATACCGGGGGAGGAGGGGGATGACGATCCCGATCCCGATCATGGTGGTGAAGACCGCCCCGTACAGGGACGAGAAGATCCGGTATCTGACCTCCTCGGAGAGGGGTCTTTCTGGTAATGGCAGGTCTGTCTCCTCTTGATGTACTCATAGGATGGCGGAATGCATCAATCCCCCCTCCTGTTCCTGATCCGGCAGGAGTATGCATCCCCGTATCAAACAGAGTACCACCCATATCAAAGGACCATGACAGAGCAGTTATATTCACCCGTTCATCCGGTACCCCGGGTATTTGCCGGTCTCCTGACCGATCTTGACAACACCCTGTATGACTTTGCCGCAGCGCAGGAGGAGGCATGCCGGGCCGTGATCCGGATAGCCGGGCGGGGGGATATCGAGGGACTGATCCGGGCCTTTCTCTTCTCACCACAGGGAGTGGCCGGCCCGGAACCGGTACGGGAGTATCTCCGGTGCCAGGGGATCGAGGACGAAGGGATCATCCTCTCCGCCATGTCCGGGTATGAAACCGTGAAGAGGGAGGCGATCATCCCGTTTCCCGGTGTTGTGGAGACCTTGATCCTCATCCATACAGCAGGGATTCTGATCGGGGCAGTGACGAATGCCTCAGCGGCACATGCGCGTGAACGGCTCGGGAGGATCGGGGTTCTGGATCTCTTCTCCACGTTGGTCTCACCCGACACATCAGGGCTGAAAAAGCCTGACCCTGCAGTATTTCTACGGGCTGCCATATCCCTGGGGCTTCCTGCCACCAGGATTTGCATGATCGGTGACAACCTGGTGAATGATATCGGACCGGCACAGGAACTGGGGATGTTCACGGTCCATGCCAGGTACGGGGATCGCCTCCCCCCTGAGTTTGCCGGAGACGCCATCCCTGACCTGGTAGCTGATTCGTTCTCTGCCCTCATTCCGGTTCTGGGCCTGTCAGGACACGGTTCAGGATCGCAGGGATCGCACCAGCAGGAGTAGTCCGATGATGACTGCGATGAATGAGAGCGATGTCCCGGCAGCCGTGAGCAGGAGCCAGGCACCCATGGTCGCCGGAATGATGAGCAGGCGGGTCTGAAGGCGTCTGAAGCCCCATCCCGGCATCCCTGAATCCGGCAGACAATAATCAGTCGTGAATACGGGCGGTGTTCTGCCCTCCCGTGCCTGCGGGGTGATCAGCAGATGAGGCCGTGCGGCGAGGTAATACCCCTGGGCAGCGAGGAGAAGACCACAGATGAGGATATTGCTCCCGAATAGGGCGGTTGTCCGGATCTCATCATCAAAGAGGGTGTTTAGCGAACTTGTCACCGGGATGGAGATGATGAAGAGGAGGGTGAGGAAGACAAGAAAGACGCAGGTCAGATCAACTGTCTGCATCCACCTGAAGAGCTGAAAGGTGAGAATCCAGATGAGGGCGAGGATGATGAAGACCATGCAGAACTGGATAGTGTCAAAGAAGACCCTGATGAAGAACATGGCAAAGATCTCCCCGTTCTGGAGATCCCCCATCAGCGGGAGGGGGATATTCTTCACGACCAGGGTCATGGTAAATGCAAAGACCCCGTTGACCAGGATCTCCAGCATATCAAGGCCTACCGGGCCGCGTTTCTCTTCTCTCCGGGGTGTGACCCACTCCATGCAGACGGCGGCCTGAGCCGGGTGGTTTTTCTGCCTCTCTCTCCTCCCTGCCCATCCGTCTCCCAGTATGGTATCCAGGAAGATCAGGATCATCACCCCCAGGTAGATGAACCGCGTTCCTGGCAGATCACTCCAGGAGAGGATCATCCCAAGGAGGACCGCGCCCGTGGTGAAGATGATCCTCCGCGATACCGCACCGCGTTCACGGTCCGTCATTCCCCGGATGAGCAGACCGGGTGTCCGGGTGATGTACCGCCACTGGGCACCCAGCATGAGGACGATGACCAGGACGTTCAGGTGGAGCAGGAAGGAGAAGGATGGTTCGGCTGGAAAATCATCTGCAAGCATGCTGGTGACCGGGATGACGACAAGGGGCATCAGCATCCCAAAATGCAGAAGGAGAAGACGATGACTGGTTCTCGCAACCTGATGGAGGATGCTGAACGTCAGGATCCAGAGGATGGTAATGAGAAGGAATGCATTGAGAAAGTTGATCCATTCAGGGAGGATACCGGCAAGGTACCGGGTGAGGTAATCCTCAGAGTTGATCTCAAAGATGGTCGGGACCTGGATGTTGCGAAAGAGATAGAGAAGGGAGAATGCAAAGATACCATTTGTCAGCCGTCCCAGGTTCACCAGGGTGACCGGCCCGTGGATATCCTCCTCCTCTCTGACTCCCTTGTTCATGCTTCCGAGAAGGTCTGTGCGGGTGGGTGAAATCTGTATCGCTCCGGGAGTTTATTCACCCGCCTTGCCCCCGGCGTTCAGCCGGAGATCCCCCTGTACGCATCACTCCCTTTTTCTCTCTGCACGCTGAACAAAGGTACCTGTATATGGTCCCAACGCACCCCTCCCGTTTTCACCGGCTGCTCCTGGCAACGATCCTCACGACGATAGTCATGATGGCTGCCGTCACCGGCCTGACTCTCACCGTTACCCTCCCTTCCCTGGCCGTGCATCTGCCGGGTCTGATCCTGCTGGTTCCCCTGATCCTCCTCGCCGGATCCGTGACATCTATCCTGGTCATCAGCATCATCTTCTCCCGGTATCACCGGCATGAACAAGGAGAGCAGGACGAGGGAGATGCTGTCCTCAGGAAGCAGCAGGATATCCTCTTCCGTTCAGAACATGCCCGCCGGGCTGTGGAGATCAGGTGGGAGGCACTCTTCCAGTCTGCTGCTGAGGCGATACTCATCGGTGATGAGGAGGGGGTACTCACCTGTAATCCCCGCTTTGCATCGCTCACCGGGGTTGCCGGTGAAGACCTGGTCGGGGTTCCGGTCCGGGATCTCCCGTTCCGATCGGTTGTCAACCACGGGGAGTGCACCCTTGAGGAGATCTGGAACCGTGAATGCGGACCGGGTGAGTCATTCATCTGGAAGATAACCCTTGCTTCAGCAGGAAACAGCCGGGAATGCATACTCGATGTGAACCTGAAGTTCGTCAGAATGGACGGACGGATGCTCAGGTTTCTGATCACCCGTGATATCACTGAGGAGATTCGTCTGCGGGATGAACAGGAGGATGCAATTCGCCAGATCGACAAGAATCTGGGTCAGTTGGCGGCACTGAATGACGAGATACGAAATCCCCTGACGATGATTGCTGCCTGGACCGGCCTGGACCACCCACCCAGCCACGACAAGATCATGGAAGGGGTACAGCGGATAAACGCGATCATCGACCGGATTGATACCGGATATGTAGAGTCAGAGAAGGTCAGGAAGTATCTGCAGCGGAGTATTGACCGGTACCGGCCGGATCCTGTGGAACCGGCCCCCCGGGATCCCTGAACCGTCTGGGGACGATCACCCTTGGTGGTGCCGGGATCCAATACACTGATGGTTTCTTCTCTCGGTGTCATCACACGATCCGGGACCAGCCCGTGAAAGATGTCTGGGGCCCGGCTTTCAGTCAATCAAGCACGAATCTGTTCGTTCAGATGTATATGACCGGCACCTCCCCCGGTTCGGTCAGCACCATATCCAAAGCCGCTCACTCAGGGATGGACCTTCCGCCTTGCTCACCGCCTTCTTCCCGGTCCGCAGGTCTGCCGCCCCGGCCGACGATGGTCATGCCTTCGAGCATGGGAAGCATGCGTCCGTGTCCGGTCTCATCGAACCGGTGCTCATCCTCGGTGCCGCCCTTCTCATCATCCGGCAGGCCGCCGGGAAGATGGTTTACCCGGGCCGGGAGGGGATGGATCGGACCCTGATGATGGCCGGACCGGGAATGATCTCATCGATCACCGGCTGACCGACGAGGAGGAGGGACGGATCCGGCACAATATTGCGGATTATGCAGAAACTATGTGAATTTCCACGGGCTCCACTCCTGCCGGTCGCGACCGCAGAAGGTCATCACGTTCCCTCTGGTCCTTGACGGGGACATACCTGTACAGCAGGCACATATTTCAACCGATCAGCTGGAAGGGGAGATCCGGTGCGTGTATACACGGGCGTTCACCACCATTCACGGAGAGCCCAGTAATAACGGATGTTTTGACTGCACCATACAGTGCAGAATCCGTTCAGGCAGATGAACGGGCCCTTTCTCCCGGCATCTGCCCCTTCATCCTTTCTCCTGGGTGATGAAGGAGAAAAAAGGTTAGTATACCCGGATCAGGCGGTTTTTACTGATGGTGCTCATCCGGGTACCGTCACTGATGGTCAGGCGGACTGAGTACACCCCGCTCTTCCGATAGGTGTGCTGGGGGTTCTTCTGGTATGAGAATCCGCCATCACCAAAGCTCCAGGTCCAGGAGACCGGTGTTCCTGCGGAGATGTCCCTGAACTGCACGGTATGGGGATTTCTTCCCAGGAGGGGTGCGGCGATATACGATGCCCTCAGCGTTCCGGTCACCGGGGCGGGTGTCCGGGTGACAACCGGCGTTGGGGCGACCTCCGGTGTTCCCAGTGCCCGGGCGGCATTGAGTCTCCCTCCGGTGGCTACCTTTCCGGAGAGTGCACCCACGCGGTCTGCGGACTGGAGGATCCGGGATCTGATCGCTGATGCTGACATCCCCGGGTTGGCTGCCTTGAGAAGCCCGGCAACCCCTGAAACGAGCGGAGTCGCCATCGAGGTTCCGGAGAGGTACTGGTACTGGCCGTTCCGGTATGTGCTCCGGATCGTCACCCCGGGCGCTCCCAGATCAACCGATGAAACCCCGAAATTGGAGAATCCTGCCAGATTATCCTTGTAATCCGTCGCAGCCACCGAGATAATATTACTGCTGGTGTATGCCGAGGGGTACTGGGGAGTGGTATCGGTATTTCGTCCGCTGTTCCCGGCAGCACAGACGACCACCGCCGGTGATGCATCGATCGCATCTTTGAGTGCCTGGGTATACTGCGATCCGCCCCATGAGTTGGAGATGATCTGGGCACCGTTCCGGTTTGCATACAGGATGGCTGCAATCGCGTCGGATACATATCCGTTTCCGCTCGATGAGAGGAACTTCAGGGGCATGATCCGTGCATTCCAGCAGACACCGGTGATCCCGATGTTGTTGTTGCCGACTGCGGCGATGTTTCCGGCACAGTGAGTCCCGTGACCGTTGTCATCCATGGGATCATTATTCTTCGCGACAAAGTTCCAGCCTTTGACATCGTCGATATACCCGTTCCTGTCATCGTCGATCCGGTTGTTGGGTATCTCCCGGGAATTTCTCCAGATGTTTGCGGCAAGGTCAGGATGCGAATAATCAACACCCGTATCAACGACCGCGATGACCACGGATGATGAACCGGTCGTCTGTGACCACGCGTCAGCAACCCGGATATCAGCGCCGGAAACCCCGTAAAAGGGTGCCTGGCCGGTGTTTCTCATCCCCCACTGGAGGGAATATTCAGGGTCATTGGGGGTCCGTGTGGCAGCGATGGCCAGGGTTTCCCCGGCAGCAGCTACCCGGACCGGATTCTCGGGATACAGTGATATCACGTAATCCGGCTCCGCATACAGGACGTTCGGATTTGACTCAAACTCTTTCACCGCGTCACTGACCGGGATCCCGCTGACCTTCACAACCTGCATACCCGAGACCTCAGGAATTCCCGCGGCCGAGAAGTCAGCCACCACATTTGCCCCCACCTCTGCGTTGGCGGTTGACATGACCGAGGGGAGGGCAGCCATCGCTCCCATGGTATCAGCCTTGTACCTGACGATCACCCGGTCGGTTGCGTACTCAGATGATACCCGGATTGGTGTGGAAGGATTCAATGCGGGAGATTGAGCCGGTCTCACGGTTCCGGAGGAGAGATCCGGCGGGGTTATGTGGGCGGCGGCTGGAGAAATCACGCCATTCTCAGCGTCTGAACTGATCCCCTGTTCTGTTACGAGTCCGTTATCAGCGGATACCCCCTGCACGATTGCTCCCAAAAGCACCACCGCCACGCAGAGGGAGAAAAAAAATCTGTTACTCATACCCATCATCGGATGTTACCTCCTAAATCCCACGAGTAGCCCGCAAGTGAGAAGAAGTTTCTGATATACCCTCTTCTGATCTCAACCCACATCCCCCGGATTATCGCGGTGACGGGACATTCATGGTATCTGTATATATGGCTCTGGAGAATATCAGCATTATTATACAAAGAATGAAATTTAGTCCTGCTCCTCAGGGACTGCTGATCTTGAAATACCGGCAGAGCGTAACCATTATCCACGGATCCGGTACCCGGGTTTGGGGAGCATTCCATCCATGGGGGATATACTCTGCCCGAAATGTAATTCAAAGGATACTGAGTTTGACGATCTGGTCACGACAGAGAGTGGTAGTATGATTGCCAAATGCAGTTGCAATGCATGCCATCATACATGGGATGCCCCTTTCGGCCTCTGAACGTATCTTCTCCAAAAATTAGGGTAACAACCAGTTAGAGTCTCAAACTACCAAACCAATTTTCGATGAGGATTTGCAACCAGAGTGATCAATTACATCTGGCATTCCTGTTTTGCTCATTATCAACTTCCCCAATCTCTCAATTTTTTCCATTTTGGTAATTCTATCAAGCAAATACTCAAAAAAATTGACACCCAATTTCCTTGTTGTCTCTCTCAAAGAGAGGAATGTATCAACAGCCTTTGTTCCTCCAGATGTGACAGTATGAAGACTCACATCCCTTTTTCGAACCTGAGCTCTTGCTCCAAGTTCAGATTCATTATTGTGAAGAGGAATATCCGGATTTATAAGTATCTGAAGGAGTTTGTTCTTGTTATCTGCAATTGCTTTTAGCCGATCATCTAAAGCAGGATAACCCGTATGCTCAAAGAAAATTTCATCAAATATCTGGTCGATTTCACGAATCAGTTCAGGAAGTGGATTCTGCTTAAATTCTGCCAGAAGGCGATAATACTCCCAGAACTCATCCAGTTTAATCCGAAGAATTTCCTGAAAAGCCGGGTTCAAAGGATTTAATTTCTTCAAACCTCTCCCTGCATGAATCCAGCATAATGCCTGATTCTCTGCAACATGAGCAAACTGTGGTGCATCGTCAGTCAGTAAAGTGGAGACAACCGGGTATGATCTCTGACTGTGATACCAGGCAATCCCTGATGCTTCTTTAATCCTTCGATAAATCGAATCGATGGATTTATTTCGAGTTGGTAACTGTCGGAGATATGTATTCAGGGTTTCTTCATCCAAGGTTAATTCTGAACAGTTTTCTTTCAGATATGATTGGATCGCAGACGACAATTTGAATCTCTTCAGTAATTCAAAGGCTTCTTCATTGAATAGAAAGAGTATCTTCTGACCTCCGGAGAGAAGTTGAATAATCGAGAGTCTGTCCTTGTGGGGTATTGTTTGAAACGAAGTATAATACGGATTACACAAGATTTGAGTGTACCATTGTTCTCCATTAACTCTCGCTCCTGTGTCATCCATTTGTTGGAAAGAAGTTGATCGCAATCCACATTGGGTGAGTTCATTCTTCTCTTCATGGAACGATTCAAGATTATGAGTTAGATAACGGGATATGGTAGAGGAGGATATGAATACACCATGAAATTTCAGAAACGCCTCAATTGCAGGTTCAGATACATTACAACAATATTTCAGCCCAATAATGAGCGACTTAATACCGGGACCATACTCACCTTCATATCCGTCTGGTCGGGAGCCGGAATAGGTCTTTCCAGTTGAAGGTGAATAGAACCTTTCAATCTGAAATTGGACATTATCCGGTAGAATCTTAATATCCTGTACTATTGCCGTTGAATAACCCTTGAATACTGCATCGAAAGGGAGGGATTCTGAAGGAACATGACAGACTACCTCCCGGGTGATTTGCACTTTATAATTTCGTTCAGTCCGACCTTTGTGAGCCGGTTTGGTTGGGTTTTTCCGGTTTTGCTCGGATGAATAATCATCACGTTTTCCGCGATTTTTTGGAAACTCGGGTTTTCCTTTTTCTCCTTTGAGTCGATTGACTTCATCGCGGAGAGATTGAACTTCCTGTTTAAGGTCAGATATTTCAGTGATACATGTTTCGAGAATTCCAAGAAGGCGATAGATTATATCAGGATCAGATGTCTGGTTGATCCGATCAGGAGTGAGACTTTTTATTAAATCAATATCATCGGGCTTCAAAATCTCTATACATTATTAGGGGAACTAAGTTTTATATGTTACCCCTTATTTTGGAGAGGATACGATTTTTCTAATTATCAGAAAGATTTTTCAGCATTATGTTTCTATAATTCATTCA
>CAZSVH010000052.1:0-11698 GCA_964610235.1 uncultured Methanospirillum sp. | reverse complement strand
AGGATATCGTGGTTCCCCAGCTCAGAAAGAGCATGCAGACGCTGACCGAACTCCTGGAACGCAACGAGTTCGTGGTTGCACGGGGGGATACCGCAATGCTCCCGGACCGATCGATGATCCTCTTCGAACTCCTGACCGAGTCACTGCCTGCGGTCAGGTACCATGCGGGACCTCCGGCACATCCCGGGGTGAATGCCCGGAAATTCCTGGAGAAGTATACGCATGATCCCGGCCTGTTTGCCGGACCCTTTATCAGGCACGGGAGGTACGGGGTGGAGATAGAACGAAAATTCAGGACGGTGAGGGATCTCTTCTCCTCCCGCGAGGTCTTTCAGACCGCCCTCGGCAAGCATGTCAAACAGGCGATGGAGGAGGAGTATGCCATCCATGAGGGAATGGACTGCTGGATTGACGGGTTTGAGCCGTTCATCAGTGATTTTCTGATGAAGAGCTCCCCCCTGGTCCGGATCCGGAGGATGGAGCGGCTGACGCACCAGGGAATGTCCTGAAACGGCCGACATGCCGGCGTTGGAAACTATTTACCTGTCTGAACCAAAAACTCGTCACGATATGATCCTTCCAGGTCCGCGGACGGTGCTTCCTGTCCTCCTCCTCCTGCTGATCATCACCCCGGTCTGCTTCGGGGCCACGGCACAGGAGTGGTTTGCCAATGGGAATGCACTCTATGCCCAGCAACGGTACGATGAAGCGATTGACGCGTTCACCCGTGCCATCGAACTGGACCCGGCAAATCCCGCAGCCTGGTACAACAAGGGAGTGGCCCTCTTCAAACTCGGGAAAGCAGATGAGGCGATTGCGGCATATGAAGTCGCAACCGGGTTGGATCCCCGGAATGCGGATTACTGGTACAACAAGGGGAATGCCCTGTACAGCAAGAATCTCCTGGGATCCGCCTACGCAGCGTACGATGTCGCCATCCAGCTCGACCCGTCTGATGTCCAGGCATGGATGGCCAAAGGAAATGTCCTCTCTGACCAGCGTCAGTATGATGAGGCTATCCGGGCGTTCGAGGCAGCCATCCAGATGGAGCCCGATAATGCGGAGGCTGTCTTCGCGAAGGGGAATGCCCAGTACAGCAAGGGGAGTTTTGCAGATGCGATCCGGTCATACGAGGTCGCCCTGCAGCATGACAGCAAGGACAGCAAAGCCTGGTACAACAAGGGGAATGCCCAGTACAATCTCGGGATGCTGGAGGAGGCACTGAAGAGCTATGAGATGGCGCTTGCCTACAATCCCCGCGACTCGGTGGCATTCACCAATATGGGGCTGACACTCGCCGATCTTGGCAGGGATGAAGAGGCGGTCGATGCGTACCGGGGAGCCCTGGCGCTGAACGCCGGGGACCAGAAGGCATGGACGAGCCTCGGGCATGTCTACATCAATCTGAAGCAGTACGATGAGGCGGTCCGGGCGTACCAGCAGGCTCTCAGGCTCGATAAGACCGACCCCGAGGTCTGGATAAGCATCGGGGATGCATGGATGGAGGAACGGCGATATGACGAGGCGCTCGCAGCCTATGAGCAGGCGGCTGCCCTGAACCGGACCGATGCCACCGCATGGGAAGGGAAGGGACGGGCACTCTCTGTGCTCGGCAGGACCAGAGAGGGGCTTGCGGCATTTGAGATTGCGATCTCCCTTGATCCCGGTCTCGCCCGTGCATGGGTGGGAAAAGGAGACTGTCTGGCCGGACTGGGAAGACATGCCGAGGCAGATACCGCATACGAGGTGGCACTCCAGCTCGATCCACGGATCACGGGCGCGATGGCTGGAAAGAGCAGAAACCTGGTGACGATGGGGGATCAGGAAGGGGCACTCCGGTCGCTGGACCTCGCTCTCCTCGCAGATTTCAACAACACCGCCCTGATGGTGCAGAAGGGAAGGCTGCTTCATGAGATGGGACGGACCGCTGAAGCGCTCTCCTATCTGGATGGTGCCATGACGAACAACTCAGGATCACTCCCGCTCATCAGCGGAAAAGCCCGGATCCTGATGACACAGGGGAAGGCCGGAGAGGCAGCCGGGGAGTTCGGCCGGCTCCTCACCGGAAACAGCAGTGATTACCGGGTCTTTGAACTGATAGGCGACCTCTTCGCAGAGACCGGGCATCAGGAAGAGGCACGGGAAGCGTATGAGCAGTCACTCAGCCTCAGGCCGAACCGGACCCAGGTGGAAGGGAAGATCCGGTCCCTGGAGCGGATGGAGAAGCAGACACCGTTCCCCTGGTACCTCCTCCTCCCGGCAGCAGGAGCCGGGTGGATCCTGGCAGGGAGAAGAAGACGGAGGTGAGGATGGGGGGGCATACCGCCTCCCGCTCCTGATGCGCTTCTTACAACGCATCGCGCCCGGCCATCCGGATATACGTCTCGATGAACCGGTCCCATGAGGGGGTTATCGACGCCTCCTCCCGGTAATACTGGTAAAAGTGTTCATTGATCTGTACGGGTGAGAGGATTGCCAGGCCCCGTGCCCCGGCACCGGCATCATCATGGACCGAGAGCAGAACCATCTTCTCAGCTGCAGCCATGAGATCGGCTGCCGGGTCTGAGAGGAGGGGGTCTGCTTCCCGGGAGCGGGTGACAAAGTCCATCAGATCCATCGTCGCCGGATCCAGGGTTCCGTTTCCGGTCAGCCCGAACTGCCGGGTGGCATTCACGGCCTTCCTGAGCCGGGAGAAGGACTCATCAGAGGAGAGGAGCGGGAGGAGATCGCGGGAATACCGGTCGAGCGAGGCGGTTACCACCCCTGCCTCACTGAGATCAAGGAGAGAGAGGGTTCTTCCCGTTCCCGGTGCCTGGAGATATCCGTTCATGAGGGCCGCCGCATACCCGGTGGCAGGTGCCCCGCTCTGCCCGGCGAGGTAGGAGATGAAGTGATCATACTCCCATCCTTCAGCCGGCTCAGACTCCTCGCTCGCGATCATGTATGATGCATACCCGCTCAATCGTCCGGCAACCTCGAGGGAACCCATCAGGCAGGTGTCAAATCCGATCAGTTCCACGTTGTACCCCCCGGTCTGGAGCGCTTCCACCAGTTCGGGCAGGGTCAGCGGGTCACCGGCATGGTTCTGATCAAAGAGCATCCCGGTATATGCCTCCCCGTGACCGATGAGGATGAGAAAGATTCGATCATACCGGTATTCATCCCTGGCCTGGGAGAGGAACCGGCCGAGCGTACTGCTGTTACCCATGTTCGCATCAGGGTAATGCCGGCCACACGGTGGATCGTTTCCCAGCCGGTTATCTCCGAGATCTGCGGTGAGAGATGAGCGGTTCGCAACCGTCATCCCCCGCCATCCGGGGGTATCAGCCCCCCCGTACGCAACCACGATCTCCAGGAGATCAGGGGAGACATTCCCGGCACCTGAGATCATCTGGATGATATCATCGGTGATTAGCCCGTAGTCGGCCTCCAGGGTTCCTCCTGCGGCATAGACAAGGACGAGGATCTCTCCCTCCTGCACCGCCGAACCTGATGCGAGGGATCCACTCAGGAGGAGGACCAGAAGGAGAGAGGAGAGCACCCCCCTGCCGGAAGGAGGCCGGTTACAAGCCCGCAGAATCAAACACCCCGGCGGCAGCTCCGAGCAGCGGTGCATCTCCTCCGAGCGGACTGATAATGATCCCGGGCCTGGGGAGGTACTCATCCAGGTGCTCGATCGCAGGCTGCATCACCAGTGCGAAATGGTTCGTGACCACCGGTCCGTCCAGGATGATGATCTCAGGGTCATACGCAACGATCACCGTGGAGAGGCCCCGGCTGTTCACCCTGGCCAGGGCATGCATGAAGAGGGAGGCTGACGGCTCACCGGCTGATGCAGCCGTGAAGATCTCTTCTGCAGTGGAACAGGGAGAGACCGGTATCATGCCATGGGTACGGCACCAGGTCTGGTAAAAGAGCGGAATCCCTCTTCCGGACGCATACCCCTCCCAGTGCCCGGTCCCCCCGCACGAACAGGTCTGCTGGTAGGTGGTATCCACCAGGATATGCCCGATTTCACCGGCGTTTCCCCCTCTTCCGGTGAGAACCTCCCCGTGAGAGTAGACTCCGCCCCCGATCCCGGTCGAGAAGGTGAGATAGACGAGATGCTGGTATCCCTTCCCTCCCCCGGCAAAGACCTCTCCCCTGACCGCAGCCCGGCAGTCATTTGCCAGGAAGACCGGCAGGGCGAAGGTATCACGGAGCGGGGCGGTGATCGGCACCTCATCAAACGGCATATTCGGGGGGTGGAGGATGATCCCGGCATCCCGGTCAACCGGACCGGCTACCGAGACGCCAATCCCGCAGAGAACCCGGGGAGGACCGGCCGAGAGGAGCCGGTGAAGTGAGGCAGTGACTGCTGCCACCACGGCCCGGGGATCCGATCCCCGGGGTGTTGGAAACCGCTCGGTGGCGATGATCACCCCGTCATCTCCGATGAGTGCCACGCGGGTATTGGTCCCCCCGATATCAGCGGCACCTGCGACTGCGGCCATATCTTTCTGCTCTAATACTTCCGGATGGAAGGCTATCAATTTTGCTGGATGCCGGCACGATGGCGGAGGGGTGGTGAAATACCTATAGGAAGACTGCCAACCTGAAAGAGTCAGGAGTCATGCATGGAAGGCAGTTACGCAACACTCTTCACCGATATTGTTGTCATCTTTCTCCTCTCAGTCATCCTGCTCCTTGCCCTGTACCGGATAAAGATCCCTTCTGTGGTGGGATTCCTGATCGCCGGCATCATCGTCGGTCCTGCGGGACTTGGTCTTATCCATAACCAGGACTCAATCGAGTTCTTCGCTGAACTGGGAGTCATCTTCCTCCTCTTCACCATCGGGCTTGAGTTCTCGATCAGTCATATCCTCAAGAGCCGTCAGTTCGTCCTGATCGGTGGAGGGGTCCAGGTCCTCTCGACTGTGCTTATCTGTACCGGCCTGATGATCCTTGCCGGGTGGAGCATCAGCCAGGCGGTCTTCGTCGGGATGCTCATCTCCCTCTCCTCGACGGCGATCGTGATGAAGGTCCTGGCTGACCGGCGGGAGGTGGACAGTCCCCACGGGAGGGCAGCTCTGGGGATTCTCATCTTCCAGGACCTGGTGGTCATCCCGATGATGATGATCACCCCTATCCTTGCCGGGGACGATACTGCCGGTCCGTCGGTCGTCACCCTGGTCCTGGGGAGCATCCTGATCATCGGCGTGGTCTATGTCTCGTCCCGGTACGTCATCCCGTACCTCCTCCACTATGCTGCCCGGCTCCGCAACCAGGAGATGTTCCTCTTCATCGTGATCGGGACCTGCCTGATGGTCGCCTACCTGACCTCATCGATCGGCCTTTCCATGGCGCTCGGGGCATTTCTCGCCGGACTGATCATATCAGAGTCCGAGTACTCGATGCATGCGATGTACAACATGATCCCGTTCAGAGACATGTTCTCTGCGTTCTTCTTCATCTCCATCGGGATGATCTTCGATATCACCTATCTCCTCTCCCATCCGGGGGAGGTCGCGGCCCTGGTCATCGCGGTCATCCTGATCAAGTACGCAACCGGGACCATCGCCTCGGTTGCAGCCGGGCTGCCCGCCCGCTCGTCGGTTCTCACCAGCCTCTCCATCTGCCAGGTCGGGGAGTTCTCGTTCATACTTGCCTCTTCAGGTGCAGCACTCAGTATCCTGACGACCGACATGTACCAGCTCTTCCTTGATGTCTCGATCGTCTCGATGGGTCTTGCCCCGCTCCTGATCGGGATGTCGGGAACGGTCTGTACCGGCCTCTCTGCCCCCCTTCACCGGATCATCCCTGACCGGCAGGGTGAGCGGGAGGCAGACGATCAGCCCGGGGAGATCCGGGATCATATCGTGATCGTGGGATTCGGGCTGAACGGGAGAAACGTGGCAAAATCGGCACGGGCTGCCGGGGTTCCGTACCGGATCATCGAGATGAACCCGGACACGGTCAGGGAGGAGAAGAAGAAAGGTGAGGCGATCCTCTACGGGGATGCAGCCCAGCCGGCGGTGCTCGAGAAGGCCGGGATCAGCACGGCGCGGATCCTGGTGGTGGTCGTCAATGATCCCTTTGCCACCCAGCAGACGGTCAGGCTCGGCCGGAGCATGAACCCGGGGCTGTACATCATCGCGAGGACCCGGTTTGTCGGTGAGGTCGCAAACCTCCTTGACCTGGGTGCCGACGATGTCATCCCCGAGGAGTTTGAGACCTCTATCGAGATATTCACCCGGATCCTCAACCGGTATCTCATCCCGGAAGACGAGATTGAGCGGCTTATCAGTGAGATCCGGTCAGGCGGATACCAGATGCTCAGGAGCATCTCGACGACACCTGCCACCTTCGATGATCTCAGGGAGATGGTCCCGGATATTGATACCAGGACGATTCGTATCGAAGAGACCTCACCCTGGGTCGGAAGGTCACTGATTGAGAGCCGGCTCCGCAGCCGGTATCACGTGACGGTCATCGCCATCAGAAGAGGAAACCGGACGATCATCAACCCTTCAGGGGAAGAAGTGATCAGGGGGTCTGATATCATCATGGCGATCGGACGGCCTGAGGATATCCATGCCGCATTTCCTCCCCGGAAGGTGGAAGAGGGATAGGATCGCTATTCTGCCCCTCCTGCGAGGATGAACGCTTTCGCCCGTTTCCAGGCCTTCTCACCTCTGAATCTGCCTACCTGCTGCAGATCATCGGCGACGAGGATCTCCGGCTCCCCGCCCTGCATCCGGAACGTGAGGGTGAAGATATCCAGATCCCCCATCGGAACACCCCGGCCCAGTTCCCCGGCAGGATGGAAGAGGAGAAACTCAACCGCTTCATCCCCCGGATCCTCCCGGAAGTGGAACCAGAAGACCTGCCAGGCATTGAGAAGGTCTGAGGTGAGAATCTCACGGCGCAGATCCGGTTCCATCTTCTCCAGTGATGCGGCGATGCAGGCCGGGTCATCGTTACACCGGGCCAGGATCTCCTCCATCATATCAGCCAGACCGGCATACCGGCCTCCATCATCTCCGAATATCATTCGGGTATCCGGTTATCCGGAGAGAATATAGGGTATGTGGGTTCTGCATCGTCCCTGTGTTCCGGCTGGCCATGTGATACCGCAGGTGACAGGGAACCATCTGGTATCGTTGGCCCTGAATCACAGAGAAAATGAAAAAAAGGAGATTTACGAGATGGTATACGAGACCGAGACCTTCGCGGTGACATCGATGCTCCCCGGCTCAATCGGGGTAGACGGGGCGGAACCGGCATACGAAACACTGCGCATGTCCTGGTTGAAGTACATCGGGGGTGAGTACGGCTCGTCGACGGTCACCTCATGGGCAGAGCCGAGGGTCAGGCCCATGGCACGGCTTACTGCTTCGGCATCAGCACGGGCCTTGTCAACGGCGATGCCGAGTGCCTGGGAACGGAACTCGGAAGACTTCTCCCGGCTCAGGGTGAACTGAAGCGAACTGACCCCGTTTGCGCCGCTGCTCACCGCGAGGTCGATCAGATCCCCGACCTGATCGATCCGGGAGGTCTCAACATTGATGGTATTCGAGACCTCGTATATCACGGTTTTGTCACCGGCTTCCTGCTTCACCGGATCGTCAGGGTTGTACACTTCAGAGATGAAGTATGAGCTCGTTCCGATCTCGGCAGGAGAGAGGTTCCCTTTTGACGGGTCCCGCAGGACACCCATCACGATCTCCATCTTCCGGGCATTCTCTTTCTGGGCAGCCCTGACATCAGAGTTCTTCGTGACCACCGAGAAGGAGATATCACACCGGTCCGGGGTGGTCTTGATCGTTCCTGATCCTGACACATGAAGCAGGTCTTTCTCATCCGCTCCGGATGACGTGTCGGCACTTACTCCCATGGCCAGGCAGCAGACCAGGGCCAGAATGATAATCCCATGTATCGCGTGCATATGCATATCTCCTCCTCCGCGATTCATACGCTTTCCGATAGCCTCAGTTTTTCCATGCCGATCGGTATCAAGAACTATTACCCTTTCAGACCAATATGTCGGCAGCGTGAAACCCGAAGAGCTGGACTGGGCAGTCTATCATATTATTACCGGAAGAAAATGGTGCACCCTCGATGAAATATGTGAAGATAGCGGTTTTTCCCAGGAGGGGGTCCGGGAGTCGCTTGACCGGCTGCAGACACTGCTCCTGGTCATCCAGAGAGATGGTGATTATCGCGCCTGTTCTATCGATGAGTACATCATCTCCAGCCAGATGAGACATGATCCCGCCTCCTCCATCATCATCGAGAATGGTGTCATTAAGGTAAAGGATACGTCCGGATCACCATCTGCAGAGGGGTTTCATCCCGACGGGGCTGGTGATAACCCATGAAAGAAGTGGCGATTCTCAGGCTGGGCCACCGGCCCCAGCGGGATCAGCGGGTGACAACCCATGTCGGGCTGACGGCACGGGCGCTCGGGGCGATTGGGATGTACCTCGCCTCAGACGATACCGGTATCGTAAAGAGTATCAGCGATGTTGCTGACCGCTGGGGAGGCAGATTCTTTGTTGAGAATAATGTCGGATGGCATTCGTGTATCCGGAGGTGGAAGGAGGCCGGCGGAACCGTGGTGCATCTGACGATGTTCGGAATGAACCTGCCCGATGTCGAGGAGGAGATACGGGGAAAGGAGAAGATCCTCGTGGTGGTGGGTGCTGAGAAAGTCCCGGGTGAGGTGTATCATCTGGCTGATTTCAACGTGGCGGTAACGAGCCAGCCCCATTCAGAGATCTCCAGCATGGCAATCTTCCTCGATCACCTGCTGGGTCCGCAGGCGCTGATTCAGGAGTTCCCGGGTGCCCGGGTCCGGGTGGTCCCCTGTCGCGAGGGAAAACTGGTTGAAGAGGTCGATCCCGGGAATGACCGGTGAGATCAGGCACCTCCTGGTTGCCGGGTTTGCAACCCGGCATGTTGCCGCATCGGCTGCCCGGGCCGGGCTGATGGTCTATGCCGTCGACCACTTCTGTGATCAGGACCTCCGGGACTGCACCATCGAATGCTCCCGCTTCGATGAACTGGCCGAGATCCCCGGACTGATCGGTACACTGTGCAGGAAGTATCCGGTGGATGCGATCATCACCACCTCAGGGGCAGAGGATCTCTCCGACCTGCCGGTCCCGGTTCTGGGTACCGATCCCGCGATCACATCCCGGTTCCTGGACAAGAGCCGGACACAGGAGTTCTTTGAGGAGGGCGGATGGCCGGTGCCCACCCTGGCAGCCCCCGGGTCATTCCCTGCCATGCTCAAACCCTGCACGGGTGCCGGCGGGTGGCGCAACACCATCGTATCAGGAGAGGAGGAGATCCGTGCCTGGGAGGCGGCATTTCCCGGCATGCCGTACCTGCTCCAGGAGGTGGCACCCGGAATTGCAGCATCGGTCTGTTGCGTTGCGGACGGTTCCCGGGCGCGGGCGCTCGCTGCAAACCGGCAGATTCTGAGGGGAACGGATGAGGCGGCGTTTGGTTTCTGTGGATCTCTGACCCCGCTCATCCACCCGATGAGCCGGGCGATGTGCCGGATGGCCGAGGATATCGCGGCAGCAAGCGGGTGCCGGGGAGTGATCGGGATCGACTTTCTCCTCACCAGTGATCGTGTCTTTCCCATCGAGGTGAACCCCCGGTTTGTCGCCACCCTGGACACCGTTGAACGGGCGTACGGGATGAACCTGGTGAGGATACACCTTGATGCGTGCCAGGGGATCCTTCCTGGTCAGATCCCTGCCCCTGAGCGGGTCTCGATCCGGAAGATCCTCTTCTCCGAAGGAGAGCGGGAGCTGCGGGATGATCTCTCATCGCTTTCTCCTGCAGTTGCAGACATCCCGGTTCCTCCTGCCCGGTTTGAGACAGGGGAGGCGGTTATCAGCGTATTCGGAGAGGGGAAAACAGAGGAGGAGGCCCGGGAGGCACTGGATAAAACTATCAGAGCAGTCTCCCTATATATGCGGTGATGGTCACCGTACAAGAGCTGCTCGAAGAGCCGGCGATCGTGGCGTACCTGCACCGGATGATCGGGGATGAAGGGATGGCCCTGGTTACCCGGTTTCCGGAAGGAAAGGAGTACAGCGACGAAGAACTGGCTGAGCTGACCGAGATCAACCTGAACTCGGTCAGAAATACGCTCTATACCCTGTATGAACACAGACTGGCCAAATACCGCAGGATCAAAAATAATGAGACCGGCTGGCTGACCTATCTGTGGCATCTGCAGCTCTTCAATATCTATGATGCGATCTCCAAGGATATGGAGGTCATTCTTGAAAAACTCAAGAAACGTCACCGGTATGAAGAGCAGAACGATTTCTACAACTGCAAGGCCTGCGGGTTTGTTACCACCTTCACCGAGGCCATGGACAGCCAGTTCGTCTGCGCTGCCTGTGAGGAGCAGCTCTCTCATTTCGATAACGATCCGCTGGTTGATGCACTGGCCAGGAGGATTTCCCTGATGAAGGAAACGCTCGGGCATGTCTGAACCCGGGGACGAGTACTTTTCATACCTTTTTTCAGCAGGGTGCGATCCGGACGTGATTGCACACTGCAGGACGGTCCGTGATGTGGCCGTCGGGATCGCGGACCGGATTCTGGCGATCGGGAAGAGACCCGTTGACCGGGACCTGGTGGCTGCCGGTGCGGTTCTCCATGATATCGGGAGATCGGTGACCCACGGGATGGATCATGCCGATGCGGGAGCCGCGCTCTGTCGGGAGCTCGGGTTCCCTTTGGCGGTCTGCCGGATTGTTGAGCGGCATATCGGTGCCGGCCTGACCGGAGAGGAGCGGGGAGAACTCGGTCTGAGCAGGGAGGATAGGATCCCGGGGACGATTGAGGAGAGGATCGTCGCCCATGCCGACAACCTGGTGAGGGGGACCCGGATCACCACCCGCCAGGACCTGGAGGCAGGGATCGGGAAATTTCCCCCGCAGGTCCGTGCCCGGTTCATTTCGCTCGCCGACGAACTGGAAGACCTCGCTGGATCTTCCCTTCCCTGACCCGGTCAGAGGATGAGCCGGCGCACTACCGGGAGAGATCGCAGGCTCTCGATGACCGGGGCCGGGATCCGGTTCTCGGTGATGATGACCAGCCGGGGTTCTTCTGACAGGTGGGGATCGGTGACAAAGACCTGTCTGATGCCGATCCCGTGAGAGGAGAGGACATGGATGCAGGCATCAACAATCCCCGGCCGGGTGGCATCGTCCGGGAGGATGGTGATGACCGAGAGGGAGAGCCGGTCCGCGATCAGGGTGAGGTCAGGGGTGACCCGCATGGCCAGGAAGATGTCACGGTACGGCGAGTCGAGGATGCGCCGGGCAGTGGAGTCCACGACGCGGCGGTCCACCCCGACCCGGTGGCCGATCTGGGTTGAGGCGACCTGGATGGAGTTGACACAGATCCTCCCCTCCTCGTTCACCCCGAAGCCGTTTTCAAGAAGGAACCTGACAACCCGGCTCTGGGATGGTGAGTCCGCGAAACAGGAGAGGATGGCTGACCACATATGATACTGATGTATTTGCAGGACAGGGATAAAAAGAAGGGGATCGGGAGATATGCTACAGGAGCTGCGAACGGAACGATTGAAAAAATATAAATGAGCGGCATGACAACATATTCAGGCACACAAGCGAGGGTATCCGAGCCAGGTCAAAGGAGCAAGGTTGAGGGCCTTGTCGCGAAG
>CAZSVH010000051.1:0-11778 GCA_964610235.1 uncultured Methanospirillum sp. | reverse complement strand
CGTCCATCAGGAAGATGAGGACGCCGCCGAAACAGACCTGAATGAAGATGAGGAAGGTCAGCATGGCGGTGTTGCCGCCGAGAAGGGCCATCGCGACGGCCGGGTCGGGTTTGAGAAAACCACCGACGATCATCGGTGCTGCCTCGACCGCGATCATCACGAATATCAGGAGCTTCTGAAGCCCCATGTACTGGATCTGCCCTTTCACCTCAGAGGTGTCGATATGGAGAATATCTGCACCCTTGAGGAGCTGGAGCACGATAGAAGCCGTAACAATTGGTCCGATACCGAGGTGAACGATGGAACCGCTCGCACCGGCAAGAAGAGCACGGAAGTACTCGAACATATCCTGGGAGGACGGGTCCAGTCCGAAGACCGGGATGTTGGCCAGCATAAAGTAGACAATAAGAATCCCGGCCGTCCATGCCAGTTTGTTTTTAAAATGCACATGACCTTCAGGAGTTTTGACAGCTGGCATCATTGCCAGAAGCGGCTCCATCCGATCGAGTATCTCACCCATTGTTTTCCTCCTGAAAAGGGAGTTAGGAGGTCATCGCATGACCGCCTTTCGCCTCTATCTTGGCGATCGCCTGCTGGGAGAACGCCGCGGCCGTGATGTTCATCTTATGCATGACCTTTCCGCCGCCGAGGACCTTCTCTATCCCCAGGACCTCAGCATCGAAGATGACGGTGTCACCCTCCTCCTGAGCCAGGCCTGACCTGATGAGAACGGGGATGATCTGGTCGATCTCCCCGATATCCAGCACGTCTCCGGTGATCGAGGCCTCATGGTGGTGCTTGAATCCGCACTTCCCAAAGACCGGACCCCGCACGAGGTACGCCTTGACAAAGTGGTGTGCATTGACACCGGCGTTCCCCCGGCCTCCCCGGTTTCCTGCTCCACGTCGGTTCTTATGGGTCCCGCCACCACAGGTGCGTGAGCCGCGGTATTTGGATCGCTTGTTTACTGGCATCTGCTCACCTCATCTTGTACAGGAGATCGTTGATGTTCTCCCCGTGGTACCCGAGGGAACCTCCCTGCTGGAAGGTTCGTTTGGTGGTCTTATACCCCTTGCGTGGCGGGTGAAGACGGAGGACCGGCTTGAGTCCGGGGACATCAGCCAGCCGTGCATCACCTGCAGAGAGGGCCTGTGCAAACTCAGAGATACCGGAGTACTGGGAGTTCTCCTTGACATACTCATCAGTGAGACGGAGATCACCGGTGAGCCGGCCACGGTTTCTGAGCAGTTCTTCCACGACCCCGGCCTCGATCTCACCATATGCCACAAAGTCCTTGACTTTGCGGATCATGCCCATGTACGCGGGGGTATCGGGGATGATAACACAGTGGTTGATATGGTGAAGACGCAGCATCTTCAGGGTGTCCTTGATCTCACGGCGGGTCTTGACCGTTCCGCGGACCTGAACAACTGCATACATTACTCCTTTCCTCCCAGCCGGATCATATTGGTAGCCTTGAGCGCGTTGAACGTCGCCTTGGCATAGTTGATGGTGGTCCGGGTCTGACCCTGGGTCTGTGCCCAGACATCACGGATTCCCGCAAGTTCGAGAACTTTCTTCCCGATGTCTCCGGTGACCAGGCCGATCCCCTGGGGGGCCGGCCGGAGGGTAACCTTGACACTGCCGGCTACCCCGTTGACCAGCATCGGGATCGAGTGCGGGTTGGCGCATCCGCATTCCCATGAACCGCATCCACGGCGGACCTTGATCACGTTGGTCTTGGCGTTCACGATTGCTTTCTTGATCGCGTCACCGACCTGGGCATCCTTGCCCTGTCCGAACCCGATGTACCCGTCGCGGTTTCCGACGACTACAACGGCCCTGAACTTGACACGGCGACCGGAGTCGGTCATCCGCTGTACCATGTTGATGTCAAGCACTTCATCCACGAGGTCAGGGAGGAAGGCGTCAACGATCTCAGGTTCCTTGATGGGTTTCCCGCACGCGAGCGCTTCATCTATGCTCTTGATCTCACCGGCCTGGACCATACGTCCGAGCCCGGTCAGGGGTACCCATTCTGTCTTCTCGTATGCCATCTCAGTTCAGCTCCCCCATAATCGCGTCACGTGCTGCTGCCACACTGGCTGGCAGCGATCCTGCACGGTCCGGGGCATATGCTGCGATATGTTCTCCGGTACACCGCTCGTCTGAGGGAAGAATCTCTTCAGAGTGCGGGATGTCAAGCCCTGCTTCAGTGGCACCCTTCAGGGCAGCAAAGACCCGGGCCCCGCTGCTTGCACGGTTCAGACCGATGTCAAGGATGGCGGTGTCTTTTCCGGCGTTCATGGCACGGACTGCAAAGAGCATCCCGGTCAGGTATGCTGCCGGGGTGTTGCTCAGAGAGCCCTCGTACCCGTACTTGCGCAGGTCTGCAGAATTTGCAGACACATGGGTGCGGTCACCCTCCAGGTGTGCGGTCACGAGCTGGCAGATGATGTGTTTGTTCGTCTTCCTGACGACCATACGCGGCCGTTCGGAGACGACCAGACGGTGTCGTGCATGGTAATCGGTTCTTCCCTCGCGCCTGCGACGGAAGGCAACGAAGTACCGTGGTCCGGTTGCCATTACTGTACCCTCCCGATCACGATCTGTGCCTTCAGGTGGGCAACCGTTCTGAACTGTCCACCAGCTGCCCGGCGGTAAAACCGGCGGTAGACCGTTCGTTCAATCTCACCAGACTCACGCAGTTCACGGAGAACCCGGCGTTGTGCACGGATACGCTGAATCCAGCGCACCTTGCTGACGGAACGGGAACCAATTGCCCCCTTCCGGCGCCCCGGACCCTTCCGGTGTCCGTAGCTCCGCTTTGCCATCATAATACGTGCCCGTCCGCGGGAATTCCCGACCTTCTGATGGGCAGCGATGGCGCCCTCCGTGATCAGGTTTCTGATGTCTTCTCGCGAGATGGCCCGCTGCACGTCGTCGATCCGGGTGGGATCGAACCAGACGCGGTTGAGGCCGCATTTCAGGACCTCAGCAGCCAGGCGTCTCTGACCAGAAATCTGACTCATTTATTCTTCCTCCTCAGTCTCTTCCTTTCTGTCGGCTGCTTTTACCGCTTTACCGGCAGATTCGGGTTTTGATGCATCCTTCCAGTTGAGGATACGGATTTTTGCCTCGGCAGCCTTGTTCTGGATCAGTTCGCGTTTCTTGCGACCGACCGTGGCGCCGATACGGATTGCCTGCGTTGCAGCATCGACACCGGCGAGATCGTTCAGGTTGAAAACCCTGACCTCTTTCAGACCGCACGGGTGCATGCCGCGGACGGCGAGCGGGCTTCCGTATCCCGGGTCCGGGTGGGCACCCTTTGCCCGGCGGAGTTTCCGCTGTTTGCTGTGCAGACCACGGGGCCGGCGCCAGGAGTCCTTGATGGTGACCTTCTTGTCAACACCCTCACGCTTGAACCGTGCTTCCTTGTCCTTCCTGACACGCAGGAGCCGCCTGATTTCAGATACCATTACTGCTCACCCCTGGCCACAATGTAGATTCCGTCCTGGAAGACACGCGGGTCACGGTTCCGGATACGGGTCGCCTTCTCGATATTGGAGGCGGTTGACCCGACCAGTTCCTTGTCGATCCCGGTCACGGTCACCTCATCGGTTCCGACCTTGACGGCCGTTCCCGGGAGAATCCGCGCTGTCCGGGGAAATTTTTCGCCGAGGAAGTTGTTGATCTCAAGTTTCTCCCCCTGCAGTTTCAGCTGGATGGGGAAGTGGCTGTAGACCACCTTGAGGGTATAGAGGTACCCGTTCGTCACCCCGGTGCACATGTTGGCACAGTGGGACGCAAGGGTCCCGACCATCGAGATGACCCGCTTTTTGGGCGAGTCGGTAGTGAAGGTCACCTGTCCATCCTCGATGGTAATCCTGATGGCCGGGTGCCACATGTCACGCTGAAGCTCTCCCTTCGGGCCTTTCACCTTCAGGACCGAGTCCGCGATAGTCACCGTCACACCCGCGGGGATGGATACCGTTCTCTGAACCGTCATCTTCTCCCCTCAGTAGACATACCCCAGGAGCTCGCCGCCCAGTCCGAGCTGACGGGCTTCATGATGGCTCATGACCCCTTTCGAGGTTGAGACCATGAGCATCCCGATGCTCTTGGATGGGAGGTACTGCTGTTCCCAGCTCTCCATTTCAGCCAGCTTTACCGAGAACCGGGGGGAGATGGCTCCACACTTGTTGATCATTCCGGACATGGTCACCTTGAACTGGTTGCCACGTCCGTCCTGGACAAGGGTAAACTCCCTGATATAACCGGCTTCTTTCATAACACGGAGCAACTCGCCGATCAGTGATGCCGCAGGCTGGACCGTGCACTCGGCACGTCCGGTGTCTGCCGCATTTTTGAGCGTGCTCATCGCATCCGCCACCGTATTCAGTCTTGCCATTCTTCTCCTCCTCAGTTCAGTTTCTTAAAGCCCAGCTTTCTGGCCCATTCCCTGAAGCACTGCCTGCAGAAGTATATGTCATACTTGCGGACAAGTCCCTGTTTCCGGCCGCAGAGCCTGCATTCGTGTGCACCGCGTCCGAAAAGCTTGGTACGTTCCTTTCCGGCTTTCTCAGACATCACTGCACCTCCACGCCGAATGCCCCGTTCAGAAATGCGGTTGCATCCTCATGGTTCACCCGCTGTGCTACCGGGAGCTTCTTGGTCTGGATATGCCTGCGTGCGATCCTGACGCCGTTGCGCCGGACCACGACCGTCACATCAAGGCCGAAGATCCCGATCTTGGGATCATAACTCTGGCCCGGGTAATCGGTGTGTTCCTCAACCCCGAAGGAGAAGTTTCCCTGCTGGTCAATGGCACGTTCAGATATACGGTTTCCGACGATCTTCAGGGACGTCTCCAGGAACCGGCGTGCGGTTTCTCCCCGGAGGGTGGTCTTGCAGCTGAGCGGCTGACCCTTTCTGAGTCCGAATGCCGGGATGGTCTGCCTGGCAACGCCACGGACCGGTTTGTTCCCGGTGATCTCGGTCATGATCTTCTCTGCGCTGACCAGACGGTCACCGGCTTCCCCGACACCCATGTGGACGATGACCTTGTCGATTGCAACGGCACGGTTCGGGTTCATTCTTCAATCCCCCAGCTCTCGATCGCCGGCTTCTCCCGGCCGATCGTGACAACATACTCGTCAATCGTCTCAAAGGTCTCTCCCGACTCTTCATCAGAGAGGATGACCCGGTTCGGCAGGCTGCCCTGAACGATGATACGCTCTGAGATCCGGGCGATATTCCCGGAGTGCTTTCCGCCGATGACCATGACCATGTTGCCTGCCTGGTAGGGGAAGTGATCGATGATCCGGTTCATCTCACCCTCTTTCAGCGAGAGAACGATCGAGTCTCCGGCACGGTAACTGTTGTCAGCAAGGACGTTGGTACCGTCCCGGAGGTTCAGCTGAACCTTTCCGCCCTTTACGACAGTCTTGTTGGTGATCTTCACCAGCCGTGACTGTGCTGCTTCCGCATCGATCGGGATCGTCTTGTGGCGTCCCTTCAGGTCACGAAGGATCCGGTAGTACTTGCCGGTCCGCGGGATGGAGATGATATCAAAGATACCGATCCCCATGTCCGCATGACGGCAGGCACGCCCGTTCACGATGATATCACGCTGACGGAGGATCTGTTTGACCTCCTTCATGTTCCGGGCAATCCCGATATGATTCCGCATCCATACGGCGATCGGGAGTGCATTGGTGTTGTGCGGGCCCGGGGAGGGCTTCATCACGAACTTGTTTGTCTTACGGGTAATCCCCCAGGACCTGGGTGCCACTACTCTCTTCAGGTGCTGTCCCATGCTTATTCACCACCCAGTTTTTCTTCGCGACGCTTGTCCTCGAGGTTGAGTTCGGTCACCACCACATTGGATGGATCAATCGGACGGGGTACCTCGGTACCGTCGGCCTTCTTGACAGAGACTCCGTCAACGACGATCTGTGATCTCTTCGCAAGGACGAAATCCACCAGACCGGAGGTTCCGGCCTGGTCACCACGGAGAACCTTGACGGTGTCACCCTTGATGACCCGGACACTCCGCTGGTGGTACTTCTCACGCAGCTCCCTGGAGAGCGGGGCATGAAGAAGGGAACCGCGCTCGTGGTGCGCGGCGTTGTACCGTGCCTTGCGCTGTTTTCTTGGTTGTTTACTTGCAATCCTTACCATTCGCACCACTCACACGATGATTGTGGCCATCGATCCGATACGCGGGTACCGGATCGCAACCTCACGGGCGACCGGACCCTTGATCTCAGTCCCCCGTGGTTCGTTCTTCTCATCGACAACCACGACAGCGTTGTCATCGAAACTGAGCCGAAGTCCGCTGGGTCTCCGGATCTCTTTCTTCTGGCGGATGACAACGGCACGCACCAGTTTCCGGCGCATGTCGGGTGTTCCTTTCTTCACCGAGACCGTTGCGATGTCGGCTAGCCCGAGTTTGGGCTGCCTGCGCCGGACTCCGTGATATCCGAAGACCGAGACGACCTGGACAACCCGTGCTCCGGTGTTGTCTGCACAGGTCAGCCGGGTCCCGGTGCTGACCGACCGGGGAACCCGTATGCCGAGCCCCTTCATGACCGGGACACCTCAATGACCACGAAGGTCTTGGTCTTGGAGAGCGGGCGGCATTCAGCAATGCTCACGGTCTCACCAACACGGGCGTGCAGGCACGGCGGGTTGTGTGCGTGAATCTTTGAGCTCCGCTTCTCGTACCGCTGGTACTTCTTGACAAAGTGCAGGTAGTCTCTCCTGATCACTACCGACCCTGTCATCTTGTCGCTCACGACTTTGCCGGTGATCACCTGGCCGCGCACCGGCAAGGTGCCGTGAAACGGGCAGTTCACGTCACTGCACTCCTTTTCAGGAGCAGGGACGTTAAATCCGATATTTCTTGCCATTATGAACCTCTATTTTCTGATTCGCATGGATACTCGTCGTTCCGGAGCCATCAGGAGTGCTGAGCCTTCCAGATCGACGACAATCCCGTCTGGGAGCCGGAGACGAAAGGTTACACCCTTCTTCCCCACCCTCTTGAGGCCGGAGGAGGTCCGTATCACGACCATCCCCCGGGTTTCATCGATGATGGACCCGGAGATCCCTGTCAGGGACGGGTTTGAAGCATGAGATACCGCGACATCCTGCCCGATGAGTTCATGGAACAGGATGTTCTGCGGGGTGATCATGCCTGGGTTCTGCGGGTCTGTTCGGTTAACATCCGGGCGATGGTCCGCCGAATCTCGCGGATCTGGCCCGGGTTTTCAGGAGCGCCACCGGCGCTGACTTTCCCGCGGTACTGGATAAGTTCCATCTTCAGTTTGTCGACCTGTTCAACCAGTTCGACATCTGAGAGCTGACTCACATCACGTGCACGGAAGATCGCCATCAGAGATCCTCCTCGGCAACATCAGGTTCTGCAATCATCTCTTCAAGAGGAACATCCTCTTCCTCTTCCGCAAGGGCCTCGGATGAGATCTTCCTGAGATGGGGTGCAAGACCCGCCTTCTTCTTCTCCACTTCTGCGGTCACCTTGAAGTGGTCCGGAAGGAGGGCATCGGGCGGAATGATCCTGACCTGGATACCAATGACACCCAGTTTCTTGATGGCTACCGCAAATCCCTTCTCAACGATGGTGTTGACCGGGTCTCCGGCATGCTTGATGTACCCGTCGGTGAACTTCTGGACACGACCACGTGAACCGGTGAGTTTTCCGGAGATGACCACTTCACAGCCGAGGGCACCCGACTCCATGACACGGCGGATCGTGGAGGATCCTGCCTTCCTGAAGTACCAGCCGCGCTCAAGGGCGCTGGCAAGCCGCTCTGCCATGATCTGGGCATTGAGGTTGGGATTGTCAACCTGCTGAACCTCGATCTGGGGTGACTCCACACCATAGATGGTTGCCAGATCCTGGGTCAGGCCCCTGACGACCTTCCCTCCCTTTCCGATGACGATACCTGGCTTTTCTGCAAAGATCGTAACCTGGGTGCCGAGCGGGGTCCGGATGAGATCCATTCCACCATATCCGGCACGTTTCAGTTCGCGGGTAAGGTGTTTCTCAACCCGGACCTTGCGGACGCCGTCTGCTACAAATTTTCGCTCAACTGCCATACAATCAGGCCTCCTGTTCGGATACGATCATCTCGATGTTGACCGTCTGCCGATCCTTGGGGGTGGCACGGCCCATTGCACGGGGCATGAAACTCCGCCTGCGGATACCACGGTTTGCAGAGACGTGGATGATCCTGAGTTTTTCGGTATCAAGACCACTGTATTCGGCGTTCTTCCGTACACTGTTAAAGAGACGGAGGTACACCTCGCTTGCCTTCCGGGGATACCGGCCGGCATCCCAGCCTACCAGTCCGCGCTTGTGGGCAACGTTCCGGTTGAACCGCTTGAACGGGATGGCCTTTTTCAGGTCCACGACATCATGCAGGTACGCCTCAGCCTCATCGAGGGTCTTTCCCCTGACAAACCGGGCGATCTCGATCGCATGCTTGGGTGAGATCGGTGCTTCGTTCACCCTTCCGCGGGCCAGGTTATCCCCTTCGACCTTGTTTGAATATTCGATTCGTCCCATTCACATCACTTCAGCGGCACAAATTTACTCGACCGGGTTGCTCCGATACCGGCAGAACCGTGTGCAACCTTCCTTCTGGTCAGGGCAAACTCACCAAGATAATGGAAGACCGCTTCAGGCTGGATCTCAACCTTGACAAACTCCTTGCCGTTGTAGATCTCGATCTCCCGTCCGATCATCTCAGGGAGAATGATCATGTCACGGACATGAGTCTTGACCCGGTTATCCCCTTTCCGGAGATCGGCGAGGAGTTTATCCTCGCTGATCGTCCATCCGCGGAGAATTTTCCGGCGTGCCCGGGAGGGCATGACCGGAAGGAGTTCCTCGATGCTCATGGCCTTGAGTGCCTCGGCGTTATATCCGTGGTAGGTAAATTCCTCCTTTCGCCGTGGCAGCTTCTTCTGAACTTTCTTTGCCATATCCGGTTACCTCCTTCTGCCTGTACGCCGTGCTGCAACATGCCCGACTTTCCGTCCCGGAGACGTACCCCGGCTGACGGTCTTCGGCCGTCCGGCGTGCTGATGTCCTCCACCACCGAACGGGTGGTCGATGACGTTCATTGCCTGACCCCTGACCCGTGGCCAGTTGCTGGCGGTATTCTTCATCTTGTGGTATTTCTTTCCGGCCTTGACAAACGGCTTCTCGCTCCGTCCGCCACCGGCGACCACACCGACGGTTGCCCGGCATTCCCCGTTGAACCACTTGGTCTTACCGCTTGGCATGCGGACGGCAACCCTGCCGTCCATCTTGTCGGTGATCATCGCCTGGACGCCACCGGCCCGGACGAACTTACCGCCGTCGTTGGGCCGTGCTTCGATATTGCAGATGTATGCACCGGTCGGGATGGCATTCATCGGCAGGGTGTTGCCGTTCCTGTATGCAGCCTCTGCACCCCAGGTCATGACATCACCGATACCAAGACCCTCGGTGACCAGTACATAGGTCTTCTTTGCGCCTTCCACATCGACCTTCGCGATCGGGGTGTGGCGTGCCGGGTCGTGTTCGATATCGACGATTACTCCGCTTACCGTCTCATTGGTCCGGCCAAGGTGTTTCAGTTCTGCCTTGTACCGGTGGGATGGTGCACGGTAGGTCGATCCCCCGTGTCCACGGCTCTGTGTTGTGATACGATGTCCCATCTTACACCCCCTTACATGATGCCGAGACGGCTGAGGATCTCCTCTGCAGCTTTCTCATTTGAGAACCCGACGATGGCTTTCTTCTCACCCTTGGTGGTCATCATCGTCCTCACTGAGGTCACCTGCTGGCCGAACATCTTCTCGACCGCCTTCCTGATCTCCGGTTTCGTTGCGGTGTTATCAACAACGAACTGGATTTTGCTCTCATTCTCTACGCAGTAGGTTGCCTTCTCAGTTGCATGCGGATATTTCAGCACCATTACTGTTCACCCCCGAGTCTGGCGATTGCATCCTCGGTCCAGACGGTCAGCCGTGCTGAATGGGTTCCGGGAGCAAGAAGCTCGACGTTCAGGCTGTCAACCGGGCAGACATCCACACCGGCGAGATTGCGGGCAGCACGGAGCGGCTGGCTGCCGGTGACGATAAGCAGGCTCTTGCGCTGCTTGTACCGGCGGCCACGCATCTTTCCGCGACCGGCACGTACCTTCCGGGATCCTTCAGAGCGGAGAATATCCCCGTATACCCCGATGGCACGGAGGGCTGCTATGACGTCCTTGGTCTTTCCGAGAGACTCGAACTCGTTCGAGAGGACGAAGGGGAGCGAACCCTCGAACACATGACCCCGGGAGCGGACCAGCTCGTCTGAGATGGTTGCCGCAATTGCTGATCCCAGGGCTTTTCTCCGTTCCTTCCGGTTGATCTCGCGGGAGAGAATCTTGGCTACTTTCGGCGGATGTGCTTCACGACCGCCTTTTGCCTGCGGAACCTTTGCTGCCCGGGAACCGTTCTTGAGACGGGGGACATGCGAGGCACCCCGGCCACTTCCCCACCCGACAGCAGAGGCAGTGATTCCGGCATACGGGTATGCCCCGTGAGGCTGGTACCGGTGGCTCTGGATCGAGATGACCGCCTTCTTGATGAGATCCGGACGGTACTCGGATGTGAAGACAGCCGGGAGTTCGATCTCATGGTCGATCGAACCTGATATTGATAAAACCTGTGCTTTCATCTATCTCACCCCTGCATACTCTGCTGGCTTACGAATCCGATGACCGGCTCGCGAATCTTATGTTCTCCCAGACGCACCGCGTGCCGGATTCTGACCAGCCGTTTGCACGGGCCCGGAAGTGACCCCTTGATCAGGAGGTACCGGCCCCGGACCTCTCCGTAGTGGAGGAATCCGCCGGCAGGAGTGACATCGGAACCGTCCTCCCCAATCTTGATAAGACGCTTGTTGTACTCGGTCCGCTGCTGGTATCCCATCTGCCCCATCATCGGGACCTGCCACCTGACATGGTGGGGAGTCCAGGGTCCGAGGGTACCGACATGCCGTTCTTTTCCACCACGGGAGTGTTTACGCTTGCGCAGGTGAACACCCCAGCGCTTGACCGGACCCTGGGTCCCTTTTCCGGTGGTGATCGCCGTGACATCGGTGTACTGGCCGACCTGGAACATGTTCCGAACGTCAACATCCTTGCCGAGAACACTGACGCCGAAGTCGAACCGTTCTGCCACGGAACCGCCCCCGATCCGGGTCTCCATGAGATCCGGGACCTTCTTGGGGACACCGGTCAGGAGGGCCGGACGGGTGTAGGTGATGGCAAAGACCTCGACGATCTTTCCTGCCTCGATGGCTTCGCGTGCCTTCTTCTCAGCCTCTTCCCGCTTGTAGTTCCTGGGGAGGTTGATCCGGCGCCCGAGATCGGCTTCAAGGTTCTCTGCCCATATCTCGGTCATGGCATGGTGTCCGTAGGTGTCCTTGCGGTAGACACGGATTGCTGCAACCCTCATATCAGGGACTTCAACAACCGTGACCGGGACCATGATGTCCTTCCCCTCGTTCGGGGACTTGGCATGGTCATCGACCATGATAACATGAGTCATCCCGACCTTGTATCCGGCAAAACCCTGAAGAGACGGCTCTCCTTCGTATGCGGGCCATGCATGATACTTCGGCACCTGGCTCTTCGCCCGTTTTCTCGGGCTGAACGCCAGGGAACCCATGCGGGGTCTGTGAATATTTGCCATTTTTCTATCAGTCCTTCT
>CAZSVH010000050.1:0-11895 GCA_964610235.1 uncultured Methanospirillum sp. | reverse complement strand
CTGAATGCTATCATATCCAGAATGGTGATATAAATCCCTCCTGCACAGGGCAGCTCAAGGATTCCCGCCAGCAGGGCAGCGATGAAGACAACGGGAATGGTCATCCGTCTCCAGAGTCTCCCGGCACGTTCCCGGCCCTCCAGGGGGATAACCGCTTCTGTCCATCGATGAAACCGTGAGGAGTCGATGATCAGCAGGAGGGCGGTGGCGACAGCCAGGATTCCGGCTCCGGCGGTGAATGTGGCGATGAACCCGGTCAGTTCATGGATGGAGAATATTCCGGTTCCTGCAAGGAAGTAGAAGAAGAAGACGGCACTGGCGAAGACAATCCCGACCGGGATGATCCGGTGCCGCTCCCGGATCGTCATCAGGATGATGAGCAGGAAGATGAGAACCGCTGCTGCACAGGGGTTTATCCCGTCGATGACCCCGGCGATGAGGACGAGCGGGATGCTGATCACGGTCCGGTGGACCGTTCCGTCTCCGCTCCCCCGGCTGTCTCTTCCGGCCGGGGTCGCATTCTTCTCACCCGATGATGTGGCTGCCAGGGCGTCAAAACCGGATCTGATTGCCCCCTCTCCTTCAAGACCCGCGTCTCCGATGAATACCACCGGGACTGCGACATAACTCCGGTTGTACTCCTGTTTCCTGGCCTCGAAGAGGGCACGGTTTTCAGAGTTGTTGAAGAGGTCATAGGAACGGATCTGAACCGAGGGGTGGGCTGCCTGGTACTCGGTCAGAAAGGCCATCGCCACATGGCATGCCCCGCAGTGTGTGTTATAGAAGAAGTCTGCCGGTCCGCCGGTGTGAACACCCGGGTCTGAAAGGAGGGCCCCTATGGCTCCGTTTCCGCTGATATCACTCCCGTTCCTGAGGAATACTCCGGCTGAAGCCGGTGAGGGGAGGAGAAGGAGGAAGAGGATGAGAGCAACGAAGACCGCCCCGTCCCGTCCCGGAGACTGGTGATGACCGGTCCGCTGACCGCCCATCAGCCCTCTTCCTCCGCCATGGTGAGCATCGTCCCGACCCCTTCAGCGGTGAAGAGTTCAAGGATGAGGTTGTGGCTGATGTTCCCGTTGATGATGTGGGAGTAGGCAACCCCTCCCTGGATCGCCCGCAGGACGGCGAGCACCTTGGGGATCATCCCTTCTGATACGACTCCGGTGGTGATCAGCTGTTCCGCGTCCGACTTGGTCATCCTGCGGAATACCGTCTTGCGGTCCCGGTCCATGATCCCGTCCACGTCGGTCATGCTGATCAGTTTGTATGCCTTGAGGGCCACTGCGATCTCGCCTGCTGCCGTGTCGGCGTTGATGTTGAGATCATTGCCGGCCCGATCGATGGCGAGCGGGGCGATGACCGGAATATGCCCGGACTCAAGGAGGGTCTGGAGGACCCCCGGGCAGATCTCCTCGATCTCCCCGACATGCCCCAGATCAACCTCCTCTTCCCGGTTGTCGATCCTGACCCGCTGCCTATCCATCTTCCGTGCGATGATGAGGTTGGCGTCATTTCCTGAGATCCCCACCGCCTTCCCTCCGGCCCGGGATATCAGGGAGACGATCTTGGTGTTGATCTTCCCGACCAGGACCATCTGGGCGACCTCCAGGGTGTCATCGTCGGTGATTCGCAGGCCCCCGACGAACTTCGGCTCTTTTCCGAGTGCCTTCATCTTCGTGGTGATCTCCGGACCACCCCCGTGGACCAGGACCACCCTGATCCCGGTGAGATGAAGGAGGACCACGTCACGGACCACGGTATCGAGGATCTCTCCGTCGACCATCGCGTGCCCGCCCAGCTTGATCACCATGGTCCTGCCATGGAACCTGCGCATGTAGGGCAGGGCCTCCATGAGCACCTCTTCACGCTTCATGTGGTATACTTCCCGTTTATCTCAACATACTTCTCAGTCAGGTCACAGCCCCAGGCGACCGCCTTCCCGGATCCTGCGGCGAGATCCAGTTCTATCCGGATCTCCCGGCCTCTCAGTGCAGCCTTGGCAGTCGTGAGATCCTCTGCCAGGACTCCCTTCTCACAGACTGCTGCCCTGATATCAGATCCTGCTATCCAGCAGGAGACCTGTGCAGGGTCGAACTCAGCCCCGGATCTCCCGGCTGCAGCGACGATCCGGCCCCAGTTCGGATCTTCCCCATATACCGCGGTCTTGACCAGTGGGGAGGCAACCACGGTCCGGGCAACCATCTCAGCCTCTTCCTCGGTCCGGGATCCCCGGACCACCACCTCGATGAGTTTGGTGGCACCCTCCCCATCCATGGCGATCTGACGGCCGAGCATCACACAGCATTCTTCCAGGGCAGTGGTAAACTCAGCCTGGTTGACGCTTCCTGCAGCCCCGGTTGCCGTGCAGAAGACCACATCGTTGGTACTGGTGTCGCCATCCACCACCACCCGGTTAAAGCTCCTTCTGACGGCAGTCTTCAGGGCATCCCTGAGATCGGGTGCGCTGATCGCGGCATCGGTGTATACATACCCGAGCATGGTTCCCATGTTCGGTGCGATCATCCCGGATCCCTTGCATATCCCTCCGATGGTGAATCCCTCCCTTCTGACCAGGGCATGCTTCTCGACAAGATCGGTGGTCATGATCGCCCGGGCGGCAGATATCTCAGCCTGCGGGCTCCTCTCCAGCAGTGGAGCCACCCGGTGACACTGGTCCCGGATGAGCGGCAGGTTCAGGTACCGGCTGATGACCCCGGTGCTGGCCACCCCGACCTCCCGGGGATCCAGGGAGAGTTCCCCGGCTGCAATCTCTGCCATTTCCCCGGCATCACGGAGCCCCCGCTCCCCGGTCAGGGCATTGGCACACCCGCTGTTCGTGATGGTGGCGCAGAGGTGCCCCTTTGCGATCCGTTCCTGCATCAGGATAACCGGTGCCGCCCGGGCAAGGTTCCGGGTGAACGCCGCTGCAGCGGTTCCTTCTGCCCTGATGAGGGCCAGACCGAACTTCCCCTCCTTGATCCCTGATGCCGTGACTCCGTCGATGGCACAGATCGACTGCATATCAGGTCTCCCCCCTCTTGCCGGTCCCGGATATTGCCCAGACGATATCCTGCCGGGTGATGATCCCGGTAAGGGTGTTCCCGTCCACCACGGCCAGCCGGTCGATCTTCCTGCTGAGCATCAGGGATGCGGCGGTCTCAATATCCTCATCCGGCCGGATGGTGATCACCGGGCTGGTCATGATCGTCCTCACCTCGCGGCTTCCGATATCGCTGAGCGCCTCCTTTGTCCGTTCCCAGTTCATCAGTTCACGGATCGGGAGTTCAATCACCTCGAAGGGGGACGGCAGCCAGAGATCAACTGACGGGCCCGGGGTCGTGAGCAGTTTCAGCAGGTCTGTCTCGGTGACCATCCCGGCGATCTTCTCCCCGTCCATGACGGGTAATCCTCCGATCTGATTGCTTCGCATCCGTGCACCGACCGATGAGATGGTATCAGTGACACGGCAGGTGATCGGGTCGGGGGTCATTGCTTCCTTTACTCTCATATTATCTCTCCTATGGCAGGGCTGCCGGGTTCCAGAGCCCTTCGGTCTCGTTCCATCCCATCATCAGATTCATATTCTGGATCGCCTGCCCGCTCGCTCCCTTGACGAGGTTATCTATCGCTGAGACGGCGACGATCCGGTCCTCTCCTGCCTCAACCATCAGATCACAGAAGTTGGATCCCCGGACCGCATTCAGAGACGGACGCTGATACCTGACAAAGGGCTCCCCTGCATAGAAGTCATGGTAGAGGCGTTCGGCCTCTGCCTGCTCCATGGGTTCCTTCAGCAGGATATGGGCAGTGGTCAGGATACCCCGGTTGACCGGGAGGAGATGGGGGGTGAAGTAGGCCTTCGCCCCTGAACCCAGGTGCTGCAGTTCCTGGCGCATCTCTGCCAGGTGCCGGTGGGTTGTCAGTTTGTATGCGGTCAGGTTATCCCCGACATTGGGGTAATGGGTGGTATCTGACGGATTGTCCCCGGCCCCTGAGACGCCGGTCTTGGAGTCGTAGATGATGGTATGGGCATATGCCGCGAGCGGAGCGGCAGCAAGGGTTGCACCGGTCGGGAAACATCCGGGATTCGAGATGAAGGAGGCTCCCCGGCACTGCTCACGGTGCAGTTCACACAGGCCGTACGGGACCGGAACGTATGCGGTATGGTCAACCCCGTACACCTTCTCGTAGATCTCCCGGGGAAGCCGGTAATCAGCCGAGAGATCGATGACCCTGATGCCTGCCTCTGTCAGGGAAGGGGCATACGCCATGGCCGCGGTATGAGGTACGGCCAGAAATGCGATATCGGCATCGATTGTATCCATTCCGGGGTTGGTGAAGAGGAGGTCCGTAAACCCGGTGAGATGCGGATGCCGGCTGGTGACCGGCTTTCCGGCAAGCTGGCGCGAGGTCGCGGTACTGACCTCGACCCGGGGATGGGCATGCAGGAGCCGGAAGAGCTCCCCCCCCGTATAGCCGGAAGCGCCGATGATGGCAACTTTCATATTATCAGTTTTTGGTATGCCCGGCGTATTAATCTCCCTTTGATCCCCTCCTCTTCCCGTGAGCCTCCCGCCCGGCCGCTCCCCTCCGGGGAGGTGTTCATCATCCGCCCATCTGCCTGAATCCTGCGAAGAGAGGTTGTATATTTCTCTGCGGGAGAATAATAAGGGAGGAACCATTACGACTCCACCCCCGTCCGACCCTGCCCCCGGCCCTGGAAGAGATCCCGTCACGCCGCCGGAAAAGCCCGCGGGAGAGGGGAAGGTCACCCCCGCGATGCGACAGTTTTACGAAGCGAAGCGGCAGTATCCGGACTGTATCATCTTCTTCAGGATGGGGGATTTCTACGAGACCTTCTGTGAGGATGCGGAGATCTGTGCACGAGAGATGGAGATCACCCTGACCTCGCGGGGCCGGATGCCGGACGGGACGGAGATACCCCTTGCCGGCATCCCGTACCATTCCCTGGACGGGTATCTCTCCCGGATGATATCACGCGGATACAAGGTCGCCATCTGTGAGCAGGTCGAGGATCCGAAGAAAGCGAAGGGGATCGTCAGGCGTGACGTGGTCAGGGTGGTCACCCCGGGGACGGTGATCGATGCTGCCCTCCTTTCAGGGGAAGGAGCCCGATACCTGATGGCAGCGATCTATAATGGGAAGAAGAAGAGGATCGGGGTCGCATACCTTGACATCTCAACCGGTGATTTCCAGGTGAACGCAGTCCCGTTCGATGAACACGGGGAGGCGCTGCGATCAGAGACCGCCCGGTTCAGACCTGCCGAGTGCATTATTCCTGAAGGGAACGGTGTTCTGCATGATCTGGTCTCCCGCTTTGTCCCCCTCGTCACCCCCCGGGACCCGTCACTCTTTGATCCTGACGCTGCCACCACCCTCCTCTCCACCCAGTTCGGGACTGCTGACCTGGGTGTCTCACTCTCTCCGGATCGCTCTGAACTCATCAGCGCTGCCGGAGCCGCCCTCGCCTATGCCCAGAAGACCCAGTTCGATCCCCTGACACATATCAGATCCCTCTCCCACAACCGGTCATCAGAGTACATGGTGATGGATGCGGTCACCCTCAGGAACCTGGAACTGGTCTCCAATATCAGGGACCGGACCGAGGACGGAACCCTCGTCGGTACGATCGACTGTACCCTCTCCCCGATGGGAAAACGACTGCTCAGACGATGGATCACGGCCCCGCTTATCAGCGTGGACGCCATTGACCGGAGGCTGGATGCGGTCGGGTTCCTGGTCACCCATACTCCCCTGCGACAGGATGTCAGGTCACGATTGTTCAGGTTTGCGGATCTGGAGCGGATCGCGGGGAGGATCGCATACGGGAACGCGAGCCCACGGGACCTGGTGACGTTCAGTACAGCCGTCAGAGCTGCGGGCGATATCAAATCCCTCCTCTCTTCATGCCCGGACCTTCCTGCAGAACTCGCGGCTGCAGCCGGCGGGATCGCGGATCTCACCGTGGCTGCGGATCTCATCGGGCGTGCCGTGGTTGAGGACCCCCCGGTCCTGATCCGGAAAGGCGGGGTCATCCGTGACGGGTACAATGCGGAGCTCGACCGGCTCAGGCTCATCGCCCGTGACGGCCGGCAGTGGATTGCGGATCTTGAGCAGCGTGAGAAGGAGAGGACCGGGATTAAATCCCTGAAGATCCGGTACAACGCAGTCTTCGGGTACTTCATCGAGGTGACCCGGGCAAATCTCTCTTCAGTCCCTCCGGATTATGAACGGAGGCAGACGACTGCGAACGGGGAACGGTTTACGATCCCCGGACTTCGGGAGGTTGAGTCCCAGATTACCACCGCTGACGAGCGGCTGCTCGGCCTTGAAGAGGAACTCTATACGAATCTCCTGGAGACGATCCGCAGGGATGTCCCGGTTATCGTGGGGACCGCCCAGGCAATAGGGATAACTGACCTGTTTGCGGCCCTTGCCGAGGCTGCCCTGAAGTTCCGGTATGTCAAGCCGCATATGACCGGGGAGCCGGTTCTTCTCATCAGGGAGGGGCGTCATCCGGTGGTGGAGGCGATGGTTACGGGAGGATTTGTCCCCAATGATGCAGACATGGATGCCTCCGGGGACCAGATCTTCATCATCACCGGGGCGAACATGGCGGGGAAATCGACGTACATGCGGAGCGTGGCACTCATCATCGTCCTCGCCCAGATCGGGAGTTTTGTCCCGGCATCATATGCCCGGGTCGGGGTGGTTGATCGGATCTTCACCCGGGTCGGGGCATTTGATGATCTCGCGAGCGGACAGAGCACCTTCATGGTCGAGATGCTGGAGCTGGCGACGATCCTGAATCATGCCACCAGCCAGAGCCTGGTCATCCTTGATGAGATCGGCAGGGGGACCAGTACCCTTGACGGGTACTGCATCGCCCGTGCGGTCCTGGAACACCTCCACGGAAAGCGGTCAAAGGGCCCGAGGACCCTCTTTGCGACCCATTTTCATGAGATCGTCGGGGTTGAAGAGGACCTGAAACGGGTGAAGAACTGCCACTTTGCGGTCAGGGAGACCGAAAACGATGTGATCTTCCTCCGCAAGCTGGTACCGGGTGCCACTGACCGGAGTTATGGTATCCATGTGGCTGAACTTGCCGGGGTGCCTGATCAGGTCATCACCCGTGCCGGGGAACTGATGAGACGGATCATGCGGGGCGAGGAGTCGCCGGGAGGCGGGGTGAAGCGGTATACGCAGATGATCCTGGTGGATGCGCCTGCCGGGGGCTCCCCTGGCCATACCGGACCCGATCCCATCAGGGAGGAACTTACCGGCCTGGATGTGAACAGCCTCACCCCGCTGCAGGCCCTCTCCCTGCTTGCTGACCTGAAGGAGCGTGCCGGGAGGAGCCATGACTGAGATGCCGTGCCCCGGAATCCGGGTGCTTGACGGTGAGACCGTCAACCGGATTGCCGCCGGCGAGGTGGTGGAACGCCCGGCATCCATCGTGAAGGAACTGATCGAGAATGCGATCGATGCCCGGGCAGGCCTGATCACCGTTGAGATCGGGACCGACGGGAAGGAGATCAGCAGCATCAGGATCAGTGATGACGGGGTAGGGATTCCGCCTGAAGAGGTGTTGCTCGCGTTTCAACCGCACGCGACCAGCAAGATCCGGACTGCCGGGGATCTTGATTCCTGCCTCACCCTCGGATTCAGGGGTGAGGCGCTTGCGAGCATCGCTGCGATAGCGACGGTCACCATGGTGACCCGGACCCGCAACGCGGATGCAGGGTTCCGGATCACCATCAGCGGGGGTCAGGTTACTGACCAGGGGGAGACCGGTGCTCCTCCCGGCACCTCCCTGGTGATCGGGGAGATCTTCTTCACCACCCCGGCACGCAGAAAGTTCCTCCGGAGCCTGGCGACCGAACTGGCCCGCATATCCTCGGTGATCGAGGTCTTCAGCCTCATCTATCCGGCAGTCACCTTCAGGTATGTCCTGAACGGACAGGAGAAGTCGGCAAGCCACGGGGGGAGGACTCTGGGAGAGGTGCTGCGTTCGCTGCGGCCGGCCGAGGCAGACGGGATGATCCCTTTCAGGTGCGAGGAGGGGGGGATACGGCTGGACGGGTACATCTCTCACCCGTCCCTGTTCAGGCAGACTCCCCAGCGGATCCTGCTCGCCGTCAACGGGCGGGTGATCACCTCATCCCGGATCACGGGTGCGATCCGGTCCGGGTACGGGACCCTCATCCCCTCACACTCCTATCCGGTGGTGGTTCTCATGATCACCCTCGACCCCTCCCGGATCGATGCGAATATCCATCCGACCAAGCGGGAGATCCGGGTGTCCGGAGAACCGGCACTCCTCCGGGTCATCACGAATGCGGTCAGGAAAACCCTGCAGGGCCTGAATCTCTCGCATCCCGCCCCTGCAGAGCATACCGCGACCCTCTTTGATGAGACGGGATCATCAGGTCCCGCTCCGACCCGGTATCCGGCTCCCGATACTCCTTCCCGGCGGGTCTGTGAAGCGACCCTCGCCGGGTACCGGACCACCACCCGCCAGCTCAGGCAGACCCGGATCACTGACGCACCGGATCACCCGGTCCATCCCGCCTTTCCGGCCCTGGAATACATCGGCCAGGTTGCTGCCACCTACCTGCTTGCCAGTTCCGGGTCAGGTGACCTGGTGCTGCTGGACCAGCATGCTGCCCATGAACGGGTGAGATATGATCAGCTGAAACAACAGCAGGAGCAGGGATGTCCGTCCCAGGAACTCATCGTCCCGGTAGTCCTCTCCCTCACCCGGCCGGAGCACGATCTCCTGGCAGCGCAGATCCCTCTCCTCGCGGAGGAGGGATTCATCATCGAACCGTTCGGCGGGGATACCTGGTGTGTGCGGGGGGTCCCGGTCATCCTGGGGAGATGCGAGGATCCCGAAGCGATCCGTGAGATCATCACCGGGGCACTGGATGCCGGATCTGACCAGCGACTCAGCGAGTCGGTCTCACGGCTGGTCGCCTGCCGGAGTGCGGTGAAGGCCGGTGCCATCCTCACCCATGATCAGGGTGAGGAGATCATCAGGCAGCTCTCCCGGACCCGGGAACCGTATACCTGTCCGCACGGCAGGCCGACGATGGTGAGGTTCTCCCGTGAGCGGCTTGAAGAACTCTTCAGGAGGAGGTGAGAGATGATTCACCCTGACCGGATATCGGGTGATAGCTCCGGTGCGGCAGAAGCGGGGGGGGATCATGTCCTGTACTGGATGCAGGATGCGGTCAGAAGCACGGACAATCATGCCCTGGAGTATGCCATCCAGCGGGCGAACGATCTGAAAAAGCCCCTCCGTGTCGTCTTCTCCCTTCATGACCGGTACCCGGATGCCACCCTGCGTCATTACTCGTTCCTGGCCGACGGACTCGTCGATACTGCCGGCTGCCTTGAGGCCCGGGGTATCCGGATGCAGGTCCTGATCGGGGAGCCGCAGCAGACCATCCCTGATGAATCCGGGGATGCGGCTCTTCTCGTCTGCGACGGGGGCCCCCTTCAGGTGCAGCGGGCCTGGAAGGAGGCAGTGAAGGAGCGGGTCTCCTGCCCGGTGGTCGGGGTGGAGACCGGCACGATCGTCCCGGTCAGGACTGCATCCCCCAGGGCCGAGTGGTCGGCCGGGACCTTCAGACCAAAGATCACCCGTCATCTCTCCTCGTTCCTCACCCCTCTCTCCCCCCGGTCCCTCAACCATCCGTCCCTGGGATGGGACGATGGCGGGATCCCGCTGAAGGATCCGCGGGAGCTCCTCTCCCGGATCTCCCCCGACCCTGCCGTTCCTCCGGTCGGCCGAACCGGTGGCGAGACTGCCGCAGAGCGCCAGTTCTCCTGGTTCCTTCAGGAGCGGTTCTCCCGGTACCATGATTCCCGGAATGATCCGACCGCCCGTGCCACGTCGCAGATGAGTGCCTACCTTCACTTCGGCCAGATCTCTCCGCTCACCCTTGCTCTCCGGGTGCTCGCGGTACAGATCCCGGGTTCTGCAGACGTTATCGAACAGATGGTGGTCAGACGTGAGCTTGCGGTCAATTTTGTCTGGTATACTCCCGGGTGTGATCAGTATCTGTCTGCGGTTCCTGAATGGGCTCGAAAGTCCCTCTCCCGTCACCAGTCTGACTCACGGGAGTACCTCTATTCCCGTGCCGAACTGGAGGCGGGCCGGACCCATGACCCGTACTGGAATGCCATGCAGACCGAACTGGTTCTGACCGGATCACTCCATGGGTATCTCCGCATGTACTGGGGGAAGAAGATCCTCGAGTGGTCACCGACTCCGGAGGAGGCATTCAGTACAGCATTATACCTCAATAACCGGTACCAGCTGGATGGCCGGGATCCGAACGGGTATGCCGGGGTTGCCTGGTGTTTCGGGAGGCATGACCGGCCCTGGAAAGAACGTCCGGTCTTCGGGATGATCAGGTACATGAATGCCGCAGGGCTGAAGCGGAAGTTCAGGATAGAGGCATACCGTGAGCGGATTGAACTGATGGCAGCCAGGCAGAAGGATGAAGCGGGCTGATCAAAAAGGTGGTCTTTATGCCGGGGAATGGCCGGAGAGGGTCTTCGACGGTTCAGATCCCAGGGATCGTGACGCCTTTATCCGGATGATAACCGGGTTCTATGCGCAGGGAAGGCGGCCGATGCCCTGGCGCGAGGTCATCACCCCATACTCGGTGGTGGTCTCCGAGATCATGCTCCAGCAGACACAGGTCCCGCGGGTAATGGAGAAATTTCCCCCCTTCATCAGGCAGTTTCCTGACTTTCCATCCCTTTCCGTGGCTCCCCTCGCTGAGGTTCTCGGAGCATGGCAGGGACTGGGGTACAACCGGCGGGGCCGGTATCTCCATGCCATTGCGGTCAGGGTGATGGAGGAGTGGGGAGGAGTTCTCCCTCCCGACCCTTCCCTTCTGGTCACCCTTCCCGGTATCGGACCGGCAACTGCCGGTTCTATCGCGGCGTTCGCGTTCAACCTGCCGGTGGTCTTCATTGAGACCAATATCAGGAGGACTTTTATCCATCACTTCTTCCCGGGTGATGAACCGGTACCGGACTCCCGGATCACCCCGCTGGTGGCCGCCACCCTGGACCGGGATCACCCCCGTGAGTGGTACTATGCCCTGATGGATTACGGGACCTGGCTTGCCGGACAAGTGGAGAATCCCAACCGGAGGAGCAGGCATTACTCCCGGCAGTCTGCGTTTGAGGGGTCTGACCGTCAGATCCGGGGGAGGGTTCTCAGGATTCTCCTTGAACGGATCTCACTCTTCCCTGATGAACTGGTGAGGAACTGTTGTGAAGAGCACGCCCGCGGGATCCGGATCGTGGACGAGATGATCCGCGAAGGGCTCCTCTGTGAGGAAGAGGGACATATCCGGATTGCAGGTTCCTCTGCTTTCTCCTCTGATAATTAGTCTGCACACTTCCCCTGAATCCGGCGCGTCATGGGAGAAATAAAAAAAATATTGCCCCTGAACGGGTTGCCTAATTGATCTTCCGGGCACGTGATCGGGGGAATTGTTGCCTAAATATCTCCTGACCCGGGTTCAGGCAGAAAAGTCCAGCTGCCACTTCAGACTCTCGAGGATATCCTGTTGCCGGGAATTATTACCGGTAATAATTGTCCGTTCATTCCCCAGGCCGATCAGTCGTATCTTCGCGAGTTCAATCATGATCTTCTGGGCGCTGGAGACACTGAGCAGCCCTGATGCCTCGAACTGCCGTTCCACCCACCGTTTCATCATCAGGCTGAGGAAGACGATGAGGTAGATTCCCTGTCGGATCGTCTCGGTGTCAACGGTATGGGGGTAAACCTGGAATTTCTCAGCATGTATCCGGAAGAACGCCTCGTCCTCTGCCTGTTCGGATGCCCAC
>CAZSVH010000049.1:7818-12041 GCA_964610235.1 uncultured Methanospirillum sp. | reverse complement strand
GAGCGGCCGGCCTGATTATACGTATACCATCCATCATTACATCCCCGTCTTCCATTATCTGAGAGTCTTCAGCTGATACCTCTGAGTACTACTGCTTTGAATGTTGCCCCGTTGCATGATAATCTTTTTGGAATAGGAGCACAATATCCGGGCTAATGGAGAAAAGAGGATTGGAGATAAAATATCAAAAGGAGATTATATTGAGGTTTGAATACCCGGGTTGAGATAAAAATGATACGGGATCCTCAGGGGGTATCAGCTCAGGATCTCGGATCTGATCGAGAGAAATACCGGCCCACGGACATCAACCTTCAGATTGTTGTCAGTAATGAACCGCATCACGTACGGCGCCACCTTCAGATTGATATCTCCCAAAAGCCGGGCCATCTTTGCCTGATACCGGGTGCCTTCACCACATCGTGCGGCCTCCTCGATCGCTGCTGCGGCACCTGCGGCAACCGCATCCAGGAACGAGATCCCTGCCGGGATCCCCTCTGCCCTGACCTGGGCAAACTTCTCTGTGTCCGGCACTCCGAGAACGGACCCGTTCCTAACAAATATCTCATTCATGCAGGCCGGTCCCAGCAGCCGGGCTCCTTCTTCTGTCTCTTCGACATGGACCGCAACCTTTCGTCCGAAGAGTTCCCCTTCCCATGCCGGATACGAGCACGGGCCGACCGCATCAGCGTGTGCCTGTGCCGTCTCAGCGATAGCCCTGACCATCATCCTGCCGGCAGTCGTCGAGGGCTCCTGTTCCATACAGACGGCACGGGCGACCTCGGTATCAGAGTAAGACCGGGGAGCGAACTGTGGGAAGCACATCTCTCTGACATCGTTTGACCCGGTGGTGATCAATGCAAGCCGTTCGACGCCGAGTCCGAGGTTCATGACCGGCACCCCGATGCCGTACCCGGCGAGCGATGCGGGGGAGTAGATCCCAAAGGTCGCCACTTCCACCCAGCCATGCCGGGGATGAGAGGCATAGACCTCGGTCTGGGTGTCTGGCATATAGTACTTGGACCGCTTCTCATCAGGCCTGAACTCAAAATCCGTGTACCCAAACGAGGAGAGGAGAGCCCGGGCAACTGCTTTCCCATCCTCAACCGTCACATCCTCCCCGGCAACCACACATGATGCCGAGTGATAACTCATCAGCCGGTGGGAGTCTTCTGCCTGTTCCCTCCGGAAACACCGGTCGATGGAGAAGAGCATGATCGGGTGGGGGACCTTCTCCCAGATGGCACCCAGAGTCTGGAACCATCCGCTCGTCATGTGGGAGCGGAGCGTCTGTCTCCCGGCCTCAGGCCTGAGTTCCCTGAACTCGGGGAAGACCTGGTCCAGTATCTGAACCACCAGTGCATCATCAGTTCTCAGGACCGTCGCGAGTTCGTGGGTCAGTTCATCCCCGTCTATCTCAGACTTCTTGTATGCATGCAGGGTCTTTCTGAGCGCCTCTTCATCAGCACCGGAGAGCGGGCTTCCCGTTATCCCGGCGATCGCGTCAAGCTGATCCTTCCCGATCCCCACATTGGGGCGGGGAAGGCCGCCCAGATAGAATACCCGGTCGAGGACCGCCATGGCTTCCGGGCCGAACTGCCGGTAGACCTCCTGTTCATCAACGATGACCGGATTCTCAGCCTCGTCAAACCCGAGGGCGAGGTATGCCTGCCTGAGCTGCTGGATGGTCGCAAAAACCGGGTGCTCTGCTGCCCGGCGGTACTGAAGACGGGGATAGGTCCGTTCTGCTGACGGAGGCGTCAGGACAGAGGGGCCGGCGTGCCATGCCTGTTCAAAATCTTCTTTCGCCCGTTGCCTGAACTCTTCTGTGTCAAATCTCATGGAATCTCATCCGGTTTTTCTAGACAGATGACCCGGGAGTGGGTATTCTCACCCCTGACCGAGTACTCACAATGGGGAAGCATCGCCTGCACGAACGAGGAGATCTCGTCATGCAGCGGCATGTGTCTGATCGTCAGTCGTCTCTGACTGTATCCGACATGCATGTATGACTTCACCTCCACGAACGAGGCACCGCTCTCCTGAATCATCCGGGCAAACCCCCGGGGATCCTGATCATTCATTCCTCTGATCAGGGTGATCCGGATCGCGGTCCTCGCTCCCCGGTCAGTTTCCCGTCCCAGGGAGAGAAGACTCTCCCCGACCCGGTCCCAATAATCCTCTGCCGGCTGGGCTATCCTCAGGTAGGTCTCCTGGTCAGTCGCGGTCAGGGAGACATACTTCTGATAGGGGTGGCACCGGGCAAGCACATCCGGGTTTGTCCCGTTCGATACGAGGAAGGTTGAACATCCTTTCTGATTAAGCATCTCAATCAGTTCGGGGAGGGAGGGGTACAGGGTGGGTTCCCCTGACAGGGATATCGCAACCTGGTTCGGGGTGATCGCCTCCTCCCACCGCTCAGGGGGGACCTTCGGAGAGATCTTGTACCCGGCCAGTGCTTTCTTCTGGAGAGACGGAATCTTCTCAACGATGGTGGAAGGAGGGAGATCATGATCAGCCGGGTGTTCATGCTCAAAGGATCGCCAGCAGAAGAGGCACCGGTGGTTGCATCGCAGGGTCGGAGTCAACTGGACGCACCGGTAACTGCTGATACCGTAAAACTGGTGCTTGTAACACATCTCACCCCCGGTCAGGGCCCGCTTGCACCAGAGACAGGGTTTGAGGGCAGCAGAAGACCGGGGATCAAAAAAGAGGTATCCCATCCGGCGCAGTGAAACCGCCGCCGTCTCCCTCTCCCGGGTCCTACATCGCCCGGAGCGCATCGATACCCAGAGTCTCCAGGGCCTCTTGAAGGGTGTTGCGGGTTGCATCCACGAGCGTCAGCCTGCGGCTCCGTGCCTGCTCCCCGGCCTTGAGGACCGGTTCGGCATGGTAGAAGGAACCGAAGAGATCAGCCAGTTCACGCGCATAAATCGCGAGGAGATGGGGTTTGAGTTCCTCCACCACCTGGGTGATCACCTTCGGGAACCGGGCAATATGCTTGGCAAGGGCGATCTCGCTCTCCCCCTCTGCCCCGTAGGAGTATGAGAACTCCCCTGCCTTTTCAAGGATACTACAGGCACGGGCATGGGCATACTGGATGTACGGGCCACTCTGTTTCTCAAAATCAAGGGCCTCCTTCCAGTCAAATACCGTGCTCTTCTCAGGGATGGTCTTGACGATATCATACCTGATTGCCGCTGCCGCCACCCCCCGGGCGATGCCACGGCGGGTCTCTTCATCGAGCTCCGGTCTCCGGGCGGTGACCTCTTCCATCGCCCGCCTGCCTGCCTCTTCTAAAAGTTCATCGGCAGAGACGAAGGTCCCGCGGCGGGTACTCATCGATCCCTCAGGAAGGGAGACGAACTCAAAGAAGACAATCTCAGGGACCTTCTCCCCAAGCAGATCCATGGTCGCCTGGAGCTGTTTCCCGATGAGTTTATGATCTGCACCAAGGATATCGATCACCCGGTCGAAATTCGATCCCTTCCAGAGGTGAAATGCAATATCCCGGGCAGCATACACGCTGGTCCCGTCAGAGCGACGGAGAATATACGTCTTCTCAAACCCGTAGGCCGTAAGATCAAGACCGAGGGTCTCCTCGTGGACGGCTTCCTTCATATGGCCGATCCGGGAGAGGATCTTAGAGGTGTCCCCGTTCCTGACAAAATCACTCTCGTACACGAAGCGATCATGAACGGCATGCAGGCCTGAGAGGGTCTCCTTAAATCCTTCGAGACATCGCCTGACCGGAACCTTGAACCGGTGGAGGATCTCGGGATCCCCGGCCTCGACCCTCTGCATCAGGGCATCAATCTCGGCATTCAGGGATGCGTCTGCATCCAGCTGGCGGTTTGCTTCGATGTACACATCAGCAATCAGGTGATCCCCTTTCCCGTCCGCATGAATGTCTGCACTCTGCCGTTCGATCCCCCAGGCAACGATTGCTATCTGCCGGCCCATGTCATTGACATAGTACTCCACCTCCAGGGGATAGCCGGCCTTGCGGAAACACCGGGCAAGGGTGTCACCGATGATGGTGTTTCTGATATGGCCGACATGGAGCGGACCGTTCGGATTTGCGCTGGTATGCTCAAGCACCACGTATTCATCCTTCGGTTGCAGGGATCCATACCCCGGCTGAACTGCTTCGGCAAGGACATCTGCACAGAAAGTCCCTTCAAAATGGAAGTTGATGTATGGACCCGTCGCCTCGGCCCTGATAT
>CAZSVH010000049.1:0-7808 GCA_964610235.1 uncultured Methanospirillum sp. | reverse complement strand
GGCTGCCACGATCTCCCGGGCTATCTCTGCCGGAGCCTTCTTCTTCTCTTTGGCCATGGCAAATGCCACGGTGGAAGCGAGATCCGCATGGTCTCCCCCGTCCACCAGGAGGGGATCCTCCCTGCCGGTACATTCCCGCAGAATGGCAGCGACCTGTCCGCATCGGGTGAGATACATCAGAATCCCGTCCTGTATCTGAGAATAGCCGCTATTCCGCCGAAGGCACTGTAGAGCTGGGACCCTTCTTCAAAGTCATCAGAGATGATCGAGACCGTGCTGTTGCTCTGGTCCGCAAGGAGGGTCAGTTCATCGATGATATCATTCTCGTCCTCAAGGAGGAGCGGGGACGTGCATTTCGGACAGGAGCCGAAGTCGAGATCATCCGCAGATTTACCGGGTTCCATCTGTACTGTCTTCTCCTCGGTGTATCCGCAGGCATCACACCTGATGAGCAGCCGTGCCTTTCTGAGCTTTTCAGAGAGGAGCAGCATGTCAACCGCCCCGAGTTCAAGGTTTGCCCTGATACTCTGTTCTCCATACGCGGCAAGACCGTTATCCTTCACCAGTTCCTTGAAGAACCGTTCCATGATATGCTTCTCTTCAATGACGGTCTGTCCCTTGAGAGCATCCTCGGCTGCATCCACGAGTTCAGGCAGCCCGCTCTCGTTGGTGTATGCCACATCAAAGAGACCGAGGATCCGTTTCTGGACCTCATGGTGGAGAAACTGACCCTGTTCAAACTCCTCCTTTGTCGGAGACGGCCCGCCGATGAGCAGCCCCTTGAACCGGTTGAAGAAGTCCTTCTCACTCAGGAATATCTCACTGGAACGTTCTCCGACCTTCTTGTAGAACTCATTGATGGCGATCAGGCGGAGCCGTTCAAACCGGATGCTCGACTGACCACCTTTCCGCTGTTTTCCCGGGACGGTTGAGGTTGTCCCCCCGATGGGGTCGATGCGGTTCCCCCGGAGAAACCCCCAGTATGCTTCCCGCCGGTCCAGGACCAGAAGGCCGAATACCGATTTCTCCTCGAGCATCTCGACGAGGGGTTCCAGTTCGAACCGGGAACTGCACCGGTACATCGAGATATTCAGGGGCTGGGGGGGGAGGACAACATCACATTCCAGATCCTGGCGGTCGCCATGCTTGTTGACACTCCCGCAGAAGACCGCCATCCCGTTCTCCGGTGGTTTGTTGTAATATTTAAGCCGGGCAAGGATACTCGAAATGGCGCTCTGGACATTTGTCCTGGTCTGTTTTGACTTAATATTCGCACATTGGCCGAATTCATCCCGAAGCTGGGCGGTAACATCGTAGATCTGCTTCTCGGGAGGGATATAGAGGGAGATTAATTCTGTCCCGCTGCCTTCCTTCGCCTGCAGCCGCTCGAGCATCTTTTTAAATTCATAACGCCGTCGTGCGTCATCATGTTCAACCGCTTCGCTCATGGGAACAAACCTGTATTGTAAGCTGGTATATATTGAGACGTGAGGGACTTAAGATATCCGGTACCGGATACTTCTCCAGTACCTGCCATCCGGACCGGGAATGTTTCAGGTCTGAAAAAACCGGGTCAGTGAGCATCCGGTCAGGCACTACCGCACCGGAACAGGATCAAATACCCACACATATCGGTGCACCGATCGTAGGGGGCCCACGAAAATGGTGCATATTTTTTATGGGATCGCACCAGAGATCCTGATCAGAACACGGAGACAGCATGGAAAATATTGAAGAAAAAAGTCGAAACAACATCTTTCTCGTTGACGATACAGCAAATCCGGCCCCCCTGGGACTCTGCGCATTCGGGATGACCACAATCCTGCTCAGCCTCCATAATGCCGGCCTCATCCCGGTGACCAGCACCATCCTGGCAATGGCCATCTTCTACGGCGGGATAGCCCAGGTGATAGCCGGAGTAATGGAATGGAAGAAGAACAATACCTTCGGACTGGTCACATTCGGTAGTTTCGGATTCTTTTGGATATCATTTGCTGCAATCCTGATGCTACCCGCCCTGGGGCTGGCGAAGGCACCCGCGGGGATGGACATGGCAGCGTTTCTCTCGGTCTGGGGATTGTTTGCTCTGGGATTATTTGTCTGTACGTTCAGGATGCACCGGATCCTGAATGTGACCCTCTTCTTCGTCGTCCTCCTTATCATCCTCCTCATTGCCGCAGACCTTTCCGGTGCCGGTGCAGTCAAAACAGCAGCTGGTGTAACCGGGATCATCGCCGGACTCCTTGCTCTCTACATCGGCATGGGTCAGACGATAAACGAAGTGTACGGGGAGAAGGTCTTCCCGGTCTGAACCTTTTTTCCGGTCCCTTTTTCACGGCTCCCTTATCAGCGGGAATTCAGTTCAATGAGGAGGAGGCGATCCACCTCCCCATCCACCCCGTGGGTCCCGTTGAAGAGGAACCATTCCCCGTCTTCCCCGAACGCATCCGCGAGTTCTTCTCCTGCGGCAAGAGGGATGACCGGATCACGGGGAGAGTGGAAGAGGAGAGCGGGGCGGGGGGCGATATGGCCCGCGAGTGCCTGGGGATCCACGCTGAGCAGGAACCTGCGGGCCTGACCCGTATACTCCTCTCCTCTGAGGGAGAAACCGGAGGTGGAGATGCCCACATACCCGGAGAAGTGCGGATCTGCTGCCGCCGCCTGGGCAGCATACCTCCCGCCGTTGGACTCACCCACAACCCAGACCGGGACAGTACCAAACCGATCATGGAGATACCGTTCTCCCATGATGAGATCCGCGGCGATGAGATAGACCTGGGGCCACCCTCCGGAGAGGAGGGTCGTATAGTCAGCCTCCATATCAAGAGGATGACCCGGTGTCTTCCCCCCGTTCCCCCGAATATCGACAACCAGGACGGCATACCCGGATTCTCCATATGCCAGCAGGTGCTCGATATGCCCGTGGGCAGGGACCCCGGCACCGGGTGCCCAGACCAGGGCGGCTGCGGGGTCAGGCGGACTGATGAGAACGGCAGAGACATTCCCGGCAAAGGTCAGGAAGGTAATCTCCTCGACCGTGACATTTCCCCGAGTCTGCAGGGTCCGGGTCACCGCCTCCGGGTCAGGGAGGAAGAGGGTGAGTGAACCATCGTCAGCGAGCCGGAATGACGGGATATCTGCCTCTCCCTGCACCCCCAGACACCCGCAGACACCCAGCAGAAGGGCGGGGAGAAGGAAGAGGAGAAGGATCCTCAATCAGATCTCCCCAGGCACCGGGTGATCACCGCGATGGTCTTGGCATCGACGATCTCTCCGTCCCGAATCATCCGCATCACTTCGGTGACCGGCACCCGGACCGGTTCGATGATCTCATCGTCATCAGGGAGATGGTCCCGGGACGGGGAGAGGTCATGTGCCTCGAAGAGGTGGATCCGTTCATCAGTAAAACCGGGGGTGGTGTAGATATACCCCCGGGGGATGAGTTCACCGGCGGCGATCCCCGCCTCCTCGATGAGTTCCCGTCGGGCAGTCTCTATCGGATCCTCTCCCGGTTCCATGGTTCCTGCCGGTGCTTCGATGATATACTCACCGATAGCGAACCGCCACTGCCGGATCAGGTAGCAGAAATCCCCATCCATGGGAAGAATGACGACCGCACCCCCGGGCCGGACCACCACTGCCTCACGTTCACGTCCGTCCGGCAGCGGGAAGAGTGAACGTTCCACGACCAGCCGTTTTCCCCGGTAGATCTCCATGATATCACCGGTAGGGAATGGGATCCTCAATCCCGAGGGCTTCAAATGCTTCTCTGCGGAAATGGCAGGAGCCACAGACCCCGCAGGCGGCATCCCCGTCCTGGTAGCAGGACCAGGTATCCTGGTACGGAACCGAGAGGTTCATCCCGATCTTCAGTATCTCTGTCTTGTTCAGACGGACAAAGGGGGTCTTCAGTTCGATCCGGGTATCGGGCCGGGTGCCCAGGGTGATGACCTGCTGAAATGCAGCAACAAATGCCGGACGGCAGTCAGGGTACCCGGAGTAGTCCGATGCCTGGACCCCGATATAGATCGCCTCCGCACCCCGGGATTCAGCAAAACTTGTCGCGACGGCGAGGAGGTTGGCGTTCCTGAACGGGACATAGGTCCGGGGGACGCTGCTCTCATCTTCCCGGTGAGGAGAGACCGGTATGGACAGGTCTGTCAGACTTGAACCGCCTACCCTGATGAGGTAATCCAGATTCACGTCAAGGAACTCAGAGGCATGGAGGTGCCGGGCGATCCGCTCAGCACATTCCCGTTCCTTCTCTGCGGTTCGTTGTCCATACGTAAAGTGAAGCGCGAGGATATCATATCCTTCCGCCTTCGCCTGATACGCCAGGGTGGATGAATCCATCCCCCCTGAAAGGAGACATACTGCTTTCATTATTTTACCCCGATTACCTTGTGCAGTTGCACCTGGAACCTGACCATGAGCCGGTGTTCCATGATATAAGAGAGAATCCGGGTGGTATCACTCCCGAATACCGGGGACCAGAAGATCGTCCCGTCCACCGGTGCTGACTTCATCACCTCGTGAGCATAGCGGATATCCTCATCTGTCCCGATCACGTACTTGACCGAGTCTTCCGGCCTGATATGAGAGAGAAGGGAGAGATCGCTCTTTTCTCCCGATGACGGACACTTGACATCCATACAGATCGTGGCATGCTTCTGGAAGGGGCTGAAGTCCACGGTTCCGTTCGTCTCGATGCTGACCTGGAGGTCATGATCGCTGAGAATACTGAGAAGGGTGAGGAGATCGTGATCCTGAAGGAGAGGTTCCCCGCCGGTGATACAGACATGGGTGACCCCGGCCCTGACGATCTCTGATGCCACGTTTAAGGGAGCCATCTCGGTCCCCACCCCCTCCTGCGCGGACGGGGTATCGCAGTACCTGCACCTGAGGTTGCACCCGGAGAAACGGACAAAGATGGTTGGGTACCCGGCGTTTGTCCCTTCCCCCTGAATACTGGTGAAGATCTCTGCAATCCTCATATCGTGAGCTCGGCATAACAGGTCGGCGATTCCCAGACCCGGATAGACTCAACGCGGATATTCCGTCCGCTTTGAGCGTATTCACCCTCAATGGCATCCCGTATCAGCACTGCCAGGAGCTCGCTGGTCGGATCCCCGGGGGTGGTGATGACCGGGTGAAACTCCTCAATCCGGCTGACCATGGGATCGTCGCCATTCAGGATGATCTGATGATCATACCGGTTGACCACCCGCTTTATCTCATTATAGTCGACCAGAATGTTTGTCTCTTCATCTACCTTACCTGTTAACCGGATCTCAACTTTCCACCGGTGCCCGTGAAGGTTGTGGCATTTCCCCTGGTAATGCAGGAGCCGGTGACTTGCATCAAAGGAGACTTCCTTGTAGAGCCTGATCTGCATACGATTATGTTGGACGGGAATACAACTATTATATTGCATAAGGGGTAACGTATACAGACAGGTTTCAAACTCGGCACGGTAATACGCATCTGTCGTGCATTTGGACAAACCTCACCGATACCCGGTAGTTTCAATCGAAGTTTTTACAGAGTGATGTAATGGGACAGGGAAAATTCGCAGCACGGAAATTAAAGCGCGACTGGCACAGGTTTCGCTGGAGCGACCCGCATTTCGCCCGCACTGCAGGCGGACTCAAGCTGAAATCAGATCCCCTCGAGGGTGCACCCCAGGGGCGCGGCATTGTTCTTGAGAAGATTGGGGTAGAAGCCAAGCAGCCGAACTCGGCTATCAGGAAGTGCGTCCGCGTACAGCTGATCAAGAACGGACGTCAGGTCTCTGCATTTGCAGTCGGTGACGGTGCAATCAACTTCATCGATGAACACGACGAAGTCGAGATTGAAGGTATCGGCGGTCGTCTGGGCCGTTCCATGGGGGATATTCCCGGGGTCAGATACGTGGTCACCAAGGTGAACAATGTCTGTCTTCATGAACTGGTTATCGGTCGGAAGGAGAAGCCGCGCAGGTGAACGTGATGAGTGAAGAAGCAGCATCGGCCCCGGTACGGCTCCTCTTTAACAAGTGGGACGTATCTGAGGTCAATATCAAGGACCCGGGCGTTGCCCGGTATGTCAACCTCACCTCCATGATGGTGCCGCATTCCTGTGGTCGTCTGACCAGGCAGGAGTTCAACAAGGCGAACATGCTGATTGTTGAGCGCCTGATCAACCAGCTGATGCGGACCGAGGTTAATACCGGCAAGAAGACCCTTGCCATCCGGATTGTGAAGGATGCATTTGAGATCATTCACAAGAAGACCAAGAAGAATCCGATCGAAGTCCTCGTTGATGCAGTCGCCAACAGCGGCCCCCGCGAGGAGTCGGTCAGACTGAAGTACGGAGGTATCAATGTGCCCAAGTCTGTTGATACCGCACCGATGCGCCGGGTGAACACCGCGGTCGGACTGATCGGGGCAGGGGTCTACTCTGCATCCCACAAGAAGAAGAAACCCGTTGCAACAGCTCTTGCCGAGGAACTCATCGCCGCGGCAAACGGTGACCCCAAGTGCTACTCTGTCGGTAAGCGGGAAGAACGCGAGCGTGTTGCGAAGTCTGCACGCTGAAGAGCAGCCTTCTCAATACTTTTTTCAGACAACTTCAGGTGAATTATGAGCCGAGGGAAGAAAACGGTCGAGCGCGTCACGCAGCTCATGAACCAGCCGGAACACATCAGGAACATCGGTATCGTCGCCCATATTGATCACGGCAAGACGACCCTTTCTGACAACCTCCTGGCAGGAGCAGGAATCATCAGTGGTGATCTCGCAGGCAAAGCCTGCTGGATGGACTCTGATGCAGAAGAACAGACACGTGGAATCACCATCGATGCATCAAACGTCTCCATGGTCCACGAATACGATGGAAAGGAGTATCTCATCAACATGATCGATACTCCCGGACACGTGGACTTTGGTGGTGATGTCACCCGTGCAATGCGGGCAGTGGACGGTGCCGTGGTTCTGGTCGATGCAGTCGAAGGGACCATGCCCCAGACTGAGACGGTACTCAGGCAGGCCCTGAAAGAGCGTGTCAAGCCTGTTCTCTTCGTCAACAAGGTTGACCGGCTCATCAACGAGCTGCAGGTCGATGAGATGGAGATGCAGATCCGGCTCGGCAAGGTGATCGACAAGGTCAACAAGCTGATCAAGGGGATGAACGAGGAGATGTACAACAACGGGTGGAAACTCGATGCATCCCAGGGAACCGTCGCCTTCGGATCCGCCCTGTATAACTGGGCGGTATCAGCCCCGTTCATGAAGAGAAGCGGGATCTCATTCAAGGAAGTCTACGAACACTGTAAGAAGGGTGAGATGAAGGAACTCGCCAAGAAGAGCCCGCTCTGTGACGTGGTCCTTGATATGGTGGTCACGTTCCTTCCCAACCCCAAGGTTGCCCAGCCTCGCCGTGTCGGTGTCATCTGGCATGGTGACGTGAACTCTCCGGAAGGGAAAGGGATGCTGACCTGTGACCCGACCGGACCGGCATGCCTGATGGTCACCGACATCTCCTTTGACCCCCATGCTGGAGAGGTCGCAACCGGACGTCTCTTCGGGGGAAAACTCAGCCGGGGAGACGAGATGTATGTCATGGGCTCGGCCAAGAAGGTCAACCGGCTTCAGCAGGTCGGGATCTTCATGGGTCCGACCCGTGTCGAGGTCCCTGAGCTCTTTGCAGGGAACATCGCCGCGGTGACCGGTCTGAAAGACGCGATGGTCGGGTCAACCGTCTCCAGCCTGATGGAGATGACCCCGTTCGAGTCACTCGAACACTACAGTGAGCCCGTGGTCACCGTGGCG
>CAZSVH010000048.1:0-12213 GCA_964610235.1 uncultured Methanospirillum sp. | reverse complement strand
CCATGTTTTCCACGGTCTGGGAGTCCTCTGCCACAGATCCACAGGATCGGTTCTCTGCGAAGAGTGTCACCTCATACAGATTCGGGGTGGTAAAGGTGTGAATATACTCCGGATCCGGCTGGGCGGGAATGGGATCAAATCCATCGATCCACCAGGTATAATTGTCAGCAGGGGCTGCCTCGTTTGCAGTCACTCCATTAAAGGATACATCAGCCGGGCCGTTCGCCAGGGAGATGGTCGTCGGCAAGAACGGCCCGTTCTCTGGTTCACCCACCGGGGTGGCAGTCATACTGGTAATATTGAGAACCCCGATTGCCTCGATCTGAAAATCATCAGCAGCCACAGATCCACAGAGTGCAATCACTACCAGGCATGATAGGAAGGCACCGATGGTCATCCTGTTTTTCATCATAATTACTTGCTCCCCACATCAGGATATCCGATACGCCAGATTCTCCCCCTAATCCCACACCTGACTTTTCAGGAAAGGGTAAACTCACAAAGCACTATCGGAACACGATATATAGAAGATCATATTCCTCACATAATATAAATATTATCATATTTTTCTTGAATGGCCGGAAAACCCAAAGCTCGGACCAGAGAACCTATCACTCATCATGCCAAACCTAAGAGACATGGCAGAACCTACCAGGGTCAGGGTATCAACAACGATGGGGGATATCCTGATTGAATTGTCTGAAAACCGCCCGATAACCACGGGAAATTTTGTGAAACTGGTATCTGAGGGTTTTTACGACGGGATCATATTCCACCGGGTCATCGAAAAATTCATGATCCAGGGGGGATGCCCGAAAGGAACCGGGACCGGGGGACCAGGATATACCATCAGGGATGAGATCACCGCCGACAACCGGAACGCAAGAGGAACCATCTCCATGGCAAACGCCGGCCCGAATACGGGGGGGAGCCAGTTCTTCATCAATCTGGTCGATAACAAGCACCTGGACCGCAATCACCCGGTATTCGGGAAGGTCATCGAGGGGATGGATGTCGTCGATGCTATCGGAAAAGCAAAGACCGATCGGAATGATCGTCCCAAGGAAGAGATAAAAATCCTGAAAGCAACGATCGTTCAATAAAAAAAGGGTCTGAAATCTATTCAGACTTCTCTTCAGTCTTCTCTTCTGTTCTCTTCTCTGGTTTCGTGTACTTTTCCACGTACTCGATCTCTTCGACACCACTGACCAGGTCAAAGACAGAGACCGTGATGTACGGCTTGGCACCGGAAAACCGCCGGCTGTATGAATAGATTCCAGCAGGAAGATTCACACGGGCCGTCCCGTTCTCAAGGGAGACCTCCGTCTCGACGCCTGAGAAGACCTGGATCAATCCCTGGATCTGCTCTACCGGATCCTCCACAATCCCCTCGATCTGATATGAATAGGTCAGGGTCTGCCCGGCCAGCGGGTGATTAAAGTCCACAAGGACCCGGTTCCCGATGATCCTGGCAACCGTACCCTCACCGACATTCGGGATGCTGACCCGCATCCCCTCGGCCGGTTTCTCCTTGAAGACCTTCTTCTCAAAAGAGCGCATCAACTCCTGTTCATGCTCTCCGAACGCCTTCTCAGGAGGGATCTCGATCTCTCCCCCGGTCCCCGGCTCTTTTCCGATGACCGCTTCATCAAGTCCGAGGAGGATCTGCTGTTTTCCGGCACAGACGATCACGGGAGCATATTTTTTATTCTCATCAAATGTCCCCGACTCCTTTGCATCATCCTCACGGGTAGTATCAAATACCGTCCCAAAACTCCGGCCGGTATAGCTGAGTTTAATAAAGTCTCCTTCCTTGACAGGCATCTTGGTTCCTTTATTAAATGGGGAGCCAAATAGATAAAGGGTAGGATATGCTGGAGATTGAAATTAAGGTCAGGGTTCCCGATATCGTTGAGATAAGGAGCCGGATTCTGGAAAGAGGGGGCACCCTGTCAGAAATCCTCACCGAACATGACACCTATTATAATGCTCCCCATCGGGATTTCGGGGTGACCGACGAGGCACTCCGCCTCAGGGAGGCAGGGGGACGGAGTACCGTGACCTATAAGGGTCCGAAGAATACCATCCTCGGGTCAAAGATCCGCGAGGAACTGAACCTGGAGATCCAGGATTCCCGCTGTTTTGACAGTATCGTCACCCGGCTCGGGTTCATCCCGGTCGCCATCGTCAGGAAGATGCGGGAGTACTACCGGTATGAGGATTTTACCATCTCACTGGACCAGGTTGAGAATCTGGGCGATTTCGTGGAGATCGAACTGATCACCGCCGACGATGCTGCCGGCGCAGCCGGGCGGGTTGATGCCCTGGCAAAAGAGATTGGGGTGACCGGAGAGCGGATAACCGCTTCCTACCTGGAATTACTCCTTTCTAGACCGTCAGGAGTTTAATCTCGATATCCTTGGCGTCGTCACCAAAGTGAATCATGGCACAGTTCCCCATCGCCGCCGGACCGGGGTTGACTGCCTTGATCCCCTCTCCTTCGTATACTCCCCGCTGTTCATGCACATGGGCACAGCAGACGAGGTCAAAGTGTTCAAGGTACTTCTTCACGGTGGCTGAACCGACATGATTTCCACCGATCTCATCAAGGATCCCCTGCGGCGGGGCATGGGAGATCAGGACCCGGTGAAGGGCCTTGTCCATCCGGTTGACCGGAACCCTGAGAAGATCGTCGATCTGCTTATCAGTCAGCTCATTGGGAGTCCCGAACGGCGTAGGATTGGATCCACCGATCCCCACCAGGGAGATCTTTCCCAGATTCATGGATGACCCGTGCAGGTTTACACAACTGGACCGTTCCAGGGCATCAACGACCTCTTTGGGGTCACAGTTCCCTGGGACGGCAAAGCTGGGAACATCAATCCGGGAGAAGCAGGTCTCCACATCGGCTGCAGTCCCCATATTGGTAATATCCCCTGCGATGAACACAATATCAGGGCTGAGTTCCATAAAGGACTCAATCATCCCGTATTCACCGTGCAGATCTGCAAGCAGGAGCGCTTTCAACATGAGTACTAATATGAAACGCGTCTAAAAAACCTTACCTCAGGTTCATTCCATGACCCGGTCACTCTCCCGGAAAGGGCGAGGGAACCGAGGATCCGTTTTGCCTCCGGGATTACCGGTTCAGGAGAAGAACCGGCGAGAGGAGTGCCGGGGAGGGGAATGAAGCGGTGTGCATGAACATACCCGTTTCTGCAGACTTCGCGGACCAGTCGTACCGTATCCGCCTGCTCTTCTGCGGTCTCCCCGGGGAACCCGAAGATCACATCCACCAGGGGGATCAGGCCGGCATCGCGGGTACAGTCTATGGCAGACAGCGCATCGGCGCAGGTATGGCCGCGGTGCAGCCGTGAGAGGCAGGCATCACTCCCGGACTGTACCCCGATGTGCAGTCTGGTGTTGTCACAGTACTGCCGAATCAGTTCAACCGCCTCTTTTGTGACGGATTCCGGGCGCACCTCACTCGGAAATGTCCCGAAATAGACCTCCCGTGAGAGCTCCTTCTTCAGGAGCGAAAGGAGCCGCTCCACCTTATCGAGCCGGAGATGCCGTCCGTCTGATCCGTACGCCAGGGCATTGGGAGTGACCAGACGGATCTGCCTGAAATGCCCGGCCAGTTCCCGCACTGAACCAAGGCCCCGGTGTCGCATCCGGCGTCCGAAGAGGCAGGGGGTCTGGCAGTACTGGCATGCATGGGGACATCCCCGGGAGATCTCAATATAACCCTTGAAACGGGAGAAACTGGGGTATGCATCAGGGATGACCGTGTGATCTGCCGGGGTGTATCCCTCCCGGGTGGCCACTCCCGGGGGTACCGGACCCCCGGACCTGATGGCATCCAGCAGCCGCGGGAGTGTGTATTCTCCCTCACCAACCACGACATAGTCAGCCACCTCTGCCACTTCGGCGGGGCATGCCGTCGCATGGGGTCCCCCGGCGATCGTGATGCAGCGGGCATCCCTGATCTCGTCACTGAGGAGAGGAGCCTGGATAGAGTTCAGGCTGTACAGCGTCACATCACCCTCCGGAGCCCGGGCCGGTATGAGAGTGTACCCATGCATCTCGCACGCCGCGTAGAGTGCGGCAAAACTGTTCCGCTGGGAACTGATCTCACGCCAGGTAATTTTCATGAAATGATCAGAGGAGAGATACCGGAATGCCGGAAGAACGGAGAGAGAGTCATGCCCTCATTCGCATCTTTACCCGCTTCTCACCGATCTGATAGACGGCTCCGTCGTAGTACTCTGCAAAGACCCGGATCAGGTCCTCACCATCTGATCCTTCAAGCTTCACCTCGCTCTGCGCAGTCGGGGGGAGCGGAACCCGTTCGATGGATCCATCACTCCGTTTCACCACAATCCATGCATCGCGGACCATCTTCTGTCCCTTTCCGCCTGAGAAGAAGACACTGATACTCCGATCCGTCAGATCCTTGTCGTTAATCTGGGCAGAAACGGCGTTATCAACAGGAGGCGGGGGGTACTTATCGATTCCGTCATCCGTCATCACCCCGGATTCCGGACTCCCGGCCTGGGACGAACCATCCATACCCGGTGATGACTGGGTGCATCCTGCCATCATGACCCCTGTGATCAGAATAATCATCAGACCCGTGAGTACTCGCATACCCATTATATCAGTCAGCAGGTGCATATGGGCTTTCCCGGGAGAGGCAGGGCAAAGAGAGTGTATGATGGGAGCAACAAGGGGAATCAGAACACATTGGCCTCAGTATAGACCATCACCGAGTCCTGAAGAATCTCGTAGGGCTTCACTTCACGGGAATGAGCAGACATCCGCATCTTGATGACCTCAATCGCGAGGTGGACATCGGTCGTATCCGCACCCCGTGCGTACCTGAGGAGGATCACACAGTCGCTCAGGTACTCAATCAGGTTGTATCTGCTCGAGAACGTGTTCTTCCGGTCCGCCTCGCTGGTCAGGAGAGAGGTGCAGTTCTGGTCACGCAGACTCTCAAGGAACCGCATCATCTCCCTCCTCCGCGTTGCATCACTGTCAAAGAGATCTTCGAAGAGGGATACCGGATCAATGACAACCCTGCGTGCTTCCTTGCGCTTAATCAGTTCAGGAAGCTCGTTCTTCACACTGTTGATGGCAAGATTGAAGTCAGAAGGATCCAGATTGACGATGGTCAGCGTTTTATTATAGTACGGCTCGATATCCCATCCCTTATCTTTCATATAATACATGATACGGGACTTTCGTTCTTCCAGGCTGATATAGATCACATTTTCATTATTCTGAAGACCGGCCCAGAGAAAATACAGGGCAAAACTGGTCTTTCCGCACCCGTACTGACCGACAACGGAAGCGACCGTGCCTGGGATCAGCCCCCCGGACAACATCTCATCCAGACCCTTGATACCGAACGGGATCCGCTCTCCACTCATATAATCACCCTGATGTTGCTCACTTCAAATCCACGCCCGGGCGTGATCTTCACCGCAAACTTGACCATCTCCCGTTCTTCCAGGTGGATCATCACTCCCCTGAACTTCTCCACATACAAAATCCTCTGCCGCTTCGCCGTAGTAGACTCTTCCCATCTGAAATGAATAACGGCATCAACAGCATCCGCCACCTCAATCTCCTGCCACTGGTTCAGGATTCCTTTGGTCAGAACCAGGTAAAAACAGGTATCCCATTTCTTTGCAACCCGTTGCAGACCACGGAGAAAAGCCGTGAGATCGGGCCATGAATCAGCCGCCAGGTGCTGAGTCGCGATCTCGGTGAGTGAATCGATGATGACAAGACTCTCCCGGGGCACGTCCATCAGCATATAGGAGAGAGTGGTCAGAACATTATCATGGACCTTCCGTCTCTTCTCCATCCGTTCGATGATATCATCATAATCCGAATACCAGGTGATCGGCACCAGACTTGAATCAAAATAGATATCAGAGAGATCATCAAACTGGACCTGATCGATATGGCTCAGGAGATCCGGTTCAAATGACTGCCCGATCTCCCGAAGGATGTCTTCACGCATCTTGGTGACGGTTATGTACCGGATCTCGGCCGGGATGATCCGGGGATTCTTCTTGTCCACCACCCGGGGCATCAGAAGGGAGAGGTTAATGAGGGATGTGTATGCAAATTCGACTTTTCCTGAACCGATATCACCTTTGAGCAGTATCACGGATCCCGGGGGAATGCCACCATCAAAGACAGGATCGAGAGTTGACAGACCCGTGGGCATATAATATTTCAGATCAGAAAACATCCTATCTCCAAAAACAAGATTATGTGTTAATTATCTCTGATTTTACATAAATAGTATCCCTTCAATCACTCATCCGTCCAGTGGTCAGGAGGAGCCGTCTGAGAGGCCGGACAGAGGGGCAGGGGATCAAACGGCGGGTCAGGGGATCTCTCATGGTTTTTATTGGATGGAAGCTTATCTTACTCTTAGTTAACCGGGAAGGCAGGGGGAAGCCGTTACCCGGTAGGAAGGATTATGGTGGGGGAAGCAGGAACAGAGAAGAAACCGGGTAAAAAATCCGTATCATCAGAGAAAAAGAAGAATAAGACAATCACCCTGAAACTGCCCGGGTTCTTCTCCGGGAAAAAGGCAGATAAACAACCAAAAAAGGTGAAAAAACCGGTTCCGATCTCACCCCTACTCCAGGAGGAGGAAGACATCAGCCGCGGGATACGCGAGCCGGATGAGATGGCTCTCCCCCTGACTGAAGAGACCGAACATGAGGAGAAGAAAGGGGGAAAGGTCACCCGGATCAAGATCGCACCCATCGTTGAGAAACCCGACAGGGGAGTGGAGGAAAACCGGAAAGAACTCTCAAAGATGCTGGGCACCGAGAAGGAGAGCCGGGACCTGAACTATTCCAAGAAATTTTTACGGAAATTCTCCCTCTCCCGAAAGGCCGATATCGAGGAGTACTCATTTGAGAAGCATGGATCCCTCGTCGATCCCGAACTCCCCCCCGGTTATGAATATTCCCGTGAATACTGGGCAGAAGAAGGAAAGGCCCTCGTATACATCGCCCTTAATGTGAAGACACGCCTGAAGGAGTACCTCCTGTTTGAACCGGCGTTAACTCCTTTTGAGTATGAACTTCTCGAACGGCTCCACGAGGATCTCAGGGATGTCCTCATTCTGACCGATGAGGAACTGGGAATCGACCGAAAATACCTTCTTTTCTCCAAGGTCACCGAGCTCCTCACCTATTACGGTATCCATCTCGATCAGCGGTCACTCTTCAAAATTGAATATTACCTGGTGCGAAACTATCTCGGATGGGGACGGATCAATGCCCTGATGGTTGACCCGAATATCGAAGATGTCTCCTGCGATGGCGACGAAATTCCCATCTTTCTCTTCCACCGCAAAGAACTCAACATCAAGACCAACATCAAGTTCGAGTCCGAGGCGCTGATCGCCCTCGCCATCACCCTTGCCCAGCGATCAGGAAAACACATCTCCTCGGCTAACCCCCTGATTGATGCAACCCTCCCGGACGGGTCACGCCTTCAGCTGACGTTCGGAAAAGAAGTTACTTCGCGTGGAACCTCATTTACCATCAGGAAATTCCGTGAGAAACCCATCACCCCCATCGATCTGATGGACCTGAAAACCTTCAACGCAGACATGATGGCCTACTTCTGGCTGGCCATTGAGAATAATATGAGTCTGGTCTTCATCGGAGGAACAGCATCAGGCAAGACCACTTCACTGAATGCAGTCTCCCTCTTCATCCCCCCGCTCGCAAAGGTCATCTCCATCGAAGATACGCGCGAAGTAACCCTCTTCCACGATAACTGGATCGCCAGTATCACCCGTGATTCAGTCTCGGAAGGCGGGACCTCGGTCGATATGTTCATGCTCCTCAAGGCTGCGATGCGTCAGCGTCCCGAATACATTCTTGTCGGTGAAGTCCGTGGTATTGAGGCACAGACCCTCTTCCAGGCGATGAACACCGGACATACCACCTTCTCGACCATGCACGCGGGGAGTGTCGATGCTGCCATCCACCGTCTCGAGAACGAGCCGCTGAACGTACCACGGAACATGCTGCAGGCCCTGAACATTCTGAGCATTCAGAAACAGATGCAGGTGGGGAGTGACCGGGTCAGGAGGAGTGATGAAGTCGTCGAGATTGCCGGGATTGATCCGGCCACCGGCAACATCATGGTCAATACCGTCTTCGAGTACGACACGCTGACTGATTCATTCAGGTACACCGGCCGTTCCCAGGTTCTGGGAGACATCTCCACCCTGAACGGGTGGAGCAAGGAGGTACTCCTCGATGAACTCGAGATGCGAAAGGCGGTTCTCAACGCAATCAAGACACAGGACCTGCGCGATTACGTCAACTTCACCAAGGTCATCCAGGCCTATTATATCGATCGGCAGCGGGTCGTCGACAACCTGGACAATCTCAGCAGGATCACAACATGAATGCTGACAATCTCGTTCGTGCCTGGCTGGCCCGCAATCCGGACGGATTCCTGAACCTGAAGAAGGATCTCACCGGTATCCGGGCAGGGGTCACGGTCGAGCATTACGTCAGACAGGCTCTCTTCGTCGGCCTGATGGCAGGGCTTGTCTTCGCCCTGATAGGATTCTTCGTCACCGCATTCCTCCTCACCACCGATCTCTTCAGCTCGAACCTGGCATTAAAACCAGAGTTGTACAATGTTCTGAACCTGAACATGAGCATGGAGAATGCCGCCCTGCCAATCATGATCGCTCTTGAGGCGATCGCCGGGATCATTCTCTTCTGCATCGGCGGTTTCATCGCCTACAAGGCGGTGCTCATCTTCCCTTCCCTTGAAAAGATGACCCGGACCACGAAGATCAACGTGGGCCTCCATAATGCCGTCGCCTACATGTATGCCATGCGGAGGGGAGGGGCTGAACTCCTCGGGATTCTCAAATCAATTTCAGAGATGTCCGCTATCTATGGTGAGGTGGCATACGAATTCAGACAGGTGGTCAGAGACGCCGAGTTCTTCGGGTATGATGTCGTCAGTGCCCTCCGGCACCTGAGTGAGACAACCCCGTCCCAGAAGATGCGGGATTTTCTGCAGGATATGCTCTCCACCGTGGAGAGCGGGGGTGACCTGGGCCAGTTTTTGAGAGACCGGGTTCATCTCCTCCAGGAAGAGGCGAAATTTGAGCAGAAAGAGTTTCTGCAGTTCCTCGGCCTTGTCGGCGAGATTTATGTCACCATCTTCATCGCCGGCCCTCTCTTCCTGATCACGATCATGGTCGTGATGGGGATGATGGGATCATCAGCCATCTTTGAGCTCTCCCTCATCGGCTACATCGTCCTTCCGATCGGGTCCCTTATCTTCATCCTCATGATAGATACCATCTCAATCAAGGACGAGAATGTCATCAAGTACGTCAAGGCCAAGTGGCTGAATCAGTACTCTGATGTCAGGGTCAGGGAGAAAGACGGGGAAGAACCCCTCTTCGCTGCCATGGAACGGTTCGACAAGATAAAAAACCTCAAGAAATGGATTGCCCAGCCGCTGAGAGCCTTCGTGGAGAACCCGGGACTCTCCTTCTATTTCTCGGTTCCGGTCGCGATAATCGTCGTGGTTCTCGCCTTTCTGAACATGGAGTCCGGCGATATCGATACCATGGTCACCTCGGTGGATGATCAGATCATGATTGCAATGCTGATCGTGATGATCCCCTATGCCGTATTCTATACGTTGTGGAACAGCAGAATCCGCGGGATGGAGTCGCTTATCCCTGATTTTCTCGACCGGATGGCAGGGATTAATGAGGTCGGGCTGACCCTGACCCAGTCGATCACCATCATGGCACGGGCAAACCTGGGTATCCTTGCGTATGAGATTAAGCATATCCAGCGTGACATTCTCTGGGGGGCAAACTTCAGCGATGCACTGGTCAGGTTTGAACTCAGGGTCCGGACTGCCCTGATTGCCCGGACAGTCACCCTGATCACCAAGGCATCGACCATGAGCAGTTCAATATCCGAACTGCTCAGAATCGCGGCTGATGATGCACGGATGAGCGAGATTCTCAAGCGGGATCGGCTTTCAGAGATGTTCATCTACACAGCCATCGTTTATCTCTCCTTCTTCGTCTTCATCTTCGTCATCGGTGTGATATCGACCCAGTTCCTGGCTGTTCTCGCAAATCAGAGTACCGAAGGGCTCTCCATGTCAGGGGCAATGTCAGGGGTGGGAAAGATGTCCCTCAGCACCCTTGACCGTATCCTCTACCACACCTGCCTGGTTCAGGGATTCTTTTCAGGTCTCATCGCAGGAATGATGGGAGAGTCCTCTATCAAGGCAGGGGTAAAACACAGCAGTATCCTGATTATCGTTGCCCTGATTGCGTTTAACTTCGCATTCTGATCAGGCACCTGAACCTGGGAAAGTGGGACCTGCCTGAAGAGAGGCGGGCTGTGGGGTCCCCTCCCCGGTCTTCCTCCTGGTCCGGTACTCCTTTTTTGCCTCCCAGATAAGTTCCCTGAAATGGAACTTCGGTGTCTCGAGGAGTTTCATGAGCGGGAGAGTTGCCCGGTTGTCATTAATCTCGTAGAGGATGACCGCAAGCCAGACCCTCCGCTGGATCGAGCCGGTATGAAGGAGGGGAATAAGGATGTCCACGACGTCACTCCCCATCCTGACGAGTTTCTCTGCCGCTTCCGGAGCCCGGGACGAATCCTCAAGATCTGCGGCGAGAAGGAAGACGTCTCTCCGCCTGGGATCCTGAAGGGATGCCGGGAGGGGGACCGGCTCTCCGGGTGGAACGACAGGGTCAATCCGGGGAGAAGAGATCGTATCAGCGTCAGCAACCCGGGATGCGGTCTGAACAAGACGGGTGTTCTCTTCGTCAAGGCGGAGAATCTTCCGGTTCAGGTCTGCAATCTCCGCATTTTTCCCAGAAACCTGGTCCTCAAGGGCAGCAATATCCCGGTACAGAGCATGAACCGATTCATCCTTCTCAGCCCTGACTGCCTCCTGCAGCCTGATATACCGGACCCGGATCCGTTCGATCTCAGCCCGTAATGCCTCATTATTGGTGGAGAGATCAGCGATCTGTGCATCCCGTACCGAAATATCCCGGACCAGGGTATCTTCCCGGTCTCTTCCCCCGGCCTGCACCAGTTCGATCTCATCATGCAGCCCGGCGACCTCCCCCCGGTAATACTCCTCGAGTGCATGGTTCTGTATCTCCAGCTCATCCCGTTCACGCCGGGTCTGATGGAGGATCTCCTCTGACTGTTGCATCCCCTGCCGGTGAATATCCCGGGTCTTGTTCAGTTCTGCCTGAAGGGCTGCCCTCTCTGCGATCCGGGCATCACGTTCCTCTTCCAACCGGACTCCTGCCGCACGAATATCCCTGGAGATCGCCTCATTCTCCTCTCTGGCACTCTCCAGGGATTTGTGGAGGGCTGAGATCTCATCCCCAAGTGTCGCCAGCCGCAGGGAGAGTTTCTCTGCTTCCTGATCCCGATCCGCCAGCACTGCCTCATGGGCAGCGACCCGGGCGACCATTTCTCTCCTGACTGTAGCAAGATCCTGATCCCGCCCCAGCAGTTCTTCCTGGTGCGCCTCTCCCAGGAAACGGATGCGATCCTCGAGAGACTGAACGGTGTCCGCATACTCCCCGTTCAGACGGGAGAGGGAGGAGTTGAGGGTGTGATTCTCCTCCTCAAGCACTGATATGCGAAGAGAGGACTCCTCCTGCTCAGAAATCCTGGCAGCCTGTTCAGTTGCGAGATCGCTCAGGACCCGGGTGAGCCGGTTCCCGGCCTCCCGGAGTTCTCGCTCATGTTCACTGACCAGTGCATCGCGTTCTTTCAGTTCCCGTTCACGAATCCTGCGTTCGGCATGGATCAGGTGATTCAGATGATCGATGGTCCCCTGTAACCGGGTCTCCAGCTCCTGCGAATGATCTTCAGAGGCCCGGAGACGCAGGGCAGTCCTCTTCATCTCCTCCCGTACCTTCCGGATATCTCCTTCTTTCCGGGTGAGTAATCCGGAAAGCCGGGACCTTTCCGCTTCGATTGTTTCAGAGAGAGATGAAATCTGCCCGGTGAGAGTGGCGATTTCGGCATCTGTGGTCCCTTTCAGCGTTGCATACTCATCCTGGAGAGTCAGAAGGGCCCCGTTCAGCCTGGCGGTCTCATGTTCGGCCTCTTCACGGAGTCCAAGATACTGCTG
>CAZSVH010000047.1:0-12346 GCA_964610235.1 uncultured Methanospirillum sp. | reverse complement strand
GATGTGATACCATCCTTGAGAGATCCATCGCCGGTGAAGAGGTCCGGTGCATCGTCACCGGATACTCCTGGAAGGACTCCGGGAAGCCACACGCTCCACAAAAGCAGAAGATCCTGGTCCGGATTGCTGAAATCAAAAATTAATCTGATGGAAGGAATACCCCGGCAGTCATGCAGACTATTCCCTGATCCACACACGAATGCACCAGTGATTGTACCGGCAGAAGGGAGGAGACGTCGAGGGCAGACCTCTGCAGGCCCTCTCTTCTGCAGATACCCGCCCATGATCACCGGACGATGCTCTTCTCACCACGCCTGCCCGCAACACCTATCCTCCCTGCCTTCATCATCCTGACCGCCCCCGGATACGCGATCAACCACACAGCAGGAAGAGGCAGCTGCTGAGAGACGAACAGGATCCCAGATATCCCTCACCAGGAGAGATCTCAGAGCGATGCACGAGACGATCATCATCATCCTGCTCATCCTGATCCTCACCGCACTTGCGCTCTGGTGCATCAGGCTCTCGATGAAGACCGGGGAACGGGCCAGGATCCTCCATGAGAAGTGGAAGAAGCAGGAGATGAAAGAGTTCAGAAGACAGGTACAGGATGCCTCAGAAGATACCATCAGCAGGGAGGTGACGCTGAGAACCCGGCACTGGCAGGAACAGGAAGAAGACCGGTTACGCAAGGATGCGATCAAACGGTCCCGGGAGGTGATCCACGGGAAGGTGACCGAACACCTGATCCCGTTCTTCCCCTCCTTTGATTACAATCCGTCAGATGCCCGGTTCCTCGGATCCCCGATCGATCTCATCGTCTTTGACGGGTTATCAGAGGGGGAGGTGAGAGAGATCATCTTCTGCGAGGTGAAGAGCGGGGAGCGGAAGGTGCTCAGCCAGCGGGAACGGTCCGTGGCCCGGTGTGTGCAGCGGGGGGCGGTATCGTTCCGGGTCCTCCACCCCGGGGATCGATGAGCCGGATCAGAGCCAGCCTTTGAGGCTCTTTTGAACCGTCTTCCGGCCAAAGAGCCCCTCGTATACCGCTGTACCGATGCTTACCCCGAGACCGGTACTGACCGCATACACACATCCGGCACGGGCCGGGCAGCGCTGGCATCTCGGACCAGGGATACAGGTGGTCATTCCCAGGACATAGAGCGGGCGATCCAGGATCCAGGGATCCCGGCTGCAGACACGCCGGGCGAGCATCCGGGCCTGGTACGGGCTGATGCCCCTCCCCTCCCCGCAGACGATCCTGGCAAGAACCCGGGAGTCGACCACATCACCCACGACATCAAACGGCCCGCTCACATACCCCTCGTCCTTGAGGGCACCGATCACCAGGCATGCCGTCGATCGGGGAACGCCGAGGATCCGGAGACGGCGGAAGACTTCAGGGGGATTCTCTTCATACCCCTCCCAGATCCTCCGGGCATCCCCCTGGTAATACCCGATCATCTTCTCAGCAACCACATGCAGCCGGGCATGCACCGCAGGTTCAGGATGCAGGTCATACTCCCAGAACTGTGCCGCCCACCCGTCTGCCGAGTGGGCCAGGATCGCCTTCCAGAGGTTCTCAGGATCATCCAGCAGTTCTGAGGAGAGGTACGCAACATTCCCCCAGACATCGGTCTTCCCGGCCTGGAGTTCAAGGATACAGGCAGCAAGGAACCGGTTCGCATCCTGCCGGGTCAGGTCTCCCGGCTGACCACCTGAGAGCCAGGGCCACTCACTCTGTCCGAACCGGGGGAGAGACCGGCGGAGGGTGAGGAGGGTCCGCCCCGCAATCCTCACCAGTCCCGGGATGGCCTGCTCCACCACCCGGGCCCGATCTTCCCCGGCACCGGCGATCCCGGTGATCAGAGAGACCAGGAGATCCTCATCGGTCACATCGGTTCCCGGGAATATCAGAACAGGCTCACCCCGTTCAGGTCAGAATCCGTCGGCTCAGCGAAGAATCCGCCGCAGAGGGAGAGGGCACAGAGCCCGGCCTGCGGAATGGAGGAGCGGCAGACGACGAAGTACCGGCCGGCAATCCCGGGGGAGGGGGCGTTCCAGGCAACCCTCACCGCAGATATCCCCTCCAGCCGGCGGATCTCCTCCTCCAGGAGGGACTCCCGGCCCGGAAGCAGCAATCCCGGATCCACCTCACCGCTCAGGGTATAGACCGGGTCGCGGGAAGACCCGCCGAGCTCATGCACCAGGGACTGAAGAGTATGGTATGAATCAAACCGGTCAAGGATCGCGATCAGTTCCGGTACAGACGGGTTGGTGAGGAGGGCAGGGATATCCAGGTCCCCGATCACCACCTTCGTGAAGGGAACCGCCTTGAACCCCTCAATGACCGCATACCTCACCCCCGCATCCGCCAGGAGATCCAGTGCCTCACCCAGGGAGACCGACCGGCAGGTGATCATCATCTTCTCCTGGTCTATCCCGGCAGCCACGAACGAACCGGCATCATACTGGACCGTTGTATCCTTCCCGGCCGGCAGGTCACAGGTATGATCCCCGATATGCTTGACCGTACCGGTCCTGCCCAGCCGGGAGAGGGCAGGGATAAGATCCCGGATGAAGGTGGTCTTCCCTGACCCTGACCACCCGGCAACATGGATCACCCTCATGAGAGGATGAACCCGCACGGATCAGGTACCGTGAACCCGGTCTCAATCTCTTCAGGGGGAAGCGTGGAGATGACCCGGCACTTGAACTCGTCAAAATCGAGATCATTGATCTGATCCTGCAGGAGCGATCCCATATAGGCCGTGCGGTAGATCCAGTCAATCACCATATCCACAACCCGGAGTGCCGACTCCCCGCTCTTCACGGTGACCAGATGCCTGCCCAGGGCCGGACGCGGCCCCCGCCTCCCCCCGACGGTGATCTGAAAGGCAGGCGGGTCGGCATGGATGATTCCGTACGGACAACTGATGACACACATCCCACAGAGGATACACCGGTCCATATCAAGGACGATCTCCCCGTTCCTGATGGATATCGCCCCTTCCTTGCAGTACTGGGTACAGCTGTCACACCCGGTGCATTCACCCGGACGACGATATGGCATCACCACCCCGGTGATTCCGATCTCGTTGAGCCGCTCGCTCATGCAGGAGTAGGGACAGGACGAGACCGCTATCCGTACCTTCACCGGCATGTCCCTGCCAACATGGCGGGCATCAATCTGCCGGGCAAGGGAGACCGAGTCTATCTGGGCAAAGATACACCGGTCAGTACCGGGACAGGCGGTCACATTGACCACCTCATTCATCTCGCTCCCGAGCGGGGTTCCGTTCGCCCTGAGCTCTTCGAGGAGTGCCGGGATGGAGCGGGGATCCACCCCGGTCAGTTCGGCGGTCTGCCTCACGGTGAGGGAGACCCCGGTATGGTACCGCGTGGCAATATCAGCGATCCCCCGCAGTTGATCCGGGGTAATTACCCCTGCAGGAATTCTGAGCCGGACCGTAACCGTTTCGGCATCGCGGCCGGTGATGATTCCCCCCCTGTCACTGAGGCCAGGTCGGTGCATGATCACTGATGAGCAGGGGAGGGCAATAAAGAATGAAGATGAGGACCCGGGGATCAGGAGTTCTCCAGATCCCGGGCAATCTCAAACGAGTGAACAGATTCCGTGACTTTCCCGAGCTTTGCCTGCATCCCGGCGAGCCCTTTCCAGGCAGGGACGAAGGTGGGATCGATCCTGATGGCAGTATCATACGCCTCTAGTGCCTCGCGGAATTTCCCGGCATCGGCATGGAGATTCCCGAGATTATACCAGGGGAAGGCATACGCAGGATCAAGCTCGATCGCCTTCTCATACGCGGCACGGGCTTCATCGGTCCGGTTCAGCCGCACAAGGTTCGTCCCTTTATTAAACCAGACGACCGCACTCGCCGGGTCGAGCGTGCCGAGCGTCTCGTAGGCGGCAACCGCCTCCTCGTACCGTTCAAGCCGGGCAAGGGTCAGCCCGGCATAGTACCAGGCATCGGTGAACAAGGGATCCAGGCGGGTGGCGTTCTCAAAGAGCAGAAGGGCTTCATCATACCGGCGTTCGTCCCAGAGCGCCTTTCCGGCCTCCCATGCCTCCTCTGCCCCGGGTCCGGCAGCGGCGACCGGGGAGGAGACGAGGAAGACGAGAAGAACAGGGATAACCAGGACCGGGCGGAAGTGCATGAGAAAGGTACAGGCCGGGCAGGGCATAAGGGTTATGCCCCACCCGCAAGGAAGTCGTCGATCAACGCCCGGGAGATGCTGAGCGGGCCGGGAAGCGAGGGGAGCCGGGTCCGTTCAAACCAGCCGGCTTCCTCGATCTCCACCCCGTCACACCGGACCTCACCCGAGAGATACCGGGCAGTGAACCCGATCATCAGGGAGTCAGGGAACGGCCAGGGCTGTGACCCGAAGTACTCCAGCCCGGTGATCCTGACTCCCACCTCCTCGAGGATCTCCCGGTGCACCGCCCCTTCCAGAGACTCACCCGGCTCGACGAACCCGGCCAGGACGCTGAACATACCGGCAGGGAACCCCGGAGACCGTGCCAGGAGGATCCGGTCCCCGTCGGTGATACGGACGATGATCGCCGGGGAGAGGCGGGGGAAGGTGAGAAGACCGCAGGACGGACATATCTTCGCGATCTCATCCTCTTTCATCCGGTTCCCGGCACCACACTCGCCGCAGAACGTGGTGGTGAGATCAAACCTGGCCAGCTGGATGGCCCGCCCGTAGATCCCCAGGAGTGACGGGGGAAGGGTCGTTGCGAGGGAACGCAGGTCGGCCATCCTGAAGGAGGGAGGCAGCAGGGAGGCAGGGGAGATCCGGTGTACCATCCAGACGGTATCAGCCGAGCTCCCGACCAGGATCGGGGCTGATTCTACCTGAACCATCTCCGGCCCGGGGATCTCCCGTACCGGATCAGATCCCTGGCAGAGGATATTTCCCCGGCCGTCGGCGAATACCGGGACCAGGGTGCCGGACTCAGAGGGGATCCGGGTATTCAGGTCATGGGTGACATAGAAGGGATTATACATGGACATCAGTAATGATAATCAGTATCGTCCGGACCGGTGACGCAGGTTCCGGATGGCAGAGAGTCTGCCGGATGAGGAATACTCCATATATTGTCCCCGGGGCGTATGAAACCTCTTCCGGCGCCCGGACCGGCAGGGGATCTCCCCCCGGGATCCGAAATGAATGAATCCGGAACGAAAGGCGATGAATCTTCCCCCCGTTGAGATACGACAGATACGGCCCTGCTCGGTCTGCGCATTCTACGTCCACGTATCAGACTCCCAGGATGCCATCTGCACCCTCAACAAGGGGGAGAAGAAAGGGTATGCCTCCCCCCGGTGGGAGAGCGATGACCCGGCACACCTCCTCTCCCGGACCTGCTGGTACAATATCACCCCCGAGGAGATCGAGGGGACCGATGACCCCTGGGTGAAGAATATCGTGAGCGAGTCCCTCAGGTTCTACAACTCTGCCCACTCCCGGCGGGAGATCACCGGGGGAAGAAGGAACAGGGGACGGAGGAAATAACCCCGGTTCTCACCGTAATGATCCATCCGCATGTATCAAAACCTTTAATGTGCCATCGGGCAAAGCCTACGGTGTACAAACGTTTATGATCGAACCGCTCCTTCATATCCTGATTGCCGCCGTCTGCTGCTGGCTCAATTTTATCATCATTGATATGATTTTCAACCTCCCCCGTGAAGGGGGCGTCTCCGGGGCTACGGCCATCGCAGAGGCAGTGAGACGGGGAGGGGGAGATATCAGGGGAGGGACGATGATGGGGAATATCGTCTCATCGCCTGATGCCTCAGCCGGAACGCTGCTTGCCGCATGCGGCGTGTATTGTTTCGGGATTGCAGGCGGACTCACCGCCACGGTTCTGGTGTATATCGGAAACCGGATCTGCCATGATCCCGGGTACGCAGGAACAACCGGGTGCTTCACTGCCACCGGGATCGTGTACGGGGGGAGCCTCATCGGTATCCCGCCCTCTGCATTCATCGCCGGAATGGTCCTGGCCATCCTGACGATCCAGGGGGTCTGGCACCCGTGGTCCAGCAGGCTCCTCGGGGCTGTCTGGAGGTGGAGGAACTGATCCCGGCCTCACCCGACCAGGTCGCCCTCTGGGTCTGTTCCCTCGTCGCCCTCTATGGAGCGGTCAGGGTGATCACCGAGCCGGATACCCTGAGAAAACTCCCGTTCCTCAATGTCTTCAGTTTCGCCATCTCCGGGATCATCGCCCTGATGATCCCCCATCCCCTGGCACTCGTGGCAGCGGTCGCCTACTTTGTCGGGAGCACATTCGAGTCGAACGCCATCGCCAGCGTCTATGCCGGGGGCATGGAGAAGGGTGAGCACCGTGAATGAGATCCTTCTCTGGCTCTTTGGTGCCATCGCCGTCACCGGTTCGGTCTATACCGGGATATCACGGGACCCGTTCCGCAAACTGATCGCTATCGGGCTGCTCTCAGGAGCGGTCATGCCACTCCTCATGGACCGGGGATACGTGGATATCGCGATCGCCCTCTCCCTGATCCTGCCGGTCTCGACGATCGTGGTCCTCCAGCTCTGCCGGAAGGGGGAGCCATGACCCCGGAGTTCATCATCGGGCTCATCATCCTGCTGACCGGGACGGTCATCACCGCTTTCCCGCAGAGGCGGGACTACCTGACCCGGCTCATCAACCTCGAGATCCCGGCATTCGGCCTGCTCCTCATCGCCCTCTCCTACGATGAGACACTGGCGCTGCTCACCTTCATCGCCGTCTCCACCCTCTCCACCTTCGTCATGGTACTGGTCATCGAACGGACAGGGGGGGAACCATGAGGCAGAGAACCCTGTTCGGACGGTTTTCAGTCGCATTCGGAACGTTCCGCAACCTCTCGGTGATGTACGCAGCGCTTGGGATCATCCTGAGTATCCTCGTCCTCTTCATGGTCCCCCAGATCACCTATGAGGAGGATCAGCTCTACTCCAAGGAGATCAACCGTTCCAGCACCCTCGACCCGTACGACCGGGGAGGTCCTCCCTTCACCCAGGTACCGGTTCGTTCCCAGTACCCGGAGAACTCCCCTTCAGCCGGGTATGTCACCGCATACCTGACTCCCTTCTCAGCCTGGCTCGCATCGGTCACCCCGTACCTGGGGACCACCATCGTCTCCCACCCGGGAGGGATCCTCGACGAGATCCTCTATAATACCCGGGGACTTGATACCGTGGTGGAGACGACCATCCTCTTCACCGCATTCGCGATAGCATCGCTCCTGTACCGGAGGAGACCCTGATGGAACCGTACCAGATCGGACTTGCAGCAGCCCTTATCTGCGTGATATTGTCATTCTGGGCCCTGATGCGGGAACAGGATGATGTTCACCGGCTCCTCCTCGTCGATCTCATCGAGACCATCGGGCTGGTCCTCGTCGCCCTCGTCGCGACCGATCTGGCCGAAGCCCTGATCCTGCCCGGCCTCGTGGTCGGGATATCAGAACTCATTGCCCTCGCCGAGATCTATCTCAGGAAGGAGCAGCTCCATACCGTCAGGCACCGGCCGGTCCGGATCGAGGTGATGCAGACCGCCCCCCCGATCATCTCCTTCATCCTTGTCGTGTACGGGATCATCCTCTCCGGGTTCTCCGGCGGGGCCGTTGCCGGGCTCGGGGTGGTCTTTTACTTCATGTCTGTCGGACATGCCGAGCGGTTCTCCCGGCTTGAGACCCTCTCGGGATATGCCTGGGCATTCTGGATCATCGCATTCTTCATCTTCATGATCCTCCCCCAGTACTGGTTCATCGCCGTGATGATCTCGGGCGGTGCCATCCTTCTCAAGGTGACGACCAAGATGTCACTCATCGGAACCATGCGGGATCCCTACCGGGAGGAAGAATCATGAGTGGCATGTTCGGTCTGCCAATCGGGGGAGAGGAGCTCTTCAGCCTTGAGTTCGGGGACATCGTCCCGTACTTCAGCGTGTACACCGGCTCGCTCTTCCTCTTCGCCATCATCTTCATCATCATCGCGATCATCACCCGGCCCGAGAAGCAGGCGACGATCGTCTTTGGGACGGACGGTTTTTATGAGAAGGAGATCAGCACCACTGACCTGAGATTCCAGCGATTCATGGCGATCGCTTGCGGTCTTGCCACCCTCGGGGCGGTCGTCACCGGGGATCTCTTCAACTACGCCCTCTTCACTGCTCTGGTCGGGATCACCAATATCGGGATCGTGGCGGCAACAGACAACCGCCACATCCTCACCGCAGCCTACAACTATGGGATCGTCGCGATGGTGGCGACCGTCTTCCTCTTCGGAGGAGCAGCAACGGCACTGGCCGCAACCGGCACCCTCTCCATATGGGCCCTGGCCGGGCAGCACCTGGTCCCGCTCGCAGCCAAGATATTCCTCGTCTTCGGCGTCTTTGGTGAAGGGATGGCACCGTTTTACATCGGGAAATCAGAGATGATCCGGGCGCCGGGCGCCCCATATGTCCTGATGATCCATGTCAGCTCGCTGCTCATCTTCCTGCGTATCGTGGAAATCGTCCTGACGGTGTGAGAAGAATGGATAGAAAAACCAGAAAAAACCTGTTTGCACTCTTTTCACTGGCGGTCATCCTCCTGATTGCCGGAGAGATGAGCGGGATACAGCCGGCCTGGATCTTCTCCCTGCTGATGATCCCCGTCTTCCCCGGCTTCATACTCTCCCTCTTCAGCTGGTGGAATGCATCGTCAGAAGACGGCGACCTGCCGTTCATGGGGTACTGACATGATCGAACTGCTGGGAATCGGAGCGGTGATCGGACTCCTCTTTCACGGAATTCACCGGAAGGTGATTGCCCGGGTTCAGAGCCGTCCCGGACCGCCGGTGTGGCAGGAGATCCTGCACACCCTCAAGTTCTCGTTCAAACAGACCTGGGTCCCCCGGACATCGAGCAACCCGCTCTTTGTCTTCATCGTCGCGGTGGAACTCGCCATCTGGGCAGGAGCCATCTTCATCGTCGGGTACGGCGGAAGCCTGCTGATGCTCTTCGCTGTCTTTATGCTTCACAAGATCGTCGAGCATGGTCTCGGACTCTCCTCCGGGTCTCCGTACGGGAAGTTCGGAGCGATCAGGTCGGTGATGTCCGCGGCATCCGAGATCCCCCTCTTTGCAACCATCGGGGGACTCTACCTCATCACCGGAAGCCTCAGCATCAGCGATATCATCGCCTACCAGCAGACCCACGGCCCGCTCCTCATCCCTGCCCTCCCGCTCGCTGTCGCGATGTACCTCGTCATCCTCTCCAAGATGTCCTATGGTCCGTTCTCGATCACCAAAGCCAAGGAACTCGTCTCCGGGGTCCTGACCGAACACTTCGGAGTCTACCGGGCAGGGCTCGATCTCGCCTTCGCGATGAAGACCTTCGTCCTCCTCTGGGCCTTTGTCCTGATCTTCATCGGGGCACTCCCCTGGTGGCTCACCTTCATCGCCATGCTCCTCATCCTCATCTCCCTCTCATTCGTCTGTGCCTTCACCCCGATGCTCAGCCCGTACGATACCGTCGCCTTCCAGGCGGTGTACAGCGGCCTGCTCATCGTCTATATCCTCCTTATCAGCGGGGTGATACTGTGAATCTCATCAGAACCGTATGCCTTGCCGGGAGTGCCTTCTATGCCCTCCTCTTCATCATCCAGGCAGCAGAACACCGCCCGGTCATCGGGGAGTCGGTCGCCGGGGTTGCAGTCATCGCCTTCCTGACCATCATCTCCTTCAGGGCCGGCGAGGAGGAACTGCATCGAGGGGAGATGATCCTGATCTGGGTCTGCATCATCCTCTTTGCAGTCTATGCCCTGCTCAGGGCAGGAGGGATCCGGTGAACCTTGCGTATGAGCGGGACCTGACCGCGATGAAGTATGCCATCCTCAAAGGGGTATACCATGCCAGGATCGTGCTCACCCTGGCTGAAGACCTGGGTATCCAGCCTCACCAGCTCAGACGTCACCTGATCTCCACCCTCGACATGATCACCCTGGAATCACTGGCCCCCCGGTATGACATGGCCCTCCGGTCTGACGAGCCTGATTCGGTGAAAAAGGCACTCGGATATGACCGGTACACCCGGTTTATCCCGATCATCCCGGTCCCGGTCATGGACCAGGCAGTCCTCCTCGCAAAAGAGCAGATCCGGGACGGGTTCTATGAACCCGACGCGATAGCAGAGGCGAAGAAGTACATCGCCGCAGAGGTCTTTGCATGAGTCTCCTCCAGAAAGCCAAAAACCTGGTGCGATCCCGATCCATTCATGTCTGTTATGTGGACACCGGTTCGTGCAACGGATGTGATATCGAGGTTCTGGCATGCCTGGCACCCCGCTACGATCTCGAACAGTATGGAATCTATGTGCATAACAACCCCCGGGAGGCCGACGTTCTCCTCATCATCGGCGGGGTCACCCCCCAGTGGGAGGACAAACTGAAGATGATCTGGGACCGGATCCCGGAACCGAAAGCAGCCGTCGTCATCGGGAACTGCCCGATCAGCGGCTGTGTCTTCAACCGGCCCGACTCCCTGACCAACCCCCCGGTCAGCAAGCACATCCCGGTGGCAGCAGCCGTCCCCGGCTGTCCCCCCCGGCCGACCGAGATCATCTCGGCCCTGCTCTCGGTCAGGGACCTGATATTTAAGGACTGGGAGGAGAAGAGGCGATGAAGAAGACAGTGGATGTCTCAATCCCGCTCGGACCCATGCACCCGGTCTGGAAAGAACCCTGCCGGCTGAAGTGCGAGACGATCGGTGAGCAGGTGATCCGTGCCGAGATGGAACTCGGGTACATGAAGAAAGGGATCGAGCGGATCATGCGGGGCCGGCCCTGGCAGGAGGTCATGTTCCTGGCAGAGCGGGTCTGCGGGATCTGTTCGGTCATCCATAACATGGTCTTCATCGAGGCGATGGAGCAGTTGTCAGATATCGCGGTCCCGGACCGGGCTGCCAGCCTGCGGGTGATCGTGAATGAACTTGACCGGATCGCCAGCCATATGATCGCCAACTTCTCCTTCTGCTACACCATCGAGCATGAAACCCTGGGGATGTACATCCTGAACACCCGGGAGACGGTTCTGGACATGCTCGAGCGGATCACCGGTGCCCGGGTGACCTGTGCGTATATCATCCCGGGGGGTGTCAGGTTTGATCTTCTGGATGAGGACCGGGAGGCCCTCCTCTCTGCCCTGGATACGATCGAGGCCGACACCCGCCGCTATATCACCATGTTCGACGAGGGGCCGCTCATCGCCCTCCGGAGCAGGGGGGTGGGAACCCTTACCCCGGAACAGGCCCGGGAGTCCCATGCCGTCGGCCCGACTGCACGGGCGAGCGGGATCGCCGAGGATCCCCGGCGCCACCACCCGACCTACCCGCGACTCGGCGTCACCCCGGTGGTGCTGACCGGCGGGGACAACCATGACCGTATCATGCTCAGGTTCCTGGAGATCATCCAGTCTGTCGACCTGATCCGGACGGCGGTCACCACCCTTCCGGACGGCAGCATCAGAGGGGGCGGGATCATGAAGAAGGGAACGGTCGAGTACGCGGGGGAGGCCCCCCGCGGGGAACTGAAGTACCGGATCAAGGCTGACAGTTATGGCAGGATCCAGGAGATCTTCATTCAGACCCCCTCTATCATGAACATCGAGGCATGTGTCCACTACATGATCCCCTGCTGTGCCTCCATCGCCGATGTCAGTGCGACCTATATCAGTTCAGACCCCTGCGTCGCCTGCACGGAGCGGTGATCATGGCATCGCTCGCCGCATATATCAGGAAGATGCTCACCCGTGAGTGGGTATCGGCATTCCTCTTCGCGAAGACCGCTCCCCTGCAGACCCCGGATCACTTCAGGGGCACCCCTCACCTGACGACGAACGTATGTTCACACTGTTTTCAGTGCATGATGATCTGCCCGTCCCCCGGGGCCATCGAGGTGATCAGGACCGGGGAACCCGGAGTCTGGAAACCAGTGATCCATGAGGGGCACTGCATCAGGTGCGGGCTCTGCGTGGAGATCTGCCCTGAGCTCGTCCTGGAAGCGGGACGGGTCCACCCGATGAACGCCCGTGACGGAACCTACATGCAGTTCACCTTCCATATCCAGGTAAACCCGGTCACCTGCATGGGATGCGGAAACTGTTCGGTCGCCTGCCCGGTGAACAAGGAGATAGACCCCTCGCTCGCCGCCAAGGGAACCTCCTCCTCCGAGGACGTGATCATGCGGGTGAACAGGGGGCTGATGACCGTGTTTCACGAGGAGTTGTGCACCGGGTGCAAGACCTGTGAAGAGCAGTGTCCCACCCGGTCGATC
>CAZSVH010000046.1:0-12540 GCA_964610235.1 uncultured Methanospirillum sp. | reverse complement strand
GGCCCGGGAGCAAGAGATGGAGGTGGTTGCCACCATCACCGGGGAGAGCGAGGAGAAGGGAAAGGTTATGCGGAATGAGCACACCCGCGGGGCGGTCGGTGATGCCGTCCGGGATCTTCTCTCCTGACCCGGGAAGCCTGTTCATACCTGTTCTCGTCTCTCTCTTTTCCCTGGGTGATTACTCCGGGGACCCGCCATTCAGGGGTGTCTCCTGCTCCCCGGTAATATCAGTCAGGAGGGCGAGTGATGCCGGGTCTTTCCCGAACTCGATCGTTACCCCTGAGACCATGACCCTGCGTTCTCTTCCGTCGCGGGTGAGGATGGTGACTTCGTACGGTGGGAGATCCTCACCTGCCCGGCGCCGTTCCATCATCTCCCTGACGATTGCCTGTGATCCGGGTGCCAGGTACTGCGTGATCCCGGTTCCTTCCAGCTCCTCGCGGGAATAACCGAACGCCTCTGTTGTAGCATCATTAACATACAGGATCACCCCCTCCCGGTGGACGAAGACCGATGCCGGGATGCTCCGGGCCAGGGTGATATACCGGGATGAGAGGTCCCTGAGGTACTCCTCGGTCATCTTCCGTTCGGTGATATCCCGGATCGTGCTCATGATCGCCGGACTCCCCTGGAAGATCAGGTCAGAGAGGATGATCTCAAACACGGTATCCTCTCCTCCGGGGGTCTTCACCCTGGTCTCAAACGCGGTATCCTTTTTTTCTCCTTCCTCCCATGTCTTCAGGATCTCGCGGATCCGGTCCTGCAGTGCAGGGATCGCCAGGTCCATGACATTCATCGAGAGCAGGGCATCCTGCGGATAGCCGGCGAGCTCTGCCGCCCGCCGGTTCGCGTACACGATCCTCCCGTCCCGGGTGATGAATATCGCATCCTGGACATGATCTGCCAGAACCCGGTAATTCTCCTCACTGATCCGCAGGCTGGTCTCGGCGCATTTCCGTTCGGTGATATCCTCGTGGACCGAGATCCAGACCGGGCCGTGAAGGTGGTGGGTAAACGGGGTGATCGTCGAGAAGGAACAGAGAGAGGATCCATCCCTGCAGGAGAGACTGATCTCCCCGCTCCAGACTCCGGCCCGTCTGATCTCCTCCTCAAATCCAGGGATGACATCCTCCGGGGTCTGCACTCCCGGGCCGGCGACACGGCTGATCTCCGCTCCTGCCAGTTCCCCGGGTTCATACCCGAGCATCCGTTCAAACCGGGGGTTTGCGTAGATGATCCTTCCGTCCTCCATCCCGGACATCATCACCCCTTCTGCCATGTTCTCGACGATATGGCTCTGAATCTGGAGGCTGTCCCTGATCTCCTTCTGCTCGGTGATGTCTTCTGAAAACCCGGCAATCCGGTAGATATTTCCTTCGGCATCCCGGACCGGGTAGTTCTTCGAATGGATCCAGCGGATCGTCCCGTCAGGCCTGATGATCCGGTACTCCTGGTCCAGGTAGATCTCTTTCTCCTGCTGCTGCCGGACCGCCTCTCTCACCCTCCCGAGATCGTCGGGATGGACCGCCTGGAGAAAGGAGTACGGATCCTGCAGCAGGCTCTGGCGGGGCCGGCCCCAGATCGTCTCGTATGCCGGACTCACATATGCAAAAAGGCCTGATCGGCGGTCAAAGATGTAATAGAGGATTGAGATGGACTCGGTGATCTGCCGTATCCGCTCCTCGCTCTCCCGGAGCTGCTCCTCCCGCATCTTCCGCCCGGTGATATCGGTCGCGATCTCAAGCCTGACCCGGTCCCTGTTCATCCAGGTGATGATCCGGTCCCGGCAGTCAAACCACCTCCCGGTGACGGAGTTCTGGAACTCCCACTGGTACACGCTCTCCGGTCCCTCCAGATCCGGCAGGAGGGCATTCGTGCAGAACGGACAGGGTTCATCCAACCCTTTCTGGATGACCTGGAAACACTTCTTCCCGGCCATGTCTCCAAAGAGGCTTCTTCCCATCCTGTTCATGAAGAGGAGTTCATGGGTCTCCATGTCAGCGACATATATCACGGCATCGATACTGTCAAGGATGGTATAGAGTTCTGCCTGGACCTCCTGGACCAGGAGGGAGCGGTCTGCTGGTGGCGAAGATACGTCGCCGTCGGCTGTCTCCCCGCCCTCGTGCCCGAAATCGACCTGGTGATGCCGGCGGAGAAAGCCGAGGACTTTCTCGGACTCGATCCACCGCCGGTCCAGCTGGCGGATTATTTCGTCGATCCGTTCAGTCTGCCTGATGATCGGATCCGAGATCGCCTCATCCCCGATCTGTTCGGCATGGAGGGTGATGACGGTCAGGGGGTTTCTTATCTCATCATTGAGGATCGCCAGCTGGGCGATGTTCTGCTTGATCTGCAGGAGAGCAACCCGCAGTTCCTCTTCATCCCTCTTCTTCCCGGTAATGTCCGTTCCCTGGGCGATGGTAGCGACCGGGGTTGTTCCATCAGCGGAGTATATCGTGGATGAGTTCCATTCGACGATCCGGGTGGTGCCGTCCCGGGTCCGGACCGGGAGTTCGACCGTCTCCCACCGCACCCCGTCCAGCGTGGTCCTGATCAGCCGCATGGACCGTTCTATCTCCTCGGGGGGGAAGAAGATCTTCAGGGATCTCCCGATCATCTCGGATACCGGATAGCCGGTCAGGTTCTCGAAGGCGTGGTTGGCACGGGTGATGTGAAACGAGGGATCCCAGACGATGATCGGGACGCTCGCGTACCGGATCAGGTTCTCGAGGTACGCGTTCGTCTCCCTGAGCGACTCGGCGTTCGTTCTGACCACCGTAATATCCTGGATCATCCCGATGATCCTGACCAGGGTATCCCCCTCATCCCGCTCTGCCCGGGCGACTGATCTGATGATCCGGGGAGGGGACTGGTCAGCCGGGTTGATGGCATACTCAAGGTTATACTCCGTTTCCAGGAGGATGAGATCCTCAAGAGCCTGATGGACCCGGATCCGATCCGGGATACAGGCTTCGATCGCTCCGATATCGACCTCCCCGGCCACCGGGGGAAAGCCGAAGATCCTGAGTGCCTCGGCAGATGCCCAGATCTTTCCGGTCTGCGGATTGAACTCCCAGGCACCGAGCTGACCGATCTGCTGTGCCATAAGGAGCCGTTCTTCGCTTACCCTTCGGATCCTGTCCTGGCGGGTGATCTCGTCGAGGTTCTCCCTGAGTTCCTCCTCACGGGCAGCGATCATCTCGTATGCCTCGCTCAGTTCGGCATTCTTCCTGACGAGATCCCGCTCTGCCTCTTTGCGGGCAATGGCATACCGGATCTTGTTTGCGAGTTCGGCGAACTGGGAGACGACATCACCGCCCTTTTGCAGATAAAAATCAGCTCCGTTGTTCAGAGCTTCGACCACGATCTCCTCACGCCCCTTCCCGGTGAAGATGATGAAGGGGACCGGATTGCCCGAGTTCCGCAGGTGCTTGAGCAGCCCGATTCCGCTCATCTCCTTCATATCATAATCAGAGACGATGGCGTCTATCCGGTGGGAGGAGAGGAGGCCGAGTGCTTCTGCAGCGCTCTCTGCGGTGGTGACCTGGCAGGAAAACTCCCGTTCAAGGAACTCTTTTCCGATCTCAAGAAGGTCCGGGTCGTCATCAACAAATAGGATCTCAGTCTTCCCGTCCATTTCTGTTATTCCCTGCCAGAACCTGCCGGCCGTCTCTTCTCTTTCTCACCAGAGTATTCCGGATATGATACCTATCTGCCTGCAGATATTTAAAGCCGGTGTCTTCATTATTCCGGGTCTTTTCCGGGTTTTTACCCTGATGCAGTTCTTCTTTCCATGCCCGATCCCGGGCAGGAGACGGGATGAGACGACCGCTATGCCCGGTCCGTCTCCGGCAGTACTCATGAGCAGGATGCCTCCGGGCGAAAACCCATAGTTTTATACGAGTGTGAGCATGAAATTAACAGGAATTACCCGGCTTTCGAACCGTCTCTTTACCGGGATTTGTCCGCCTGTGAACCCGTGATGATCCATGACTGATTTCTCTGAAGAAGAACGAAGAAAGATCATCGGCCTTGGGTCCTCGTCCCACCGGAAGAGTTACTACCCTGAACTCCAGGAGCAGATCCTTGAGCTGAAGCGGAAGAACGAGGAGCTCCAGGCGATGAACGAGGAACTCATCGCCACCGAGGAGGAGCTGCACCGCAACTACCGGGCCCTGCAGGACCGGGAGCAGGAACTCCTCGAGAGCAGGGAGAACTTCCAGGTCGTCCTCGAGAACTCTATCGTTGCCATCTACAAGCGGAATTACCTGACCGACACCTATGACTATGTCAGCCCGTCGATAACGGCGATTAACGGGTATTCACCGGAAGAGACGATGACCTTCTCCCAGGAGAGGGTCACCTCCGCGGTTCATCCTGATGACCAGCCGCTTCTCACCCGTACGGTTGAGGAGATTATCAGCAGGGGGGGAGGGAGTGGCAGCCTTGAATACCGGTTCTTACGAAGGGACGGGCAGGAACTCTGGGTGAAGGACCTCTTCCGGATCTTTGTCGATGATTCGGGCAGACCCCTCTTTTGTATCGGAAGCATCCAGGACAATACCGAACTCAAGACCCTGGAACTGATCGCCAAGAAGGCACAGGAACGGCTGGTGCATCTCAACACCGTCACCTTCCAGGATATCATGAACACCAACTATGCCCTCACCGGGTATATTGATCTCATCCGGGATGCGAATACCGACCCGGCCCTCTCCCACTACCTTGATGCGGTTGATACTCTCATCCGGAAGAATGACAGCATCCTGAAGAATGCAAAGGAGTACCAGGAGATGGGGAGTCTTCCCCCGCGGTGGCACGAGGTCTCCCTCACCATCCTCACCGCCATCTCCCATATGGACCTCTCCCACCTCTCCCGGGTCATGGAACTGGACGGACTCCATTGTTATGCGGATCCCCTCCTTGAACATGCGTTCTGCCGGATCTTCGAGAACGTGATCCTTCACAGCCGGCATGCGACCCGGCTCTCCCTGACCTGCCGGGAGAACCCGGACTCCCTCTCCCTCTTCATCGAGGATAACGGGGTCGGGGTGCCGGCTGAAGATAAGGAATGCATCTTCGAGAAGTCCTACCCCCGCCACTCCGGGATGGGGCTCTACCTGGTCAGGGAGATCCTCTCTATCACCGGGATGACGATCCGGGAGAATGGAGAGCCCGGGAAAGGAGCACGGTTCGAGATCATCATTCCTGCCAACGGATACCGGTTTGCCTGAGAAAAGGGGCCTGCGGGACCGGTCCCTGCAGGCCGGATGCGGGGAGAGAGATCAGACCGAGAGCTGGACGCTCTGGAGCAGACAGGCCTTGGCATCCTCGCTGCATCCCATCTTCTCCAGGGTGACACTCTTGTTGTAGAGCGTCTCTGCATTGAAGGGATCACAGGCAAGTGCTGAATCATAACAGGAGATTGCGTCGGCAAACCTCCCCATCAGGTCATGGATGTTGCCTTTGGCATGGTGAGCCCGCGGCTCCCGGGGGTCCATCTCGAGGACCTGGTCATACAGGCTGAGTGCCTTCTCATACGCTCCGTTCATCTTCTCTTCATGTGCCTGACGAAGGGTTATCTCGGTATACGGGTTGGTGATGGTGATCACCCTCCCGGGTGTGCTGAAATCATGGGTTGCGACTTCTGTTGTCATTATGGTACACCTCAATGGTTCGTTCTCATTCCTGTCCGCCGCGACAGAGCATCCGCTCCTCATGGCAGACAGGTGGCTGACGGATCCCGGCTCCCCCTGCGGGGGAGTGCCGGTTCAATAAACCCACGGTTCTGCTTCCCCTGCGGGTGGCAGGGGTGCCGGGGAGGTCTGTCCCGGGTCGTGGCTGATGACTCCTCTTCATCAGTGGTCCGCCATGGTGACCCCGCCATGGCGGCTGATCCGCTGACAGTTCCTCCTGCCGGGAGACCCCGGCCGGATGACGGGATGGTACAGCATCCCGTGACCCCTTCCACAAGGGGATACCACTCCATCATCGTGGAGGGGTGATAAGGGTTTACCCGGCAGGAGTGCATGGCACCTCTGTCGTACATTTGATCCCCGGATCTGCATCCCTCCCCTGGGCCCGGCCGGTTCGTCCCTGCACCGATCCGGCATCGTCTTCTCAGACCCTACGGGATGGTGCGGGAGAGGTCTTCCCCGATCCGGTGGATCGTCAGGCGGTGGTAGATCATCCAGATGATCGTGATGATCACCGGCCAGATGACGGCCCACCCGGCGAAGAGGAGGATCGTACCGGTGAGGAGGAGGGAGACCGCACTGACCAGCATCCCGGTCCGGGAGTCCCGGAGCAGGATCAGGCCGGCGGCACAGCCCCCCAGGTAGGTCAGGATGAATGAAGCATTGGGGATCTGGATGAGGAATGCGAGCGGGACCGCACCTGAACTGTACAGGAGGAGGATAGCGAGGAATATCACGGCGAGGAATGCAAGCCCCCCGGTGGGGGTATGGTACCGGGGAGAGAGGCGGGAGAGGAACGCGGGAGCACTCCCGGTCCGGGCGAGCGTGTAGGCGAGCCGGGCTGCCGCACCGATATAGGCGATCGATGGGGCGATGGTGATGAAGAGGGTGATGATTCCGGCGATCATCATACCGGGTGCGCCGGCAGCAATCCCGATCAGATGGATCAGGGAGACATCAGAGATCCCGGGGCCGTAACTCCGGGTTCCGATGACCGCGATGACGGTTGCGAGGTAGATGACGGAGATGATCACCGCCGCGATGATCGTCGCTGCGACCACGTCCCGCCCGGGATCTTCAAACTCCTCGGTGACATGGGAGATCGCTTCCCAGCCGAGGAAGCACCAGAAGATGAGGGTCGCCGCATGACCCACGCTCAGCCACCCGTTTGGGAGGAACGGGGTGAAGTTTGCCGGGTCCAGGGAGTGAAAACTCCCGGCCACGGCCCCGGTCAGGATCACGATCGTCGCCACCACCACCGCGAGCTGGACCTGGCCGGTCAGCGTCATCCCCCGGTAGGTAGAGATGAGGCCGATGCCCAGGATGAGGGCTGCCACCGGAATCCGGGCTGCATCACCGAGTCCGAATGCATGGCAGGCGTATCCGGCCCCGGTCAGGGCAATGACCGGGACTGCCACGATGGCAGAGGCAAGGAAGTAGTACCCGACCAGGGAGCCTGCCCGGGGGTTGAATGCCCGGGAGACGAAGTGTGCAACCCCGCCGGCATGGGGGAGCCTGACCGAGAGGAGTCCCATGGTCAGGGCCATCGGGACTGAGAGGAGGCTCATGATCCCCCAGGCAAGGAGGCAGGCAGGTCCGGCACCCTCGGCGGTGATGCCGGGGAGGAGGAGGATCCCGGATCCGAGGACGGATCCGATGTAGAGGGCAATGATCTGCCACCGGTTGAGTGAGGCGGTCCGGGGGATGGAGGGGGAGGGGACTGATTGCCGGGTCATGGGTATGGGTGTGACAGGGGTGGTCTCTCACCTGCCCGGTACCGGGAGGCGGGGGGATCTTCTGTTCAGGGGAGGGAAATCGGGATCAGTGTTGGGCTCCATCTGATAAGTAATGGCATCAGAAGCGTGGGGACCGGGGATCATAACCCTCATACCCCATGAGATGCCCCTTAGGTACCTGATCCGGATTCCTGCCTACAGCGAGAGAATCCGGCAATACCTGATACGATGTCTGATCACTCCACCCCCTCCGGCACCTCTGGTCAGGGACCAGTCCGGGTGCACCGGTGACCGGCCCGCTCTCAGGGCAGATCCTCTGCCAGACTGCGGATCCTGTCCTCCTTCGCCGATCCGGGTACACCCCGGCTGACATGCACCTGCATACCCGGTACTCGGACGGGCTGACCCGGATCCCCCGGCTGCTCAGCCATGCGGAGAAGCATGGGATCGGAGTGGCGATCACGGATCATACCGAGATCCGGGGTGCCCTTGAGGCGTGTGCCGATCCCCGGGATATCCTTGTGATCCCGGGGATCGAACTGGAGACCCGGGAAGGGCCGCATCTTCTCGTCTATTTTTATACTCCCGGGGATCTCGAGGATTTCTTCGGCACCTACACCCGGGAACGGAACCGGCGGTATGGCGGGCTGCCGGGCTCTCTCACTGTCTCAGAATGCCTGATCCTGGCCGGATCGTTCGACTGTCTCCGGGTTGCGGCCCACCCGTTCGGGTACTTCGGGATCAACCGCGGGGTGCTCAAATGCGTGGAGAAGGAGATGCTCCCGGGTGTCCTCCCGCTCCTGGACGGGATAGAAGTGATATGCGGGGGGATGTCAGCAGGACTGAACGGCCGGGCGGTTGAGTATGCACAACGACACCCGGTCCCGTTCACCGGGGGGTCGGATGCCCATATCCTCGCTGATGTCGGGAATGTCCTCACCGGGGCAGAGGCCGGGACGGTCGAGGAGTTCCTCACCGCTGTCCGCAGGAGAGAGAACGTGGTCATGGGAGCGTCTGCAGGGGTCATGCACAAAGGGGCGACCGCCGGGGTGATCGCCTGGAGTTTCGTCCCGTACACGGTCTCGACGATCGGTGCCTACTGCTCGGTCCATTCCCGGAGAAGGCCGCATCTGATCTCCCGGTACCGGGAGTGCCTCTCTGCTCTCCGGGGACGGGGGGAGCAGGATCGGGGATCAGAGGAGCGGGGAGAAGATCCGCGAAACTGACATCTTCAGCCTGATAATCTTCGGAAGCGCTGCAAGCCGCTCTGCGGTCAGGCCGGTGCAGACGTCAAGGTCGGTGAGGAATGCGTCCCTGAGCCGGGAGGCGATTTCAGGGTCGTACATGATGGCGTTCGTCTCAAAGTTCAGCCGGAAGCTCCGGACATCCCAGTTGGCACTCCCCACTGATGCCGCGGTCCCGTCCACGACGATCGTCTTCGCATGGATAAAACCGGTATCATAGGTGTATGCCTTCACCCCGGCATCGATCAGCTGTTCGATGTACGAGTACCCTGCCCAGTATACGAAGAAGTGGTCGGGTTTCGCCGGCATCATGATCCTGACATCCACCCCTGATAATGCGGCCATTCTGAGTGCATCGAGGATGCTCTCGTCTGGGATGAAGTACGGGGTCTGGATGTACACCGAACTGGTCGCCAGGGTGATCAGTTTCAGGTATGACTCCTTGATCGGGTTCCAGAAGGTGTCCGGACCGCCTGATACCACCTGGACCGGCACCGGGTGATCCGTCCGTCCGGCCGAGTCAGGGAAGTACCGGTCATCAAATCCCACCTCGTCTCCTTTTGCTGCATAGTTCCAGTCAAGGAAGAACCGGATCTGCATCGCCGAGACCGCCTGTCCTTCGATCCTGACCGCGGTGTCACGCCAGGGCGCCCACTCCGGGATCCGGCTCAGGTAGTCATCACCGATGTTAAATCCACCGATAAACCCGACCTTCCCGTCGATGACCGCAATCTTGCGGTGATTCCGGTAGTTGATCCGGGGATGGGAGACCTGGAAGAGTGAGGGGAAGAAGAAGGCGAGTTTCCCCCCGGCCGCGAGGAACTCAGCGTAGAACTTCTTCCCTGGTCCGGCACATCCCAGCCCGTCACCGAGGAACCGGACGGTCACCCCGGCCCGGGCCCGCTCGGTCAGTGCGGCAAAGACCTCGGTTCCGATGGCGTCGTCCTTGAGGATATAATACTCCAGGTGGATGTGATCCTCAGCCCCCCGGATCGCTTCCAGGAGTGCTGCAAACTTCTCAGTTCCGTCGGTGTAGATGCTGACGCGGTTTTGTGTGGTGATGAAGGAGCGGTTGCTCTCCATCAGCATCAGCATCATCCGCCGGTACCCGACCGGGATCTCTGCAGCCTCCCTGATATCAGTCTGAAAGAGATGCTTCTTCTGCGACTCGATGATCGCGGTGAGGGTCTCGTCATCATCCTGCTTGATCCTGAACATCCGGTCCCGGTAGAAGGTCTGGCCGAAGAAGAGGTAGAGGATGAACCCGATGACCGGGATGAGGACCAGGGCCATCAGCCAGGCGATGGTCGCGGTCGGGTTCCGCCGTTCGATGAAGACGACCGTGAGGGCGAAGAAGATGTTCAGGATGAGGATGATGGGGAGGGCAACCCCGGTGATGAGATCTATCAGTTCTTGGATCATGATATCAGGTGCTGAGGAGTGGGAACCTGCCACTACTTAACGTCACCGGAGCGGGATATCGCGGGTCTCGTGGTGATATTCCGTAAGAAAATAACAACACATATGTTCCCTGACCGAGAAGATTCCCATATCTCCCCCGGATATCCCGGGGGTATGGAGGAGAGATGAGAGTGGATCAGGGATATTATCAGGAAAAGACCGCGATGGTGACCGGAGCCAACTCGGGGATCGGATTTGCCCTCACCGGTGAACTGCTCAGGAGGGGGGCCCGGGTCTATATGGCAGGCAGGGATCCGCAGAAGGTCGCGAAAGCAGCAGAGGAGTATGCGGGGTACGGCGGAAACGTCCGGACGCTCATCGTGGATGTGACCGACGGGGACCAGGTTCAGGCAGCGGTCCGGCAGGTCGCCGGGGAGTCGGGGAGGCTTGATCTGCTCTTTAACAATGCCGGGGTCGGGGGGACGATCCCCTTTGAGAAGGCGACACTTGAGGACTGGAAGACGATCATCGATGTCAATCTCTGGAGTGTCATCTACGGGGTTCATGCCGCAGTCCCGATCATGCTGGAGCAGGGTTCGGGCCATATTATTAATACCAGTTCGATCGCCGGCCTCATCCCTCCTCCGTTCCAGGCACTCTACTGCCTGACCAAGTTCGGGGTGACCGGGATGACCGAGAGTCTCCGGTACGAGTTCGCGGAGAAGGGGATCTCCTTCTCGGTCGTCTGTCCGTCCAATATCGCAACCCCGATCTTCAAGAAGAGCATCGACGGTACGGTACACGAAGCCGCCCGGATCCCGGATGATGCCTACCCTGCAGAGAAGGCGGCGGTGCTGATCCTGGACCGGGTCGCCGAGAAGCAGGGGATCATCATCGTCCCTGAGGATGAAACGGTCGATATCTGGCGGAGATACGTCTCCGGGGAACCCGGGGCTGAGGCGTTCCTCATGAAGATGGCCCATGACCGGCGGATCTCCTTTGAGACCAGCGGGAGTTACTTCTGATCCCGGAGGCTCCCGTGATGACCCACCAGGAGTCCAGGCTGTGGAGGGAGGCGGATCTCAGCCTTGAGGTGGTGATCCTCCTCCTCATCGGGGAGTTCCTCCTCCTCTTCGGCCTCCTCCTCTTCAGGATCGGAACCGGGGAACTCCCCTATAATCCGGACAGTACCTACGGCCTCTTCCTCATCTTCATCTCGCTCCAGATCATCTCCCTGGGAAAGACTCCGCTGGGTGATCTCCGCCGCTCATGGGTGGTGATCCTGGGAGGGATCTGCACCGCGGTCCTGGGGATGGCTGCCTGTTTCATCCCGGGCCTCCTCTCTGACCCGGTCCGGATCATCACCGGTCTTCTCCTGGTCTGCGGGGGGCTGACACTCCTCTTCAGGCTGTATATCAGGCACGGGAAGGGAGACGGTATCCTGGTCCTCCCCGGACTGGTACGACTGGTGATTGCTGCCTGCATCGCCATCTACGTCTTCTCGGTCCTGGCCGGTCTCATCACCCTCTTCCCGGGCATGGTGAAGACGGTGCAGACTGCGATATTCCTGATCCTGTACGGGATCCCGTATTTCATCCTGGCGCTGAGCATCCGGGCCGTGGAGCGGCGGTATCCTCAGGCAGAAACGAGACCGGACAGCCGCAGGGAGGCTCCTCCCCACCCCCGCCGGGGACTGTTCAGGCTCCTGGACGAGTCACCCCTCGGGTTCGGGCCGGCGATCGCCCTCTTCACGGGCGTTCTCCTCGCCTTCCTGGGTCTGCTCCTCATCCCGATCAGCCAGGGGACGCTTCCGTTCTCCCCTGATGCACTGTATGGCCTTCTGATCGTCATCACCTCGCTCCAGATCATCTTCGGGGACACCCCGGTCGGGACCTGTACCCGGTCCTGGGTCCTGGTGCTGACCGGGTATCTCTGTTCAGCCGTCGGAATCTTCTCCTGCATCGTCCCGGGGGTGCTCACCGGTATCCTGCAGCCGGTCCTCGGGCTGGTGAACATCATCGGCGGGGTGATCCTGCTGGCACGGCGGTACTCCCCTCTCCTCCTTCCGCCTGAATCACGGTCTCCTCCGGCTCCGCCGGTGGTCAGGGAACTGAACCGGATCCTGACGCTCATCAATCTGGTTGCCATCATCTTCGGGGTCTCGATGCTGATACCCGGTATCATCACCGGAACCTTCCAGGGGCTGGTCATCTTCCTCTATGGGATCCTCCTCTTCATCCTTGCCAGGCAGCTGGACCGCCTGGAGCGGATGAGATCCTCCCTCCCTGATCCCGCAGGCCCGGCCTGAGTCTCCCGGCCGGTCCGGGCCGGGAGAGTCAATGTACCGGAGAATTACCATGTGTTCGGAAAAAATGGGAGTATTGAGGTACGGATACCCACACCCCATCCTCGTTTATTCGTCAGAAATCCTGTTCACTCGTATTATCTGGTGAATAGGGA
>CAZSVH010000045.1:0-12543 GCA_964610235.1 uncultured Methanospirillum sp. | reverse complement strand
GATAGGGCTGTACTTCTGTACGATTGTCCTGCTGATCTGTGCAGTAGGCCTCTTCGGTATCGTGAGTGCAGTTGAGAACACTGGACAGGGGAAGCCGAAAGGGCTGGAAATTTACGTGGAAGACGTCCCCTACGGATCCTCCCTTGGCGGGGCCGTAAAAAGCGGGGAGAAGGCTGTCGGTGATTTTAATGTCATCGTGGATGATACGGACCCAAACAAGCCGGACCCTGAATGGTTTACCCAGATGGGCATTACGCCGACCCCGACCGCTACCCCGACCATGGCTCCGACCCCGACGGCTACCATCCCCATCCCGGTGGACTTTGGAGGGGTGGGAGCCAGGTTGTGTGTCACTGACAACACGTCCGATGTTATCGTTGATTTTGCCTATTCATCTGCAGGGTATAAGAATACGTTCTACCTAATCCAGCCAAGGTACCAGACCCTGGGATGGTCTCAGGGAGAGATGCCGAATGGCAGAACTGGCGATCCGTTTGGAAAACAGTGGGTGCTGGGAAAATTCCCCGTCGGAACCGAACTGGTATTTGCAGATAATGCCTACGAGGGTTCAACCGAAAAGGGGCTGTACCTGACCGGTCCGGCCTCACGGAACTCTGATAATTTCATTCATGCAGCCATCACCCTGAAGAACAGCACCGGAACCCATCACAAGTACCTGGTGAGTTTTGAAGATGCCCAGGGGGGAGGCGATCGCGATTATAATGATGTGGAATTCTATGTCAGTGGTGATGTGTCCACCGCATGCTCAGAGTACGAAGATGATGACGAGGATTCCGGGGGAGGATCATTAATTCCGGTCTATACCGGGAACATCTGCCGCTGTGGAGGATCGTATGGGAATAATGTCTGTGTAGCAGAGTTCTCCTACAACACAACGGCGGACGGCATGGCCATCCCGGTCAGATCCAAATCGCTGCCCTGGAATGAGTTCACCGGTTCAGGGTGGACGTCCCCGACGAAGCAGTATCACTGCCAGCCTGAGATCTTCTACGTGGATAAGAGGAATGCTCCCTTCTGGACCAGTCCTTTCTGGAACAACATCGACTGGAAACTCGGTCATCTGCACAGTTCCCAGGCGTCATGCACGAAATATGACTCCCGGCACTACGATCCGAAGGATAAGAAATTTGATCCGAACCGGATACCGTTCTGTGCAGATCTGGGTGTCACCTGTTCAGAGTGTGCCTCTTAACCAGTAATCTCTTTTTTCTGATACCGGACCGGTGAATGACCTCCGCTATTGCCGGACTTGCCTGAACCTGGGCAGGGGTGGAGATACACGGTTTTTCCCCGGTCAACCGGACTCCCTCTTAGCAAACAATTAAACTTTCTGGCACCCACATATCATCATAAGGCCACAATATGCCGATTCAGGTCCTGTTTGTCGATGATGAGATCCCGCATCTGATGCTCGCCGAGGAGTACCTGGGCCATTCCGGCAAGGTGGAACTCACCTGTGTGAGCTCAGGACGGGAGGCGATCGAACAGCTCGGCAAACGCTCCTTCCAGGTGGTGGTATCAGACTACCAGATGCAGGACATGGACGGCGTCGCCCTGCTCAAGCATATCAGGAAACACGTCGGCCCCATCCCCTTCCTCCTCTTCACCGGGAAAGGGAAGGAGGAGGTCGTCATCGAGGCGCTCAATCACGGGGCCGATTACTATATCCGGAAAGGGAGTGACCCGGTTGAGCAGTTCAGCATCCTTGAGCAGCGGATCATCCAGGTGGCAGAGCGGCAGAGTGCACAGGAGGAACTCGCCGCCCGGGAGCAGCTCACCCACTCGGTCAGGGGGATGCAGCAGGATCTCCTGGTCGATTTCCTCCCGGATCTGACCATCATCAGGTCCAACGAGACCTTTGCCAACCTCTACGGGGGCGGGCCGACCGACATGATCGGGAGGAAGTTCCTCTCTGACCTCTCACCCGATGATCAGGAGGCACTGAAAGGGGCGATCGGTCAGCTGAATCCGGACGACAGTGCGGTCGATCTGCAGCAGACGATCGCCACCCCGGACGGAGGGACGATCACCTTCTCCTGGCACCTGGAAGGGGTCTTCACGAGCGACGGCCAGCTGGCCAGCTGTCGGGCGACCGGTCACGACGCAGCACAGGATGAGAATGACCGGTCGGATGTACGGCAGTACGAGGAGAAGTACCAGGAGGCGGCGACCGATCTCCCCCGGGATATGGGGGACTTTGACGAGAATGTCCCGCTCAACTTCATCATCGAGAATACCCGGCCGACCGGGACCTGGCCCCTCCCTGACCTGATCAAGAATGCACGGAACGGAAAGATGCACGGGATCGCCTCTGCAACCGGGCAGGACGGACACCGGGCGTTCCTGATCTTTGCAGACGGGGAGCCGGAAGGCGGAATCTACATCGACCGTTCCGGGGTTCTGTACGGGGACAAGAGCGTTCTCTTTCTCAAGAACAGCAGTTTTTTCACCTTCTACCCGACTGCCCCCGAGATCGCGACCCGGTTCATCACCGGCTGCCGGATCTATGACAAGAGCCATATCCGGGCCCCGACCACCTATGATATCCCTGAGATCCCGGCGGTCCGCAAGGGCATCGGGACCATCACCATCGATATCAGGCGGGGAAAACTCCCAGCCCCCGGGATCCGGCTGACCATCAAGAGCGGGTCCAAGATCGTCGGCAACGATATCACTCCCCGGTCCGGGCAGATCAGCTTCCAGCTCCTCTATGGCACCTATACCGGGGTTATCCTGACTGACTCTGGTGCTCTTCATAACTTCTCCTTTGAGGTCAAGTCCCCTGAATCGACCCATCCCGTCGATCTCACCGGCCTGTGAGGCAGCCTTTCGGCCGGCACCGAAGAGCCTGCCCGCTGCCGGCGGGTGGTGAGACCAGCCCCGGAGGTATCAGATATGAAATTATACGGACAGACGATCCTGGTCGTTGCCCTGAGCATCCTTGCCGTGGCAGTGGCGCTCCTCATCGCCTTTGAACTCACGGTCATCGGGAGTCTCTCTGACCTGGAGCAGCAGTACGTCCGGCAGAACCTCGACCGTGCCGGGTACGCCCTCTCAGGCGAGAGTGACCGGTTCTCTGACATCGCCCGGGACTGGGCGGTCTGGGATGACACCTATGCCTACCTGGCGGATCACAGCCCTGCCTACACCGCCTCCAACTTCGCCCCGACGACCCTTGAGGGGCTCAAGATAGACAGCATCCTGATCTATGACCTGAACGGTACCCTGGTCAGCGGAATCGGGTATGATCACCACCGGAATCTCTCAGGCAGACCCTCAGACACCCTCCTCTCCCGGGTGGCAGGAGCAGGGCATGCCCTCTTTGATCAGACGTCCCGGAGCGGGATCCTTCCCGGGGATCCCCCCCTCTTCGTGGCTGCATCCCCGATCCTCACCTCACGCAACGAAGGGCCGGCCCGGGGAACCCTCGTCGTCACCGGGGCCCTTGATGAGCAGAAGGTCAGGGAGATCTCCCATGACCTCCTCCTGCCGATCACCCTGACACGGGTTGACGGGGATCAGCCATCTGTTCCGGCGGACAGCCGGGTCATCACCGGTCTGACCGGATCCCCTGCCCTCCTCGTGACGATCCCCCCTGCCGGTGATCTCTCCCGGAGCGGCCTGTATTCCCGGGTATTCCTGCTCATCTCCTTCCTTCTCCTGACCCTCCTCTTCATGACCCTTGCTTCATGGCTCCTGAACCGGATCCTCATCAGGCCCCTGCAGGAGTTCAACCAGGACCTGCTCAGGATCGGAAGGAGCGGCTCCCTCTCAGAACGGATCCGGATCCGCCGTTCAGATGAGATCGGTGACCTCGCCTCATCGATCAACCTCATGCTTGCGGATCTTGAGCAGGCACAACAGGAACGGCTCACCTCAGAGCAGCGGGTCGCCACCCTCATCGAGATCGTGGAGGAAGGGATCTGCCTGACCGGTCCGGACGGCCAGATCTGGTTTGCAAACCCGGCCCTGGCATCCATCTATGAGACCACCCCGCATGATCTGACCGGCCGGCCGGCCGGCATCCTCTTCTCCGGTGATCCGGAGGGCCCCGGCATCCCGGACTCCCTCCCCCTCCCCCAGATCCGGGCCGGTATGCAGGAGATTCAGACCCGGACACTCACCGGCCGCGATCTCTGGGTACGGATATCAACCACCTCCTACCCGCTTGACTCAGGAAAGACCGGTCTCATCAGTGTGGTGACCGATATCACCCGGTTCAGAACCAGCGAGCGGGAACTGCTCCTCGTGAACAAGAAGCTTGCCCTCCTCGGGAGTATGACCCGGCATGACATCGTGAACCAGCTCACCACCATCCGGGGGATGCTCGGTCTCATCAGCCGGAAGAACACGGATACGAACCTGGATCTTCTCATCTCAAGTGCAGAGGACGCAGCAGAGAAGATCAACAAACATATCGAGTTCTCCAAGGAGTACCAGAAGGCAGGGATTGAGGAGCCGCGGTGGCAGGATGTCAGGACGATCTGGAACCTCGCCTATGCCATGGCCCGCAGAAGGGGGCTTGAATTCACCGTCAGTGGTGACGATTACGAGATCTATACAGACCAGCTCCTCCAGAAGGTATTCTACAATATCATCGAGAACAGCCTCCGGCACGGGAAGAATCTCACCCGGATCACGGTCACGACCCGCAGGGACGAAGGGTCACTCGTGATCAGCTGCGAGGATGACGGGGGCGGGATCGAGGATGCCATGAAGGATCGTATCTTTGACCGGGGGGTCGGCACCGGTACCGGGTGGGGCCTCTACTTTGCCCGCGAGGTACTGGGCCTGACCGGGATGACCATCTCTGAGTCCGGCAGATGGGGGGAGGGGGTTCGGTTCGAAATCCGGGCACCCGAAGGGATATTCCGGCCAACCCCCCCGGCCCCTTCCGTGGACGAACCCGTGTAACCGCGGTTATACCCCGACCCTGAAGGTGATCCAGGCCACAAGGAGCATAATCACCGAGTACTTCAGGCCGGCGATAACCCGTCCCTCCCCCATGACCCCCGCCACGAGACCTGAGAAGAATCCCTGGAACATTGCCCCGTGTGAGAATATCCTGATGTACAGGGCGAGATCGAATCCACCCATCCCGAACCCGGCCTGGGCTGCACCCTCGGTGGTGGTACTGAGGTCTGACATGGTCTTGAGGAACGAGGAGACGAGAATAAGCATGACGAAGAGGAAGACCCCGAACGAGGCGAGAACGATGATCACGTAGATGAACATGTTGTTCCGCCGGTCCGTATTCTGGGTAACATACTCGAACGAGTCCTTCGCCGCTGCCCTGAGCACCTCGACGATATCCCCTCCCGCCTCACTCGCCCGGGCGATCAGGTCCACGCTCCTGCGGACCAGGGCGATGGGAATCTCATCCCCAAGCGCCCGGATGGCTTCGATGAACGGGAAATTCCAGGATATCCGCTGATCCATCTGTCTGATATGCGGAGTCAGGGCCCCGTATTCGCTCATGGAGACGAGGTGGACCGCCCCCTGCAGGGTCATCCCGCTCTCGTGCATCCCGGCGAGGTCCCGGAAGAAGTTCGGGAGTGCCTCCTGGATACTCCTCACCCGTCGTGACTCCTTCAGGTCAAGGAAAACCAGCGGGATGAGGATGACCAGCAGGGTGATGACGGTGACATCATCGATGAATGAACTGGTCAGGAGAGACCCCAGCCCCCCCTGCTGGATCGCCATGGAGAGCCCGATGATAAAGACGATCAGCCCGAGGGGAACCGAGGCGAAGAGGATGTTCACCGGTTTTTCGGTCAGGGTCCGGAACGGATGGCGGATGATCCGTTCCGGCCCCTCCGTATACTTCCGGTGCTGCTCGATCTTATCCAGGATCGCCCGGGCAGCCGCCTCCTCCGGGCTGAGAGGGACCTCCTCCTCTTTTTTCCTCAGCCGCTCACCGATTCCCGTCATTACCACTCCGGTGTCATCGCGTCGATCATCACCACGAACATCACACTCCCGAATGGGATAATCAGGTAGATGATGATATAGAGGAAGAACGGGGTCCCCTCCCCTGAGAGGATCGACATCACCGACTGGATAAGGATCAGAAAGAGGGTCCCGGCAACAAGAGCGGTGACATAACTCTCTGATATGAGGGCCAGGGTATCCAGGAACTGCTTCTGGGTCTGCCGGTTCTCATAGGTGTACTGCTCTGCCTTCGTCTTGAAGTAATCAGAGATGTTGGACCCGGACGCCACACTCCCGATCGCCCCCTGGAGGAACTCCCGCATCCGGGGACTGGGGGTTGCCATCGAGACGGTCTTCAGTGCCTCGATGAGGTCCTTGCCAAAGACATCGATCTCAAGGGTGATATACCGGGCTTCCACCGACGACTCCCCGTAGATATCCGAGTTACCGAGCTGCCTGAACACTTCTGCCGGCGGGATACCTGCCGTGGACATGGCTGCCAGGTAGTTGATCGCATAGGGAAGGCTCGACTCGATGTCACGCCGGCGGGATCCTGCCACGATCGAGGGATAGATGAGTGTGACCAGGTAGGTCCCTCCCCCGAAGACCATGATGGCGATGAGGGATGCGATCAGGGTGCCGGCGATGAGGGAATAGACCGAGAACTGGTTGATTCCGGACGCGATCTCATAGGGGATGTTCCCCTTGAAGGTGATGAGGGCAGGAATGTTGAGGATGTAGACGATGATGCCGACCAGGATCGCCCCGGCGATCCCGACCAGGAATGCGGTGACGAGGGCGGTCGAGAGGTAGGCTTCAAACGTGATCCCCATCCGGGCTGACCTGAGGTTCGCGATGAGGTCATAGTACTTCTCCCGCTGCCCTGACACCCTGCCCCCGAGCAGGTTGAAGCAGAACCGTTCATACGAGTTCATTGGCACCGGACCGAATCTTCTCCATCAGCCCCTCCGAGTCCCTGAAGTACGAGACCACGATGTTGCTGACGTCACGATAGTCACGAATCTCGTGCTGCCGCATCCACTCCAGCACCTCCTGCCGCTGGAGCAGGTCACGCCGGATCCGTTCCTCGTCCCACCCGTGAGCCTCCATGATCTCCTCGAGGATATAGGACTTGCCCGAGTAGCTGATCTCGTCGGTCGCCTGGCGCCAGCGGAAGACCTCGTTGGTAATGAGTTCGTTTGTACGGGGGTCGATATCAAGGATCTCGATGATCTGTTTGTTTCTCCGGATCCGCTGCCCGCCGACCCGTGCCTGAACCTGGACACAGATGATGTTGAGGGCAGAGAGCATGTTCCGCGGGACCGAGATGGGCGGATTCTCAAGCCGGTGGACGGCACTGGCGACCGAGTCGGCGTGCATCGTGGAGTAGGTGACATGCCCGGTGCTCATCGCCTGAAAGAGCGTCAGGGCTTCCTTCCCCCTCACCTCACCGACGATCAGGTACTCGGGACGCTGCCTGAGTGCCGCCTTGAGGAGTTCGTACATGTCTATCTCCCCCTTCCCCGCGATATCGAACGACTCGCGGGTGATGCTGGGGATCCAGTTGGCATGAGGGAGTTTCAGCTCCCGGGTATCCTCAAGGGTGACGATCTTGGCGAGCGGCGGGATGAAGAGGGAGATGGCGTTCAGGGACGTCGTCTTTCCCGATGCCGTCCCTCCCGCGAAGATGCAGGACTTCCCGTTCTCCACGGCAAGCCAGAGGAAGGCGATGGAGAGCGGGGAGAAGGTCCCCCATTCCACGAGATCGGTCGGGGTGATCGGCACCTCCTTGAACTTCCTGATGGTGAAGGTGGACCCATGGGCAGTCACCTCTGATCCGAGGGTCATCTGAATCCGTGACCCGTCAGACATGGTGGCATCGAGCATCGGTACTGCGACCGAGATATGTTTCCCTGCCCGCTGGGCCAGTTTGGTGACGAACGAGTCGAGGTCTGCAGTCTCCGTGTACTTCAGGTTCGTCTCCATCGACTCGAACTTGGAGTGGTACACGAAGAGGTACCGTTCCACCCCGTCACAGGAGATGTCCTCGATGAAGGGATCATGCATGATCGCATCAACCATCCCGTTGCCGAGAAAGTCCTTGTGCAGCTGGTAGTGGATCTTTGCATAGGTCCGGTCGTCCAGGTGGATGGCATAGTCGGCAAAGACCTCGTTCATCATCTCCTCGAGGAGATCGGCGGCCATTTCGCGGGCTATCTGGCGGGTATTGACGTTTACCCGCTCAAAGATCCCTTTCTTCAGCTCCTCGAGGAGTTTCTTCTCCGAATCCGTGTATGCAGGTTCGACGACCTCGTAGAGGTACTCATGATCCTGGTAATTGTAGGTGATCCGGATGAAGGCGTACGGAGGATTGACCGGGTAGACCTCGATCTCCTCCACCCCCTGCGGAGGGGTAAACGAGAGATCCACCAGAGGGCCGTGCTTCTCCGGGTCATATGGATCACGCTTGTTCTTCGGGGTGATGGACCGCAGCCGTTCCAGGAGACCGGGTCTCCTGACAGCCTCCGCTCCGCTCTCTCCGGCCCCGGGTGTCTCGGTGAGCACCTCCTCGTCCTCAGGCCCTTCCTTTTTGGAGGCCGGGAACGGCCTGACTTTTCCGGGCTTCTTCAGCCGCAGGCGGGATCCTGTCTTCCCCTGATCCCCGTTCTCCACAGAGCCGGCCTCAGGCCCGGTCTTTGGGGGGTCGGTTCTGCCCTGGATCGCCGCCCCGGAGCCCTCCCCGTCACCAGCACCCGCTGCCTGCTCCCCGGCTGCTGCATCCCCGCTGCGTGCGGGTTTCCCTGACCCAATCCTGATTCTCAGTCCCATCTCGAAAATCCCGGAAGAACTGATGGCGGTACCACCGGTCCGGACCGGTCAGGATGACCCCCCATCTGTATGTAATATCTAATTACCAAGCTCGTAATATAATAATACCATACCTTCCTGACCGGAAGGAGGAGCAGATATATGCCGGAAGAGACATCAGGTCAGCAGCAGGCAGCCCCCCTGAACCGGGGGCGGGCATCCACCGGTATCAACGGACTCGACCTGGCCCTCGACGGAGGGTTTCTCCCCGGAAGTACCATCCTGGTGATCGGGTCACCGACCTCGGGTCTGGATCGGTTCGCCCGGCAGTTCTGGGCGATATCCCCGGCGACCCGGGACCTCTTCATGCTTGACGGATTCGCGGAGGAAGGGATGATTCCGGCCCGGGGCATGCCGGCAGACGGAATCCTTCATGGGGGGGGAAAGGGGATTATCGTTGATTCACTCTCGACCCTCATCATGAGGGACGGAATAGACCCGGTCCTCTCCGGGGTGGTAAGCTCCCGGGAATCGGTCCGGTCAGCGCAGGAGAACGCCTTCTTCATCCTCTACCGCGGTCTCCATGCCCTCTACAACGAGATCCTCCTCATCAGACATTGCGATGTGGTGATTGAACTCCACGAGGAGATCCGGGGGAACGAGATCATCAGGGCACTGGAGGTAAAAAAGATCATGGGATTGCAGATCCCGGGACGGGTTCTTCCGTTCATCGTGACCGCCACGGGAATCGAACTCTCGACCACGTCCCGGGTCGTATGATCCGTCAGGCAGGGAGTCCGGTCAGAGCCAGTCCAGTCTCTCGCGTTTTTGCACCCGGGGTTTCGGCTCCGCTGCCTCCCCCTCTCTCCGGGAGAACCGGGCGTTGATATCGGCAAAATCAATGGCACTCTCATCCTCCTCAACCGGGCGTTCCTCGGCGAGGATGATCCCCGGACTGCCCCCTCGTGCAGGCTCTTCCTGGCGGATCGCACCCGTATCAACCGATTCTGCATCCGGGAAGCAGAACGGGTCTGCAGACGCTCCGGCTGCATCCCGTCCCTCCTCCTCCTCGCGGGAGAGGAGGAACTCTATGAAAGCCACTGCGGTTTCCTTTCCCGCCGGGCTGAGTCGTCTGAACTTCTCTCCGATATCCATTACTCCTTCCTGAAGGATCCGGTCAGTGAGAGGACCCGGCAGGCATGCTCGGCGAGGGAGGTGAAGAGATACCCCTCCTCCAGGGTCTTTGCTGCCGCAAACGTGCCATGTCCCCGTGCGATACAGAGGGGGGCCAGCGCCAGGCAGTCAGCAATATCCTCTGCCAGTTCCTCTGTCCCCGGCTCCCCATGGGCGATCGGGATGACCGGGCAGAACATCTTCCCCTCGCTGTCGAGCGGGATCACCTCATCCAGCATCAGGGATGCGGCCACCGCACAGGGGGGGTGGGCATGCACGATCGCCCGGTGCCGGGTATTCTGGTACACCGCCCGGTGTACCCTCCATTCACTCGATGCTGCGGGTGAGACCTCCCCGAAGATCGGGACAAAGACCGGATCACCGGGATCATCAAGGTATGACCCGGTCCGGGTGATGAAGAACCCCTCCTCCTCCCGGACGCTCATGTTCCCGAAGTTCCCCCCGATGAGGTGTTCGGCCACCAGCCGCATACCGGTTCTGGAAAACCCTTCCCGGATTGCGTCAGCAGAATCCATCAGTCACCTTATCAGATGAACCTGACACCGACGTTCTTCATCTGGTTATACAGACCGATATTGTTCAGCAGAACCGTCATCCCCTCAATCACCGGTGACATGGCGAGCGGGCCTGCATCATAGGACTTCATGAGTGATATCCGGTCGATGATATCCATCACTGCTTTCTTGGCTGACTCATCGTCCCCGCAGACCGCCACCGAGTACTCCAGTTCGGTATCCACGTTCCGCCAGCTGCTCCCCGCGATGTTGTTAAAGGCCACCACAAGCCGTGTCGAGTCCGGGAGCAGGGTTCTCAGATGGAGTGCTGCAGACCCCTCCACAGGCGGGACAAAGACGAAGTGATCCGGTTTCTCCATCGGATTGATCGGAGAGATGACGATCTTCCCCTCAAACCCGTGCATCCCGGTGATGGTCGGGTCCATATGCTTGTAGGGGATGGCAAGGATGATCACATCAGCCTCATCCACTGCCTGCTGGTTGGTGACCCACCTGATATTACAGGGGAGTCCCCGGTCTCCTGCCGATTTGAGACAGAGATCACAGGTCACCTTTGCCTTCTCCTCCTCCCGTGACCCGACCAGAACATCATATATCCGGGAGAGACGCATCGCCATCCCCTCCCCTATCTTTCCGGTTCCCCCGACGATCCCGATCTTCACGTTAATCCACCAGTGGTTTCAGTACCGAGGCCAGGGTTGCCGCATCGGTCACACCCTGGAACTTCTGAATAATTACCCCGTCTTTCTCAACAATGATCGTCGGAACCACCGAGATATGGTATTTCTGTGCCTCTGCCATATTCTGGTCGACATCGAGTTTTTTAATCTCCACGCTGTCGCCCATCATGGTTTTCAGCTCTTCAATGATCGGGCCCATCCGTTTGCACGGGCCGCACCACTCAGCAAAAAAATCGATCAGGACTGGTTTACCCATAGTGATAACCTGTTCAGAAAATGCGTCAAAAAAACAGATAAAAGTATGGTATCGGTTATTTGGAGAGGATCGCCATAATAATCCGGCCATAGGCAGGTCTGGTCACGATGACACCGACAAGGACACCGAGGATCGTGATGATGGCAAACCCGCGGAGGGTTGAGAGATCCATGAGTGCCAGGGGGAGCATGGCGATGAAGACCGTTGCTGCAGACGCCACGATGATACCCAGTGCCCGCTTCAGACGCTTCAGATAGATATTGGGTGAGGGGACCTTCCCCTCATGGAGAATCTCATCCGTGAGGATGACCAGCTGGTCAATCCCGGTTCCAAGCACCGCTATCAGACCGGCGATGGTGGCAAGGTCCAGCTGGAGGAATGGTGCGGTGATACCGAGGAGGATGATCACCTCTGAGGCATTGATCATGATCATCGGGAGGACGATGGCCGGCTCATGGTACCGGTAGAGCACACTGGCCCCTACGGCCAGGAGAGCGAAGATACCGGCGATGACACACCACATCTTGAACTGGTCTCCCAGCTCGGCAGATACCGATCCTGACCCGGCGATCTTCACCTCAACCGGAAGAGCACCGTTCCGCAGGTGGATCTCAAGGAGTTTTGCATCCTCCTTTCCGCTGACACCCACCCCGGTGGATGCAATCAGGTTCGGGCTTGGCCGTGCCTGGAGTGTTCCGGCAAGGTCAGGGGAGAGGGGAGCACTGTACACCGTCTTACCATCAAGGATCATCGCAAGGAAATGGTTGTCCGGGTCCCGGACCGCACCATGCCTAATAGCAGCCTGCCTGAACTCTTCTGCCCCCTCATCGGTCAGGACGAAGGATACCCCCCAGTTATCACTGTTTGGCGGGTTCTGTGCAGGGGTTGCCACGCTCTTGATCACATCACCAAAGACGACGTGTTCAGTCTCGTTCCCGGTGGTCTGGATCCGGATCTCGAACTTCCCCTGTTTCCCGACGATCTCCTGTGCCTGGCTCATGGAGACCCCGGCCATCTCGATCCTGACGTACCGGCTGATCCCGTTCAGGCCGGTGATGACATAGGTCTTGGCATCACGGGTTCCGAGACTGTTGATCTTGTTCTCGAGGATCCGCTTGATATCGTCGGCAGTCTCCTT
>CAZSVH010000044.1:0-12654 GCA_964610235.1 uncultured Methanospirillum sp. | reverse complement strand
CATACCCGAGGTGGACCGGAAGATACTCCCATTCAGGGTGAAACACCCTGAGCACCTCCACCGCCGGTGCCAGCACTTCAGGCCCGATACCATCACCGGGCGCAATGACAACTCTCATGATCGTCTCACCTTCTGAACCAGTGCATACACCGCATCCGTGATCTCCCTGGGTGATGAGCCCCAGTGAACCACGACACCGGTATGCCCGCCGATATCCTGGATTCCGGCCCGTTCCGCCCTGCAACACCGGGCGATGAACGGACCCTCCCGGACCGCGTTCGCCGGGCAGATATCGATGACCGGGAACTCCATTCCATAACAGTCTGCAAGCACCTGACGGGCGGTCAGGCATCCCGCCACCCGTTCACCGCCCGAGAGCCGGTCACTGTCTATCGTCCGCTCAAATCCTCCTGCCCGGCACGGGTAGATCTCAGCACCGGTCTCCCGGATGTCCCGGACATGATACGCAAAGGAGATCTCAAGCTCCCCGAATAATCCGATCTGATCCAGGCTGGTGAGCGTCCCGGCCAGATGGGCACGCGGGGGGATGACATCATAGACATGAATCGTCAGCAGGGAGGAGATATCGGGATCGGCGATGAACGTCATGTGTTCATCGATCCCGGTGAAGATGACACACCGCTTCCCGGTCTCAGCAGCCCGCCGGATCAGGTCTCCCCGGTTGTGAAGGATCACCGGGACCGGGTACCTGCAGACTTCTGCAGCCGGTGCAATCAGCCGGGTTGCCCTGACCGGCCGCATCATTCCATCCCCATCTCCCGCCTCCACTGCAAGCACCTCAAGCCCTTCGTCCGTCTCATGGAGCAGGTACTCGGAGAGGAAGTAGACCTGATCGCCGACGGGTTTGTTCCCCGCGTACCCGACACATTTGCAGTGGGGAGGGAAGATCATCGCTGCAGTCTCCCCTTCCAGTACTCAACCAGACCACCGGAGGTCAGGATCTCCTGCATCCGGGGAGAGAGGGGACGGCAGGAGGAGATGCCTCCCCGGATCGAGACGGTTCCCGCGGCACAGTCATAGGTGACCAGATCACCGTCATGGCAGGTGAGCCCGTCACATTCGAGTGCCGGAAGACCGACATTGATACAATTCCTGAAGAATATCCGTGCAAAGGACGGGGCGATGACGGCGAGGACACCTGCTTCCCGGAGTGCCATCACCGCCTGTTCGCGTGATGAACCGCACCCCATATTCTTTCCGGCGACCAGGACCGAGCCGGGGAGCCGGGGGGCAATCCCGGGATCCAGGTCTTCGAATGCATGTTCTGCCCAGACCAGGCGGTCTTTTGTCCTGAGATACCGCCCCGCGATCACGAGATCGGTATCGATATCTGCACCGATGCAGACCGCGGGCCCGGTTCCGGCGAGGAGGGTCACAAGACCTCCCGGGGATCGGCGATCGCCCCGGCAAGGGCACTGGCAGCCGCTGTTGACGGGGAGGCGAGGTAGTATGACGCACCCACCCCCATCCGGTTCCGAAAGTTCCGGTTTGCCGTGGAGAGGCCGACTTCACCCGCTCCGAGTACGCCCATGTGGGCACCAAGACACGGGCCGCATCCCGGCGGGCAGATCACACAGCCCGAACGGATCAGGACCGAGAGGATACCGGTATCAGCAGCCCGGAGATAATCAGCCTGCGACGCCGGGGTGACGATCGTCCGGGTTCTGACCGTTTTTCCGTCCAGGATCACCGCAGCCCGCCGGAGATCCTCAAACCTGCCGTTGGTGCAGGTACCGATGAAGACCTGGTCAAGGGGAGTTCCAGCAAGATCTGAGACCGGTTTCACCGTGTCCACCCGGTGAGGGATGGCCACAAGGGGCGGGAGGGCAGAGAGGTCGATCTCCTGATCTGAGCGATAGGTGGCATCAGGATCCGGTGACTGGGGAGAGACAGAATGGCCGTACCCGGCAAGGAACGCCGTGGTCACCGGGTCAGCATACCAGAGCCCGGTCTTGGCACCTGCCTCGACACTCATGTTCGAAAGGGTCAGCCTGCCTTCCATCGGGACCCGGGGGGCTGTATCTCCAATGAACTCAAGGGCATGATAGGTTCCCCCGTCCATGCCAAGGGCGGCCACATACGCGAGTGCGGCATCCTTGTATTCGACCCCCGGGGAGAGGGTGCCGGAGAGACGGATGGCGATCGTTTCAGGCACCCGCAGCCAGGTCTCTCCTGATACCCATATCCCTGCCATATCACTCGCTCCCACCCCGGTGGCAAATGCCCCGAGTGCCCCCAGGGTGCAGGAGTGCGAGTCTGCCCCGATGACCACCTCCCCAGGGAGAACCCGTCCCTCTGCCATGTACTGATGGCAGATCCCGGACCCAACCTCAGCGAAGGCCATCCCGGACCGGCAGGCAAAATCACGCAGTTCCTGCTGAAGATCTGCGGTCTGTCCGGTATTCGCGGGAGCGATATGATCATAAATCACATAACAGGCAGACGGATTCCGGACTCCGGGCGATCCCATCTCGTCATAGATGGTCTTGGCCTGAATCCCGGTTCCGTCATGACAGAACGCCCGGTCAACCCGCTGATCCTTATAGGTCCCTGCCGATGCACCGAGTATCTTCTCTGACAATGTTCCCATTGATAAACGCCTCTCCGGTAATCTCTGTAATAATCTCACCCAGAACCCGGGGGGTAATGCTGCACTTCCCTTCGCTCCGGACCTTGATCTCCTCGAGCACCTGTACGATCTGTTCATCAGCAAGATGATACCCGAAGGTCGAGAGGATGTGAGTGAGTGCCCGTTTTCCGGTATGCTTCCCGAGGATGAAGGTCCGCTGTACCCCGAGCAGCTCAGGGGGAATGAACTCATAGGTACGGGGATTTTCAAGAATCGCAGCGATGTGGATACCACTCTCATGGGCGAATGCATGTGCCCCGACGACCGGTTTGGTTGCCGGCATCGCGATACCCGAGAACTCCTGGACTTTTGCCGAGAGGGCCGGGATCCGGGTGAGATCATACCGGTCAATCCCTCCTTTCAGTGCGACACTGACCAGGACCTCCTCGAGCCGGGCATTGCCGGCCCGCTCTCCCAGACCGTTCACCGTGGTGTGGAGCTGAAATGCACCGAGCTCTGCTGCGATGATCGTATTCGCCGTTGCACACCCGAGATCGTTGTGGCAGTGCATCGCCATCGGAACCGGAACCCGGGGGATGAGTTCCCGGATGACGGTGGCGGTCTCCAGCGGGGTAAGGCACCCGGTGGTGTCAGCAAAGGTGACATAGCGGGCACCATGGTCTGCCGCCTGCCGGTAGATATCCAGGAGGACCGGCAGTTCTGTCCGGGATGCATCCTCTGCCCCGAACCTGACGATCAGCCCGTGATCCACGGCATATTCGCACTGGAGAAGGGCGTTATGAACCACCTCGTCACGGGGCTTTTTGTGCTTGAACGCGATATGCTGGTCTGATGTCCCGATGAAGAGGCCGATCATATCCACCTCGGCATCCAGGGCCGCATCAACATCCTCCCGGCACGCCCGGGTCAGTCCGCAGATCCTGGCATCGAGGCCGAGGCGGGAGACCGACCTGACCATCTCCTTCTCATGGGCTGAGACGATCGGAAACCCGGCTTCAATAACCTCAATTCCGGTCTCATCGAGACGGGTGGCGATCTCCTGTTTCTCTTCCATGCTGAACGATACACCGGGAGTCTGCTCTCCGTCACGGAGGGTTACATCACAAATCTCAACATGCCACGGTTTCATGGGTAATTACCTCTGGACACCGTCCATAGACAAGGATGGTCGCAGGACGGTCGGAAAGGGTGAGGAGACGGTCGAGTGATGCGGTATCAGATGCATCACAGGACCGGGGATTCGCAAACGAGAGGAACGGAGCAGGGTCAGGTGCGGGTTGTCCCCCCGTCATCCCCATGCATTCGTTCACCATCACGATACAGAGAAGCGGGATCTGCTGCCGGTACACCTCGATGAGTGCCTGGAGTCCCGAGTGAAGGAGGCCATAATCACCGATAAGCGCCACCTGCGATGATCGGGCAGCAACGGCCACCGCCGATCCCATTCCGTAACTGGCAAGACCAAAGGAGAACGGGGGATTCATCGCGATCAGGCTGCAGCCGGTGTCACAGAGGGCAGAGAGTCCCTTATCCCGCATCAGATGAAAGAGTCCGCGAAACGGGCAGTCTGTACAGAGCGAGAGGGTGTTTCCCCGTTCTGAACGCCTGGTTGGGGCATGCACCCGGGGGAGCAGGGGATGGGGGAGCGGGACCAGTCCGGCCGTCTCCATCCCGGGTGTGGCAGCGGCAGCCCGGACGGCCCGGCCGTACATCGTCAGATCCGGGTCTGCGAGAAATCCGGTGTGCCGCCGCCGGGGAGGAATCCGGGAGTCCGGCATGGAATCCAGCCGGGCATCAAGGAAGCCGGGGGTAACCCTGAGCAGGCAGACCCGTGAGTACTCCTCAGATGCCGCGAACGCTTCAGCGAGAGAGCCGGGACCTGAGGCCTCTATGACCGGGATCCGGGCAACCGGGCCATAACAGCGTGAATCCTGGGAGGTCATGGTATTGCGTGCCGTTTCGTCATCCCCGCAGACGATCACCACCCCGCCGGCTATCCCCTGAAAGGTGGCATGAACAAGCGGATCAGCGAGGGCATTCATCCCGACGTGCTTGACGATGACGCAGGCACGCTTTCCGGTGAGGGAGTCACCGATGGCAAACTCGAGGGCGGTCTTCTCATTGATGACCAGGGATGCACCCGTACGGCTGGCAAGTCCTGATACCGGGAATCCGGGAACCGCGTAGACTGTCGCGGCCTGTGCACGGATCTCTGCCGCGAGGAGTTCCTCGCCGGTACTCGATCCGGGCATCAGTCATCCCTCCCGGGGATCAGATCGCATCCCGTGCATGCCGGACACATCGTCAGTGCCATGCCGGGGTTAAGACCGTGTTCCCGGAGCCGGCCTGAGAGGAAGAGACAGGTCCTGATGATCCGGTCTGCCGGGGGACGGGAGAGGTGGGCAAGGCCGGCATGCGGGTGGAGCGGTCGGACCACCGGGATGACCCCGTCTGCACAGAGGCTCTCAAGACACGCTTCCATCTCTGTATCGGTCTCCCCCAGCCCGAGGATCACATTGGAGAAGACATGCCCTCTTCCGAATATGCTGACAGCATCCCGCAGGATCTCCCTGAGGGAGCCGTCAGGAAGACCGGGGCACATCTCTGCAAAGAGGGCAGGGGTTGCTGCCTCGAGATTGTACTTGACTTCGACTGCTCCGGCCTGATGCAGCCGGCAGCTGGTCTCTGACCCCGGATAGATGGAGACACCGATGGGAAGAGCGAACCGGGTGAGACGGGAGACGATCCCGCAGACATACTCCTCTTCCTCAGCGATGCTCTCCAGGACACCGGAAGTCAGGGCAATGGCAGAGATTGTTCCCATTACCGATGCCACCATGGCCTCTATCTCCTCAGGGGTCCGGCGCCTCCCCTGGAGGGACGGGACAGAACAGTACCGGCAGGAGAAGATGCAGGAGGCAGTGACGGTAATAAACGCCTGACCCGGGCAGTGAAGGGCAGGTCTCTCGAGGATGCCGGCATACTCCTCCCCCCGGACCGTCACGCGGACAGCCCCGTCACCCAGGTGATCGATGAGAATATCCCCGTCGGAAGTCAGGTCAAGCCTGACCCTCCGCCCGTCGATGGAGATGAATACTGAACCCTCTCCGCCGGCTCCCGGTCCTGCGACTGACCGGGCGATGAAGAGATCCGCCGGTCTGCCGGTGATACGTGCCGTCCCTGCCGCGAGCAGGGCTCCTTTCAGGGGTATCCAGGTATCAGGGTCCATACAGGGTCAGTGCCTCATCATACCGGGTATAGAACGGGATGGCTGCAACGGCTCCGATGATCCCCCTGCCGTCCATCACGATGCGGAGATCGTCCCTGGCGAGCGCCCGGGCCTCACCAGGATCAACCATTCCGCGCTTGACCTTCTCCCCGAGCGGAAGGAGCCGGTCGGGAGAAAACCCGGTAAAAACGGCCATACCGGTCTTGTCAGAGAGGGTATAGATCTCCAGCAACCGGTGAAACCGGCGGATCAGGTCTTCAGGATCGAGCGTTGCAAACTCTGCAACCACCCCGACACAGTTCCTGGTCCTGAACGGAACCGGGAAGAGCTGAACAATGGTATGGGAGAGGTACCGGCAGGCGGATGAACCCATTGCTCCAGCAACCGTCCGTGCGAGGGTATGTACCAGAGTCCAGGTGGCCCCCTCTTCCGGGGTGTCGGTATCATCCACCCCGATGAGTACCCGGGTCATCCGGGGAAGGGTGAGGGTGGAACCGGCAACCTTCCCGCCCCCGGACTCATCGTACTCTGAGCTGATGACACCGTCCGCAGTCGCCCGGCAGATGGTGGCACCGACCCCTCCTCCCCCCATCCCGCGGTAGGAGATCGTGATGGTCTCTGGACCGACCCTGGCTGCTGCTATTCCGGCAGGAAACCGGGAGCCTTCCAGACTGAGGTCGGCACTGCCGGTTCTGAGCAGGTACCGGTTCGTGGCTCCGATGGTCCTGACCGACTCAACCAGCGGGCTCTGGGCATAATGTTTCTTCACCCACATGGCACCGCCGACGCAGTCAAAACCCTCGATCAGTTCAACCTGCGATCCGTCTGCATCGGCGACCGCAGCAATCCAGGGGTAATGGATCACATACGGGTTTTCCAGGACTTCGTCGCCAGTCAGGGCAGGCGAAGCAGAGGATACGGGGTGCGGAGTATGGGACACTTTTATCACCGGCTTTTTCGTTACCAGAATTTTCGGCAACAAAGAAGATAAAGGATCTGGTCCCGGACAGAGACCATGATTCAGGGGAGAGAAGAGAGGTCAGATGAGCTCAAGGGACCAGGAGTCGTCGCTCCAGCCCATCAGCCGGATCATCTGCACACACATATCGCGGATCTGGTACCGCCCGAACCGGGACTTGAATGAGTAGGGGCCGACTGATGACTTGAAGGTTCCCTGCTTGTCTGAGAAGTATCCGGGCCATTCCCGGAGGATCCGATCGAACTTCTGCGGTTCGCGATCATGGACGGCATTCACTGTCACCTCAAGAACCTGGTACCAGTACCTGACCGGATACACCTCTCCCCTGATGGTGACACTCACCGGTTTTGCAGCCTTTGGAATCTCTCCGGACCGCATTCCTGCGGTGGGAGTGCCCCGGCCTTCCTCTGCAGGTGCCGGGAGATGACCGGGCCATATCTTCCTGCAGAAAGCTGCAAGAACTCCGGAGCGTTGATCAATCTGGAATTTTCTCCAGATTCGGACACTGCGTAAGGTCGTGTTCAGCAGGTGATTATCCAGGGAGTACCATGCCTTCTTCGTATCAAAATCCGCCACCATAATGGCCGGATTTTCCATGGTGAGGGTGAGGTTGCCAAGCCGGTGCAGCTGGGTCTCATGGATCGCCTGCCAGTCAGGACCGAGATGATCCTGCCACCAGGCGGTGGCTGTACAGGGCATAATATGATCAATCATCTCGGTCTGTGGTCCGTCATCAAAGAGATCCGGCTGTTGAGCCGGAGACGCGGGAGATGACTGGGAGGAGAAATACTCCTCAAGTCCCGTAAGCACGATCCATGCGACCGCATTCTCTTCCCCCGGGTGGAAGAGATCGCTCTTGCGCAGGTGGTCATCAAACTCGTCGTCACCCGGCATCCGGAAGGGTTCATCGAGAGCTGCCAGGAAGGATGCAACCAGTTCAGGCAGATCCTTCGCCCCGGGTTCGATCTCCCGGCAGAGACGGATGAAGATCTCCTCGTCATGGAGATCGGTCTTCCCGCATACCGCACGGCGGAGGAGGTAGGACTCGATGATCTCCGTGACCCTGACCAGATCACGCCGGGTCATTCCTCCGTCTTCCCCCCCCTCAGCCCGGGAAAAACAGTTCATGAGGAACGGTGCCGCAGAATCTGCCCCCAGGACACGGATCCGGATCAGATGCCGTCTGAGGTCCTCATCCACCCGATCACCAGGAGCCCCCTCATCAGGATGGAGGATCCGGATATAATACTCAGAATACCGGTTGATATCCCTGAGCAGGGAGAGGATCCTGGCGGGCTCCGCACCGAGGTACGTCCGGCGGATGGTCTCGAATACCTCACCCGTGCGGATCAGATTCCCGCTGCGCATGCAGAAGTATCGCAGAAACCGGGAAATTATCTCCTGACGGTTGTCAAACCGCTCCTCCATAGGTTTCCAGCAGAGGTCATACTGGATCTCAGCATCCGCGGCTGATCCGAGACCGGCGAAGAAGAAGTTCCGGATCAGGTCAGACTCTTCCAGGGGAACCCCACGGCAATTGAGTGCCTCAAAGACCTGGTTTGGATTCTCTCCCTGATCCAGTTCGATATAGACGACACACAGATCCTCGGTGATCACCTGCTGGAGGGCGTTCAGATCACCGGCAGAAGACTCGTCGATCTTTCTCCAGAAAAAATCAAAACACTCGATGATCCGGGTATCCTTCTCAAAACTGTAGTCCTCGTCGAAGATGTGAAACAGGGAAGGCTTGTCAACCCGGGTCGGGACGACGACATACTGACCCTCCCCGCTTCGGGGACTGTTCCTGATAAAGTCGGAGATCTGCCCATATAGTTCGTTCAGGCCCCGTTCCTTGGCAAAGGCACGAATCACCGCCAGGATGATGCTGATGGTGGTGATACGCTGCTGACCATCAATGATGGTATATTTATCCAGGTTCTTCTCATATTCACGGACAACCACGATGGAGCCGAGAAAACGGGCAGATTTCTGGTCGCTTCCGGTGTTCTCCCTGGCCTGACACTGCTCAGTGATATCAGACCAGAGCTGATCCCATTGCGGCCCTGACCAGACATACGGCCGCTGAAACAGGGGAACCACGTACTGTTTTGCACCGTTGAAGAGATCCCATACCGAAGACTTCGACGCCTTCATTCCCCACTCATCCCGAGTACCATTCGCGTTAGCATGCCATAAGTATCACCGGTATCATCGGGCATCAGCAGCCCGGTCTCAGCGGGAGATAAAAAAGAGAATTACCAGGCCTCTGCAAAGGCGGTGTTGGTATATATATCCTCAAGACGGGCCTTGTGACCAAGTTCCATCTTTGCCAGCTCAGTAAAGACCTTCTTCTGGTCTGCATCGACACTGGCTGCAGCGAACTTCTCATACATCTGCATCGCCTCTTCTTCCTTCTTGATAGCGAGCTTGAGACCGTCCAGGGGTTTCATCTCGGTGCTCAGAACCGGACTCTCGATGGTGTCAGAGATCTTGTAATCCTTGGCCTCATCGAATTTCAGATCCTTTTTGGATCCTGAGAGGTACTCCTGCAGGGTCTTGCGGTGCATGGTCTCCTGGTCGGCGAGCTCCTTGAAGATGGTCTTCAGGGCACTGTCCTTTACCCGTTCTGAGGTTGCCGTGTAAAAGGTGTACGACTCAACTTCCTTGTCGATTGAGCTCAGTAGTATCTTCTTAAACTCCTCAAGTTTCATGAGAAATCCTCCTCGTAAATAGTACTTGTCCTGTGGATTTAAAAAGCATGTGAAATGAGATGCGACAGGGCCTGCAGGCAGGAAATTCCGGATGGTTCTGCGAACGAGGTGGCCGGGGAAAAAAAGGTTAGAGTATCTCGTGAAGTTTTAACTGGAACGGTCCGAGTTTCCCTTCATAATTCCCGGCACTGATGAACTTCACACCCGGAACAGTGACCGCGGCCCTGATCCCGGCAGCCATCGCCTTCTTGACCGAGGCCTCATCAAGACCGTTGATGACCAGTTCATAGATGGACCCGATCCCTTCAGGGACCCGGGTATCAGGAACCCGGTCCCGGATGGTCGGGCAGTACTGCTCATTGGTGGTTGCCGGAATCGGGAACTTATAGTTCTTTGAACCGACCTTTGAACCCGAGGCGACGATGCCGCCCGGGAAACTCGTGATCGTTCCCGGTACCTTGGCAATGGCATCAGATGCAGCCCGGGCACCCAGGAGGGCGGCCATCTGGTTCTCGCCCATGACAAAGAAGTTGCCGCCGGCGACACCCTTGACCATCCCGAAGACCTCCTCCCCGATATAGTCACCCTCCATGATCGGGATCTTCCAGCAGGCCCGTCCCCCGACCTCAACCTTCGACTCGAACTTGTCACCAAAGAAGTGAATCTTGATATCGAACTTCTCCTCTGCATCAGGAAGCCCGTTGAAGACAGAGGTCGTGGCTGTGGTCAGCACACACTCTGCAATCCGTTCCATGACCTGCTCAGGGAGCTTCTTCTTGGAAGCGCAGATCAGGATCGAGACCCCCGGTCTTCCGTCCGGAGTCTCGTCGCCACCGAGGCACCTCTCGATCCCTGCTTCACAGGGGCAGCCGATTGCCGAGGTTGCAAAGCCGGTTGCCTCAACCGCCGCCAGCATGGCATATTCATGGGTCACACCGGTAATAATCACACGGGAGATCCAGATCGGAAATCCCTCTGCAAATGTGTTGTCAATAGGTACACCGTTCAGTTCCATTGCGGATCCTCTGCTCTGAGGTCACCGGTTATCCCAATAATGGTTTCTTATTGAATCGGGGATTGAATCAGACCTTTTTTCAGAGGAGACGGGAAATCCGCATGCTTCAAGCACATCCCGCCCGTTGATCGGGTGTGCAGGGGAACTGTCCATCACCAGGGTTGAGAGGGAGAGGACGGAACGGGGCAGCACAATCCCGAAGAGGTCAGTGACATCCACCTGATGGGTATGCATCAGGGCGGTCGTGCGGACGGTTCCCCGGTCCATGATGATCCCCAGGGATCTGAGGATCGCTGCGGTCTGGTAGTAGGAGTACGAGTGGCAGAGCGTCAGGCAGAGATCAGTGATGACCGAGCCGAACCTGCTGTTCCCGTAAAACGGTGCATCAGCATAACAAAGCCGGGCGCATTCACGACAGTGAAACCGCTTGACATAGACATGAATCTGTCCGGTCCCCGCAGGGGTGAGGACCGTGGAGAAGCGCCTCTTTTTCATGTCATGGCTGATGAGGAGTCCCCCGCAGGCAGGGCAGGAACCGGCCTCGGTGAACCTGACCCCGGCGACACCCGTGACTGCCTGGTACACAAAATCAGCGATGATTGGCGGGATGAGGGGGAGGTGTTTCATACGGCCCGGTTCCTGATCCCCGCCTGCTGATGGAGAGGCGCCCGTTCATCACCGGCAGGGTTCATCCCGGGTAATTCCGGATGCATCCCCTGCCCATGCCGGAACCGGAAAAGACGGGAATATCCACTCTTTCCGGCTCCTGATGGGAACGATATCATGAGAACTGTTGATGGAGCCGCACCAGGAGGACAGAGAGCGTCCCGGCATACAGGATCTGGAGCAGGAGGGTCGGGGTTATCTCAAGACCCATGAAGATAATCACGGCATAGAGCGGGGTGAGCAGGGAGACGAGGTCGCGTCTCTGCTTCCCTGCCGCAAGGTAGGCAAGAAGAACCGAACCGATGACGCATCCCCAGAAGAACTGCCCTGGATCACTGATGATCCCCGCGGAGGAGAGGAGTATTGCTGCCGCGATCCCTCCCCAGAGCGATATAAGCACCAGAATTGAGAGAACCTGTTCTTTCCGGGAGAGAGAAGACCAAACCTGCCTGATATTCGTGAACATGCTCCATATACTCTCTGCCTGATCATGCTTGAAAGGTTGGATACAGGGCAGCAGAGGAGCATCACCGGCGTATCACCACCTGAGGAGAAGGATGCAGGAGCGAGACAGAACCTTTTTTATGAGTGATCGAAAGTCTCACCAGACTTTTTATTTTTAGAAAAATCCCCCGGAACAAGCCCGAAACAAAACACAAGTGTTTAATACTTACACAAAATACTTATTCTTTAAGCCTATGCGAATTCATTGTGTGGTAATGAGTATAGGTAATTCTGAGGTGTGACTAAACTATGGTATTTCATCCGCCAGTGCAGATAATTGCAAAGGGAGCAGGAGCCGGTAAATACAAAGCCGGTCTTGAGTGGTGGAACATGATCATCCGGGGATTCATGTCCGGAGCATACATCGCCATGGGAGGAGCCCTGGCGACCGTCTGTTCCACCGTGGTTGCTGACAATCTCGGAGCCGGGTTCGGTCAGCTCATTCTGGGAGCCGTGTTCCCTGTCGGACTTATTATCACCGTGCTCACCGGTGCAGAACTCTTCACCGGTGACGCAATGCTGGCACCCCTGGCAGCATTTGTCCACAAGATCAGCTGGATGTCAGTCATGAACCTGTGGATCTGGGTGTACATCGGGAACATCATTGGATCGGTATTCTACGCATACATCATGGCAAACGGCCCGTTCGTCACCTGGGACGCTGCCGGCCTTGCGACCGTCAATGCATTCGGTCTGCGTGCAGTAGGTATCGGGATAGCCAAGGTGAGTTATTTCGGCATTGCCGGCATGTGGGCTGCATTCCTGAAAGGGATCGGTTGTAACTGGCTTGTTAACCTGGCAATCCTGCTCGGTATCTGTGCCGATGATGCCATCGGAAAGTTCTTTGGCATCTGGTTCCCGATCATGGCCTTCGTCTCGACCGGGTTTGAGCACTGTGTCGCAAACATGTACTTCATCCCGGCAGGCATCATGACTGCA
>CAZSVH010000043.1:4058-13144 GCA_964610235.1 uncultured Methanospirillum sp. | reverse complement strand
ATCCTCGATATCCTCTTCTGTTATATACAGGGGTATCTGAAGATTAATGCCCTTCTCTTTGAGATCTATCTGCCCTGACGGGAAGATTTCTGCCTCATGGATCCCGCCCTGTATCCTCACCCTCCCGGGCCGGGGAGTGCTGGTGAGGATTCTCTGTCTCTGCTCCCTGAGGGTCCGGATCGTTCCGGATATCCTGAGCGGATGGACTGCTGCCGGCCGTCCTCCGATGGCGGAGACCCCTGCCAGCGCTGCCTCCACGGATTCATCCAACCCGCGGCGGTACCGGAAGATGGCATATCCTGCTCCTGCCTCCATCACCGCCACCCAGGCCCGGGATGATTCAGCATCTCCCAGGAGCGAGGTGATTGCCTCTGATGCTGCCAGGTAGACCTCGCGGGCATCCCAGGCCACACCGCCCGGGGCGATCCTGGCCAGGATGTACCGGTAGTTCTCCCGCATCGACGGACGGAGCCGCATCAGGATATCCTCCGGACCGGCCCCTTCTCTGAGGCCGGATCACCGATCGATGCGAAAGCCCCGGCGATCAGTTCCCGGTCCATCCCGAGCAGGGAGAGGAGAGCCTGCACCGCCCGCGGACTTCTCAGCCCCTCTGGTGATACCGCCCCGCTGGATATCGTGAGCGGGAACCCGTATCTCTTCTGCAGGAGGAGGATCTCTTCGTACTGGCGGATCACCCGCTGCCGTGCCACTCCCCTGAGTTGTATCAGGGGTGCGATTCTGATATCCACGGCGACCCCCCGGTCAGCGGCAGTCTGGGCGCAGACCCGGTCGAAGGAGTTGCGCGGAGCGGTCTGGAGATCACAGAGGATCCGGACTCCCGGGGTGGTGAGAATGGAACGGGTGACCCCTCCCTCTCCTGCCCGGACCATGCAGATGCTCCCCTCTTTTGTCCCGGCCTGGACCTCCTTTTGGATCTCCCGGATCGCCGGGCTCCGGATGTACCGGGCAGGAAAGACCGAGAACCCGGCCGGAGGATCGATGCGTCCTGGAGGGGTGCACAGGACCGCCCCGCTGTAGCCGAGGATTCTGAGATCTGAGATGATTCGGGCGACAGAATGGCTTCCTGAAGGATAGGGGAATACACACGCATCAATGCATGGCATTGAGAAAAAAAGGTTATTTGGCCCGGTTTGCATGTGACCGGACACTGGGGCGGCACTTCTCGGTTCCGATTCCCCGCTTGCCCATGCCACGGCCTTTCATACCGGCACTGGTCTTTCCACGCTCTGCCCTGCCCCGGTGACCGGGTTTGCTGATCCAGGTGAGGCGGGTATCATTGATGACGGCAGGGTGATGGGGATCAACGAGGATCACTTCGTACCACTTCTGCTTGCCATCCTCCCCGACCCAGTAGGAGTTGAGGGCTTCCATGTTCGGATACTTCCGGCAGGCGCGCTCTTCCGCGATCCGCTGGATGCTCTTCCCCATGGTCCGCTTGTTCACTCCCATCCGTGCGGTACGGCGTGCTCGCACGTACCGGGATGCCCGGCGGCCACCACGGCGAACCTTCACCCTGACGACGACGATCCCCTGTTTTGCCTTGTATCCGAGCGACCGGGCACGGTCGATACGGGTCGGGCGAAGCACCCTGACCACGCTCCCTTCCCGTCGCCAGACCTGCATACGTTCCCAGAGGAGGGCACGGACACCGGACTGTGCCGGGACCTTCCATGCATCCCTGACGTATGCATACATTGATTTTGCCATAATATCTCCAAGGTTCAGCCCTGAGGAGGGCTACATTCCTAACGGGACGGATCCCGTATTCCTATATACTGGGGAGTGGTGCTATTTAATCACGCCTCTGATACGTCCGACCCCTTCCGTTTCTCATCCACCCGGATCTCCCGGATACTGGTCAGGGGGTACTGGCCGTTCTCATCCTTCTCTGCAGATTTCACCATGTCCCAGATGGTCAGGAGGGCCACGCTCACCCCGGTGAGTGCCTCCATCTCGACTCCGGTCTTCCCGGACGAGATCACCCTGACCCGTGCGATGATCTCCTCCTCCTTCAGGTCGAATTCAATGTCAATCCCGTGAACCGGGATGGCGTGGCACATCGGGATCATGCGGGAGGTATCCTTGACCGCGAGCGCTGCGGCAACCCGTGCCGTGGCCAGGACATTTCCCTTGAGTGTTCGTCCCTCCCCGATCGCCCGGATGGTCTCCTTTCTCAGGACGATCGCCCCCGAAGCAACCGCTTCGCGGGAGACCTCCTTCTTCGCGGAGACATCGACCATCCGGATCCGGTCCCCGTCAATGTGGGTGAACTCTTGTGTCATAGCTGCTCCTCTCTCCGGCTGTACAGGATCCGGGGGATACCTGATAAGAGATCCTGTGCTGTCATCCCGTATCCGGATGTCTCTGCCGCGATCTCCCCGGCACGACCGGTGCAGTAGGCCGCGATGCAGGCCGCCTCGAATGCCGGCAGACGGGTGAGGAGGGCGCCGCAGACACCGGCCAGAACGTCTCCGGTCCCCCCGGTGGTCATTGCCGGGGTTCCGGTCAGGTTGAACCGGGTCCGGTCAGCGGTACTGATGACATCAACCGGCCCTTTCAGGAGGGTGACGCCCGCGATCCCTGCCTCCCTGACCGCACGTGCCCGTTCCTGCGGGGTCTCCCCCGGGAATCTTCCGGTCATCCTGGCAAACTCTCCTGCATGCGGGGTGTAGATCGTTTCACCGGCACGGGGAAGGGGGAGCCGGAGGGCATCAGCGTCAAAGACAGCCCGACGCATCTCAGGAGAGACTGCCGTGATGACCTGATGGCTCTTATCTCCCAGTCCCGGCCCGCAGACGACCACATCAGCCCCGGAACAGAGACGGGCGAGCCTCTCGGTGTCCTCCTCCCCGATCCGTTCCCCGCTCATCGGTTCATGAATAAGATCCGGTGCCGGCAGGCTGACCGGGGAGGCGACCCGGACGATGTCAGCCCCGGCCCGGAGTGCAGCCATCCCTGCCAGGTACGGTGCACCCTGGTACGGCCCGCCCCCGATGACGAGGAGTGATCCCCCGTCTCCCTTGTGCGCGTTCAGGCTCCGGTCAGGAACCAGGAGGAGATCCCCGGGACCGGTGCAGATCTCGGCCTGCACCGGGATCCCGATACTGAAGACCTCAGCCCCCTCTGTCTTCGCCTGGTGAAAGGCGCAGATGACCGCAGGGGTGATCCCCGGGGTGGGAATATCAGCCGAGACGATGGGTCTGCCCGACGCGGCGGCCAGACTGACACCGGTGGCCAGGGGTTCACGGAGATCGCCTGATGACCCGGTGCCGAGGAGGGCATCAACGATGAGGTCTGCTTCTGAAAAGAGGGAGGAGAGGGCCAGGATCTCATCCCTGGTCCTGAACCGGCGGATTTTCACGGCGCAGCACTGCAGGATCCTCACCTGGAGGAGGGTGGCCGGTGCCACGTGGCGTCCCTCGTACCAGCAGACCGTGACGTCCGCCTCTCCTGCCAGGATCCGGGCCGTGACCATGCCATCCCCCCCGTTCTTCCCCGGTCCGCAGAGGATCAGGACCGATTTGGGGGTAAATCTTCTGACGACCGATGCCAGGGCCTGTCCGGCTCCTTCCATCAGGACCTGGTCACTCAGCCCGAGTGCCCGGGCATTGGCATCGATCACCCGCATCCGGTCCGGGCCGGTGATCCCGGTCTCCCGGTACTCCTGAATCTCTCCATACTCTTCCCAGAACCTGAACCCTGATCTTCCTTCCATCCCTCCTCACCCTCTGATAATCCCTGGTCTCATCAGATAGTGTGTTTCTGCCTGATCCGGATATGCTCTTTCTTTTCTGCAGGCATGATCAACATACTGACAATGAGCCTTGACACGGATGTGCGGTCAGCCGCTCAGGAGATCCTCTCCTGCGACGCGGCGACCGTCATCTCCCATATCGACGCGGACGGGATCTCCAGCGAGTCCATCCTCTCCCAGGCGGTCTCCCGTGCCGGGATACCGGTCAGCACTATCTTTCTCCGTCAGCTCGATCCGCTCACCATCCATGAGATCCCGGACGACGACTCCCTGAAGATCTTCTCAGACTTCGGCTCCGGCCAGCAGTCCCTCCTGATGGAGCAGGGACTGCAGCCCGACGAGGTGATCATCATTGATCACCATGTCAGCCAGCCTGCTGACGCCGGGTTTGTTGAGGTGAACTGCCTCAGTCACGGGTATGAGAAGATGTCAGCAGCCGGGGTGGCATACCTGGTTGCCCGGAGCATGGATGATGTGAACCGGGATCTGGCAAAACTGGCGGTCATCGGCAATATCGGCGACATGATGGACCGGGAGACGCTCAGGCTGACCGGTCCGGCCCGTGAGATCGTCTCTGACGGAATCGGATACGGGAATGTGGAGATCTGGGAGCATGATCTCAACATCTACGGGATCTCAACCCGGCCGCTCCCCAACTCGCTCGCCTACTCTGATGACATGGAGATCCCGGGGGTATCCCAGGATCCTGAGGGGGCCCGCCGGTTTCTGGAACGGATTGGTATCCGGCCCGTCTCGGGAAACCGGTGGCCGGTCTGGGAGGATCTCGGGTTTGCAGAGAAGCAGACGGTCGTCAGTGCCATCATCGATCAGATGATGGCACACGGGAAGTCTGCAGACCGCCTGTTTGCGGATCACTATCTCTTCCCTGACGAGAACAGGGCCCGGGCCGCCCTCCGGAATGCCTCAGAGTATGCAACCCTGCTGAACTCATGCGGGAGATGGAAGCGCCCCGAACTGGGGGGCCAGATCTGCCGGGGTGACCGGGTGGCCGCATTCCGCGAGGCTGAACAGATGCTCAGGAATCACCGGAATAAGATCCGCGAGGTGATGGAATACATCACCGATACCGGTGTCTCTGAGCTCTCCCATATGCTCTACCTCCATGTCGGGGACCGGTTTCCTGACACGATCGTCGGGATTGGGGCAGGGATGTCCCTCTCACGGTTAAACCCGGCAAAACCGATCCTCATCATGTGCGAGGACTCGCTCGATCCCTCCAAGACAAAGATATCCATGCGGACCCGGCCGGAAGTGGTGGAGAAGGGTATTGACCTGCAGAAGGCACTCTGCCTGGCATGTGAACGGTTTGACGGATCGTCGGGCGGGGGTCACCGGATTGCGGCAGGTGCATTCATCCCCCGCGAGGCGGAACAAGAGTTTATCGAAGATGTCAACCGAATACTGGGGCAGCAGTATGCTCAGACGAGTCCGGGTCCTTGCTGACTACCAGTTTGGAAAAAACACCGGGGAAGTACTCTTCCCTGATTCCTGCCGCTTTATCACCTCGCGAAGAGGAGGTGTCAGGCAGGTGATGCTTGATGGCAGGCGCCTTGCGACGCTCCGTGCCCATGACGGGCGCCTGACCCTCGGGCTTGCCGGGTCTGAACGACTCAGCCGGATCATTGATCCACCCGGGTACCGGGTGGTGATTATGGATGATGTGAGTCCGTATATCGCGGCCGGAAAGAGTGTCTTTGCCCGTCATGTCCTGGATGCTGATCCTGCTCTCCAGGCCGGCGATGAGGTCCTGGTCGTCACCGGTGACGGGACCCTTCAGGCGGTCGGGAGTGCCGTCCTCTCAGGGAGAGAGATGTGCCGGTCAGGATTCGGGGTTGCTGTACAGGTACGGAAGGGAACGAACCAGGAGGATTCAGAATGATACCGGGAATGAACCCACGCAAGATGAAACAGATGATGAAACAGCTCGGGATGGATGTCCGCCCGATTGAGGATGTGCAGGAGATCGTGATCACCACCCCGGCCGGACGATATGTCTTTGACCAGGCCGAGGTGGCGATCATGAAGATGCAGGGGATTACCACCTGGCAGATCACCGGGGAACCCAGGTTCGAGGAGTCTGCTCCTGCCATCCCTGAGGATGATGTTCTCCTGGTTGCCGGTCAGGCCGGTGTCTCTGCAGATGCCGCCCGTGCAGCCCTCGAGGAATCGAAGGGAGACATCGCCGGAGCGATCATGAAACTCTCGGGAAATGATTGAGGAGAGCGACCGGGTCATCCTCTCCGGGCATGGGAAGACCTGGTTTGTCAGGCCATCGGACGGAAAACTCGGGACTGATCTCGGGCTGGTGGATCTCAGCCAGCTGATCGGGAAAGAGCCGGGTGAGACCATCCTGACCCACTCAGGAAAGGAACTGCAGATCCGTATCCCCCGGGCCACGGACTTTTTTGAGAATGCACGGCGGAGTGGTGCTCCGATGATGCCCCGGGATATCGGTCTGGTGATTGGTCTGACCGGGATGAACCGGCGGGACCGGGTGCTGGATGCCGGGACCGGGACCGGCATTGCAGCACTCTTCTTCGCCGGTGTCGCCGGTCAGGTGGTATCCTATGAGCGGCGGGATGACTTTGCCGTCATTGCCCGGGAGACGATGCAGGAGGCCGGGATACAGAACCTTGAGATCGTTACGGGTGATATCCTCCGGGAGACCGGGCGGTTCTCGGTCGTCCACCTGGACCTCGGGCTGCATGCCGACCATGTCCGGCATGCTCATGAGATCCTTCTTCCCGGGGGCTATCTCGCCTGTTACACCCCGTTTATCGAGCAGATGACCCTTGCCCTCGATACCGGGGCCGGGCTCTTCTCAGAGTGCACCGCATATGAGTGCATCATGCGTGATATGGACCGGAGTGACCGGGGGACGCGTCCTTCCACGCGGGTATGCCACAGCGGATACATCACCATCCTGAGGAAGTAACCGGTGATGGTCCATTCTTTTTTTTTCTGTTCCGGTGCAATGGTGTCTTCTTTTCAGGTCAGAAGGATCTGAGAAAATATATAACCCGTGAATTACAACGTGTCTATGTTGATGCTGAGAGTATCAGCATGAAATGTAGGAGGAAATTCATGAAGTACGCATTTGCAGCAATTGTTGCACTGGTTGCCCTCGTGGCAGTTACCGGTTTCGCAGCAGCAGACAGGCTGCCCAACCAGACTCCCGAGAACCAGGTCTTTTCCATTGACACCGTCATCGATGTCACTGGCGCAGTCGATGACAAGACCACCATGGCATGGGTCATTGCATCCCCAGGAGCAATCCCGACCGGTATCCTTGGAGACCAGCAGGCAATCGCTGACGTCACCTACCGTGACGCAGTCCTGACCAATGGTGGAAAGCTCGCAGAGAACAAGAACTTCGAGTTCGATTCCCGCGACAAGTCCGCAGGCCTCTTCAACATTGAAGCAGAGAAGGTCCTGACCTACGCAAGCACCGAGGGTGCACACATGGTCGGCGAGGAAGAACTCACTCTTGATGTCGCAGGCAACTGGGCATACACCGACGGCGGTATCCGCTGTGTCTTTACCCAGGCAAAGAACCCCTACATGCCGGCATTCTGTAACGTAGTCTCTGCAAAGAGCTCACTCGTTAATGTCAACAGCGCACAGATCTCCACCAAGGGTCAGATCCGTGCAGTTGCAGCATCCGCAGATGCACCGGCAGAGCTGAACTACCGCATTGCAGTCACTCCGGATGCAAACTCTGGTAGCGGCTTTGCAGAGGGAACCGTGACCACCACCTTCGCAGGCGGAATCATGGAAGCCCGTGACGCTGACGACTACTCTGGTCCAGCAAACTGGAACAAGACCTCAGCAACCAACTCCTGGAAGGACCACACCGAAGTCACCGGTGGAATCAAGAACTTCCAGAAGGCACTTGCATACAAGTCTGGATACAAGCTTTAAACCTGAAGAAGAGATGAGATCCTGAACAGGGTCTCTCTTTCTTTTATTCTTTTTTTCTGACTTCTTTGATTCTGCAGTGTTTTTTTGTAATCCGGCTGATTTCTGTCATCTTCAGATACGCTGGTCTCTTCTGAAAAGAAACTACTTAACCTCCCCGGCAGCATCTCTTATGCGGCTGGGAGTCCCCGGCCGGGTGGGGTTATTGTGAAATATCCAATTGTTCTCTCTCTGGTTCTCGCTTCGCTTCTGGTTTCCTGCGGGGGTGCTCTTGCTGATCGCCTGCCAAACCAGACACCCGAAAACCAGGTCTTCTCCATTGACACGGTGATTGACGTGGTCGGGATGGTGGATGATCGTACCACCCTCTCGTGGGTGATTACGTCTCCCGGGTCGATTCCGTCCGGGATCCTGGGATACCAGCAGGTCATTGCTGATATCACCTACCGGGATTCAACCCTGACCAACGGGGGAAGACTGGCAATGAATAAGAATTTTGCATTTGATTCACGGGATAAGGCATCAGGCCTCTTTAACATCGAGGCTGAAAAGGTGCTCACCTATGCCGGAGTCGAAGGTTCTCACATGGTTGGTGAAGAGGAACTGACCCTCTCGGTCGCCGGGAACTGGGCTGCATCTGACGGGAATATCAGGTGCGTCTTCTCTGAGGCCGCTTCCGGAGCCCTTCCGGCGTTCTGTAACATCGTGACCGCGAAGAGCAGTCTCATCAACATGAACAGTGCCCAGGTCTCAACCCGTGGTCAGATCAGGGGAGTAGCCGGTTCTGCCGATACCCCGGCTGAACTGAATTACCGGATTGCCGTCACCCCGGATGCTGAATCCGGGAGTGGGTTTGCAGAAGGGACGGTCACCACGACGTTTGCCGGAAGCATCATGGAAGCCCGTGATGCCAATGACTATACCGGTCCGGCAAACTGGAATAAGACCTCAGCAACGAATACCTGGAAAGACTCCACCTCGGTCAGCGGTGGAATCAGGAACTTCCAGAAGGCACTGGGGTACTCCTCCGGGTTCAGGCTCACCTGAACCTGCCTTTTTTGAGTATTGGTATCCGGTCTCCTGATCCCGGGATGTGTCATGGATCCGGGGGAAGGGAAGATGAATCAACCCGGAGTAGTCCGGTTTATTCCGGGTGAGTTCGGAATGGTAAGATTAAATACCGCATCCATCAATTTAATGTGAGGAATCCTGATATGAAGCGATTGAGTATGGTGATAGCAGCGGGTGTAATGCTGGCAGTAGTCATTGGAATTGTCGGTATCGCCTTTGCCGAAGAAGACGTGCTGTACCCGAAGAGCACCCTGAAGACTGATAAGTTCAACTCGAGCGAGATCGGGAGCACCCTGAAGAC
>CAZSVH010000043.1:0-3958 GCA_964610235.1 uncultured Methanospirillum sp. | reverse complement strand
GAGATCGGGAGCACCCTGAAGACCGAGAAGTTCAACTCGAGTGAGATCGGGAGCACCCTGAAGACTGATAAGTTCAACTCGAGCGAGATCGGGAGCACCCTGAAGACTGATAAGTTCAATTCGAGCGAGATCGGGAGCACCCAGCAGACCGGGAAGTTCAATTCGAGCGAGATCAAGAGCACCCAGCTGAGCGAGAGCCTCTTTTAATAAAGTATTTATCTTCCCCTTTTTTCGCGACGATATTTGCAGCCATTACTGGGCTTTTCTCTACACGTGTATTATCCGAATTCCCCCTTCAACCGGAATGCATCCCTGACAGGTTGAGTTCTCCTCTGGCGCATTCCGCCTCTGAAGCTCCGGTTACCCTTCCTAATCTCCACGACTATCCTGTAGAGTCAGACCCATCGCTGAGGGCTTATGAAACCAGGGACAATCAGCATGGTCTTCACGGTTCATCACCTGGCATAATCCATCTGATAGTTCTCCTCCTTCCTCCTTCTCACGGTGTGGCCCCCGGAGTGGTCTGCTCCTCTCTGCTGGGAGATTATCTGTGCATCTGTCTCTCTGGGTGTGACTGAACCCCCTCGTATCCTCTCCGTGCTGATCCATCGAAGGAAGGTCCTGGGTAGCAAGAAAGCCTGGAAGAATTCACCTTCCCGGGTTTCTGATGAGGTGTCGTTCCCGACGATGGGGGGGTGTCGTTCAGGGGAGAAGACGGCCTCTCTCGTCAGGTAGAGCCCGCCGGCTTCTTTCTGTAAAGATACGTGCCCTTGAGCGTCCGTGGTCATTCGTGTGGTGGTGGATACCTGTTTCCTCTCTGGCCATACCTGTGTTTCTTATATATATCATAATATGGTTTACTTTGGCAAAAGGGAAGCATGCAGCAGAGATTCTCCCCCGGTTCATCCTACACAACCTGGCAGAGACTGAACTGGCGAATAGCTCCGGTTCCTGCCTCCTATTCAGTCACATCCGGTTGCGATAGGTAGTACTGACAGAGACACCGGGGAGAACTTACGATACAGGAGAGTCGTGTGACGGGAAAAAAAGGATTAGATGTATGGGTTGCGCAGGCCTTTGCCGACACCCATCTGTGCACGGTGCTCGAGTTCCTTCTGGTTCTTGGTGATCTTCTCGGTTGCGAGCTTGGTCACCAGTTCCAGACCCGGCTTGATGCCGTCGATCGCCTTGGTCTCGAATACGCCTGCTTCAACTGCCTTCTTCCAGATGTTGTCGCCGTTGGTGCTCCGGACAAAGACGGTGCTCCATCCGTCCGGGGTACCGACAGAACCGGTTGAGATATCAGCCATGTTGGCGACGTAGTCAAGACAGACGTGGCAGCCTGGCTGCTCGTACTTGTGCGTGACCTTCAGCGGGATCTGCGAGACCGCACCGCGGTTGGTGTATGCCCAGTACTTCCCCTTGCCGATATCGGTCTTCTTGAGGGAGTGCAGGTCTACATTGCAGTGGTCTTCGACGATCTGCTTCATGCTCTGGTAGGAGAAGTTCTCCATACAGAAGATGCCCATGGCGAGAGCGATCTTGTCAGTGACGTACCGCATCCCGATCGGGTAGAGCTGGGCCTTGCGGAGTGCCTGGATCTGGCAGGGAGTGCCGACGATACCGACCTTCTCAAGACCGTACTTCCGGACAGCCTCTTTGAGGACTGCCATGTTGGGTGAGATGTTGTACCGGGTTCCCCGGGCTGCAAGGATCTCCTCAGGAGTGGTTGCAACCATCGGTTCCGGCTTCCAGAGTTCATCGCTGGGTCCTGCGACAATGGCACCGTCGATGATCCCCTCTTCGAGGGCATATACGAACATCTGGGTGACAATACCGCCATCCTGCGAACACTTCAGGATCTCACTGCTGGTGCTGCGTGCTGCAACACAGGATTTGTATTTGCCGAGCATATCCATGTTAGTTGCCTCCCGGGTTCATTGCAGCAGTGATTGCACCGAGAATGTTCTCATAATCGCCACAGACATCAAAGCTGAAGAAGCTCCGTGGGCATGAGGCATAACAGGCTCCACACTTGATACACATCTCGCGGTCGATGTTCGGCTTGCCGTACTCCATGCTGATAGCAAAGACCGGACAGGATGCCGCACAGGTTCCACAGCCCATGCAGAGGCCCTGGTTGATGACCTTGAGCATGAGGTCGCAGCCACAGGCCTCGCTGTCGGACTCGATACGGGATCCGTCCTTTGCAAGTGCCATCAGGGGCGACAGGTATGCGGTTGCCAGTTTCTTCTGGGCATCATTGCCCTTGAGCAGCAGGTATGCCATGACGGCAACGTTCCTGATAACTTCCGGGTTCGGTGCACAGCCGGGGATGTAGACATCCACATCAATCAGCTTTGAGATGGGTACATAAGACTCGTGCTGGGGCTGGTTCCACTGGCCACCGCGGCAGAACCGGGTGATGTTGCCATAGGCAGAGCAGCCGCCGAGTGCAACAACGATGGTTGCCTTCTCACGGGTCTCTTTGATCTCTTCAACAGATAACTCGTCCTGCAGACAGACAGATCCCTCGACGAGGGCCACGTCCATCTTTGGGACGTGTCTGACATCCACCAGCGTCAGGGTGTATACCAGATCTGCGTAATTGTCAAGCAGAGTGAACAGGCCCCCATATGTGTCTGCAATAGAGACACAGCATCCTGTACACCCACTCATGTGCACATGTCCGAGAGTAATTTTGTTAGACACAGGTCTTTCCTCCTTACGTGATTCTTCTTTCACACTCGCCTTCGGTTCAGGAGCTGCAGCCGGCTGTGGTTTGTTCTCCGCCGGTTTCTTCTCCTTCTTTCCGAATATCAGCGATAGTAGTCCCATAATGCTCCTCCAGCAGTTTCAGTACTAACTGAACTGTTCGTGGAATCGCGCTTGCAACCTCATCCGAGAGTCCGATCTCAAAATCGGGGGCAGTAACACGCTTAGGCTGGCATCCGATGATCGTGATCTCGATCGTATCCTTCAATCGGTGAAGCGGTTCTGCAAGGGCCCATGAATGGGCGTCACGATATTTGCCGGGTGGGATATCATTCGGGGTTAACAGCGTTATCTCCCCGGGTTTTCCGCCAAAATCAGCAATATCAATGATATATATCTTCTTCACCAGTTCTTCTGACTGGTCTATGAGGGTGAAGATGAAATGCGGGCCGCCTAGGCCGGCATCGATAACCTTCACAGTCTCAGGCAGCGGTATCTTCCTGAGTTCCTCAACCACTTCCGGTCCAAACCCGTCATCAGCGAAGAGCGGGTTACCGCACCCGCATATCACGATCTCCTGGAATAGCATGCGTGAGACTCTCTCACTGGACAAGCTTCTGGGCGATGGTTTTCTTGTTCTCGTCTACGACCAGCATGTGCGTTGCACAGGAGACACAGGGGTCATATGCACGCATGATGACCTCTGCGAGCTGCCAGGGTGCTCCTTCGAGTGCCCGGCTGCAGGTCGGGAAGTTCCAGGTGGTCGGAACGAGCAGGTTGTACATCTGTACTTTGCCGTCCTTGACCTGTGCCAGGTGAACATCGGTTCCACGGGGTGCCTCATTGGCGTTCCAGCCAAGGCTGCCGTCTCCCTGCGGGATCTCGTCAGCGAGGACGGATCCGTTACAGTCAAGGGCGTCCAGTGCGTCCAGGATGGTGTACAGGGTGTCCGGATACTCCATCTGCCGGGCGATCTGCAGACCCATGGCTCCCTTGTGGTCAAAGTTCTTGAACTGGACCTGACGGGCACGGGGTCCGACTTCGACCGGCTGGCCGTCATAGAGTGGAATCGAGGTACAGGCCTGCATCTGGGGCCATGCCTTGGTGCCGACCTTGGAGGTTCCTCCGATCGGGTAGTCCGGGTCCTCGAGGGAGACCTCGACCTCTCCCATATACCAGTTGTACGGGGAGACATCGGTCCAGCGGTTTGGATCCCACTTGGGGTCAAAGTCAAGGCTTGATG
>CAZSVH010000042.1:0-13231 GCA_964610235.1 uncultured Methanospirillum sp. | reverse complement strand
GTCACCTTTGTCAGGAACCAGAACATCCATATCACCAATATCTGCAAGAACCTCTGCGGGTTCTGCGGCTTTGGGAGGAAGAGCGTCGCACCTGATGCGTACCGGTTCGGGAAGGATGAGGTGCAGCAGCAGATCCGGGATGCAATGAACCGGGGGGTCTCTGAGATCTGTTTCCTCTCCGGGGTCCATCCGGCATTCCATCTCCGTGACTACCTCCTCTTCATGGAATGGACACATGAGATCTTTCCTGATGTCCATATCCATGCCTTCTCGCCTGATGAGGTTGATCATGTCGCCAGACAGGATGGGATGGCGATACCAGACGTGATAACCTCCCTGATGGAGGGGGGACTGGGGAGCATGCAGGGGACGGCTGCAGAGATCCTCGTTGATGAGGTGAGAGACGTGATCTGTCCTGCAAAGGTGAGAACCGGCAGGTGGGAGGAGATCATCAGGGAGGCACACCGTCTCGGCCTGCGCAGCTCGGCGACGATCATGTACGGGTCAACCGAGTCGTTCCATGACCGGGCTGTACACCTGGACCGGATCCGCAGGATCCAGGATGAAACCAACGGTTTTACCGAGATGGTCCTCCTCACCTTCATCCACCAGAAGACCCCGCTCCACCATCAGGGGCTCGTCAGTTACGGACCGACCGGCAGGGATGACCTGGTGACGACCGCGGTCTGCCGGCTCTTCCTTGACAACTTCGATCATATCCAGGTATCCTGGCCGAAGATCGGGGTAAAAATGAGTCAGCTGGGGCTTCTCGCCGGTGCCGACGACCTCTCGGGCACCATGTTCATCGATGCGGTCACCGGGGATGCGGGGGCGGATGTCGGTGAGGTCTTCCTCCCTGAGGAGATGGAGCATGTCTGTGCTGATATCGGGCGCCGCCTGCAGGAACGGACCACCCTCTATCAGCCCGTTGTCTGATCTACCCCCGTCTGACCTGCCTGACATCGGCCCCGGTGAGGTTTGCCCCCCGGAAATCAGCGCGGGTCGTCTTGATATTGGTCATCCGGGCCCCGGTGAGGTTTGCATTGATGAGAATCGCCTCACTCAGGTCGGTATTGCTGAGGTTTGCCCTGACCAGGCTTGCCCCGGCCATATTTGCTCTTCTGAGAATCGAGAACTCGAAATCGGCTTCGTCCAGGCGGGCTCCGTTCAGGTTAATCCCCTCCAGGTTTAGTCCGTTCAGGTGTGCTCCCCTGAGATCCGGTCGTTTTCGGGGGTTATCCGCCTTCCACTGGTTCCAGGTATCCACCCCGGCAAGGATCGCCTTCACCTGCTCTTCGTCTGCCATATATACCCCCTGGTGAGAAGAGTTGGGCACCGGGGGGTAAAGCAGTTCCGCAGAAGGATCATCCCCGCATCCGTGACCATATCTCCTCTTCCCGGCTGCCTTTCGAACCAGAAATTATAAGCGGGCTGGCCTGGAATCATTGATGGATGGTACCCAAGCTGACGTCCTCCCTGATCCTGATCTGTGTCATGCTGCTCATCCTCCCCTCCGTCGTCTCAGCACTGGAGGCGGTGCTTGAACCGATGCCCCCGGTCCTGAAGAATTCAGGTACCGGGAAGGAATACCAGGATGAAGCCTTCTTCGCAACAGCAGATCCCATAATCACCTCGCTCTCAAACCGGACTCTTCCGATAGGCAGCCAGCGGATGAGGGTGTACAGCACCTACACCGGAATCAGGGACATGAGCATCAGCCCTGAAAATTATGATCGTGCCCGTGCGACCCTTGCCTTCCTGTACTATACCGCGAAATGCAGCCAGGCATACGAGGATTATTTTGATGCGAAGAAGTCGGTCTCATCCCTGACCGACGGCTCCGAGTTTTACCGGCTCGCTGAGACCTACTACGAAGGGGTCCTCTCCTGGTGGGAGAATATCCGGGGATGGTACCCGCGGATGACGATGTACTCCCTTCCGAACCAGCGGGACCCCTATCCCGGGGATGATTCTGCCATCGGGATCACCCTGGAGGGGCTGAAGTATCCGCTCATCATCCCCCAGGCCACCCCGGATCCGAACCGGACCTTCCAGGATGAGAAGGTGAAGACCACCATCACGCGCTGGCTTGAGGATCATATCGATTCCATTCCTGACCCGGCTGATCTGGGCGAGCAGTCACCAGGGAATTACTTCCTGACGAGTGACGGCCCGCGGTGGGCAAAGAGCACGTATCTGGATATCTCGACCAGGAACGTTGCCCCTGAGTTCTATGATACTGCCAACTACATCGATGCGTTCCTGTACTTCACCTCACTCGCACACGACTACTACGGGGAGTACCTGGATCAGCGATCATCGGTCATCATGGCGGCTGACGGGCGGATCCCCTATGAGAAGTCCAGGCTGTACTACGAGGAAGCCCAAAAGGCCTTCTCCCTCTTCAGGAACGGGGTACCGGATATCGATGTCAATACCACCCTCCCTGCGTTTCCCAAGTTCACCGAGGTCGAATGGGGACGGGTCCTCGAACAGGAGAAACTCCTCTCTGACTACTGGTCCGGGACATCATGGAGACCCGAGTCTTCTGATGATGATACGGGCGGATCGACCACCATCTCCTGATCGCAGGGTACGGCAAGGGCTGCCAGCCCCCTTCTTTTCTGATGCGGTATTCCTTTACCCTCTGGTGACCTACCCTGATCCACCCTCTCATGAAGATCCTGATAGCCGTCCCCCAGACCGGGTACCATGATAAAGAACTGGCCCTCACCATCTCCGTCTTTGACCATAACAAGGCGGAGTACGAGTTTGCCTCCGGACAGCCCGGGAATGCGAAAGGGACCCTGGGGGGCAGGGTTCACGTTCCCCTGACCTTTGAGGATGTGATCCTCCACCGTGAAGGAGAGTTTGATGCCCTGGCCATCCTCGGAGGTCACGGGGGTCAGGCCCACTTCTGGAACAGCAAGGATCTGATAGAACTGGTCAAGATATTCAGGATTCACCGGAAGGTCATCGGGGCGATCAGCACGTCCCCGGTCGTGCTGGCACGGGCCGGGATCCTGAAGAAACGACCGGCTACGGTCATCAACGGGCCCCCGATCCGCGAACTCCTCAAGGCTGACGTGAAGTTTGAGGACAAGCCGGTGGTCTTCCTCGACCGGATCGTGACGGCACGGACTCCGGCTGATGCGAAACGGTTTGCCGAGCTGATCATCGAGTATATATTAGGCAATCCTGAGTTCAACGGTCCGCAGGTGCTTCCGGCCCCCAACAAGCTCGGGTTTGATATCTGATCTCTTACGGGGAGGCGGCAAGCTTCCCTGCCCGCTGAAAACAGCGTTCAGCGTCCTGATCCTGTCCGTTCTTCCTGAGCGCAACCCCCTTGGCGTACCAGGCGACGGATGAGTCGGGTTTCTTCTCGATGATCCGGTCAAAGTACTGGATCGCACTCTTGTAATCACCGAGCCGGGTAAGCAGGGTCCCCAGCTGGTACATCGCGTCGGTGTGTGACGGGTCGCTTCTCACCGCCTCCAGGTAACACCTGACCGCCTCCTCGTCATTCCCGCTCTTCTCAAGGAGCCGGCCCATCTCAAAGTAGGCATGAGAGTTCTGGGGATCGATCTCGACCACCCTGAGAAAGCAGGCGGTTGCGTTCCGGTATGCCCCGAGCTTCCGGTATGCAACCCCGCGTGAGAACCAGGCATTGAGATGGGCGGGGATCATCCGGATCGTCTTGTCATAGAACTGGATCGCCTCCTGGTACCGCCCCTCCTTATAGAGTGCCTGGTTTCCCATGACCAGGTAGACGTCGGCGATATTCTTCTGATACTTGGTGCTCCCCGGATCCCGCTCCATCGCGTTCTCGAAGGCTTCTATTGCCTCCTCGTACCGGTGGAGCACCTTGAATGAGTTCCCAAGGAGCTGCCATGCCGGGGCGAAATCAGGCCGTTCCTTCAGGCATCGCTGGAAATACTGGATTGCATGCTGATATGCCCCGATCTTCATGAGCGACCGGCCATACCCGAAGAGGATGTCAGGGTCGGCAGGATGCGCCTTCACCGCCTGTTCATAGCAGTCGATGGACTCATGGTACTTCCGCTGATCAAAGAAGTACCGCCCTTTCAGGTCCCAGGGGTAGTCATACCCGCTGTCGCTCTTTCTCGCCTGTTCAAAGAAGGCGATCGCCTCCTCGCGTTTTCCCAGAACCCAGAGTGCCATCCCTTTCTCATGGAAGGCGGGTGCGTATTCGGGCTGAATCCTCAGAGCCTGGTTGCATAACTCAATCGCCTCCAGGCACCTGAGGGCATCCTGGTTCTTCCTGGCAAGGTTACGCAGCGACGCAGCCCTGCCGGTGATGGCAGGGAGGTTTTCGGGCTCAATCTCCAGTGCCCGGGAAAAACACTCCTCTGCCCGGTCATACCGCTCCATGCCGGTGAAGGCCTTCCCCATCCCGACCCAGCACCCGGCAGAGCTCCGGTCAATCTCAAGGCCACGGTTGAAGGTCTGTATCGCGGCATCGTATCGTCCCCGGGCGAGCTGACTCTCCCCTTTCTGGCAGTAACTTCCTGCCGGGCCGGTGTCAGAACTCCCCAGCCAGTCTCTGATTCCCATAATGATCGGTGCGGCCTGCGGTCTCTGATTAAGATTCACGGTCAATGGAGAAAAAGCTTGAGAGATGGTGACCGGTATGCCTTCAGAAGAACTCTGCCTGGATCCGGATGATCTCACTGCTGTCAGCCGCACCTGCATATGCCTCGAGCGGTTCCTGATTGAGCTGGATGAACCGGATCCCCCAGGAGACCTTCCCCAGGATCTCACGGGCCTGCTCCTCCTCACCCAGGATGACGAGGGAGGCGGCCATCGCCTCCACAGATGTCAGTTTGAAGGGTTTTCCGAAGTTTACCGGGTTTGCGGCGAGGAGAAACGGGAGAGCCCGCCGAAACCTCCAGTTCCTGACGATACTGGTATCGAGGACTGCCCAGGAGCAGTCAAGGGCGGTGATGCTCCTCACCCGCTCCCGGTCTGCCGGGGAGAGTGCCTGGTCTGCGGTCGGGTCAAGGATCAGGCTGGTCCGGGGCACATGGGTGAGCCGGGAGAAAATCCTCACCATCCCGGCCCGTTCCAGTTTTTTCATCGTGCATTTCTTGGGATCACAGGTGTTGTCCCGGAACGCCAGGAGCGGTATCATCTATCATTCCTGAACGTTGAATGAGATAATGATGTACGTCCTCTTCTGCCCCTGTATCCGGGATCCCGGTCTGCGTGCCGCAGGTATCACCCGGGATCGCGATCGGGAGCTCTTCTCCCGGGCACTGGAGCGGTGCCGGAGGTTTGGGATCCCGGTCCGGTTCCTTCCCTGCCCGGAGACCCGGTACCTGGGACCGGATCGTCAGCCGGCGACGTTCTCTGAACGTCTTGATACCCCTGCCTTCACCGCCGTGATGGATCTCTGCGAGAACGAGGTCGGGCAGCTGATGGAAGAGGAAGGGAGCCCTGCTCTCCTGGTGGGAGTGGACGCTTCCCCTGTATGCGGGGTGACCCGGACCTGGCGGACTTTGGCAGGCCGTGAACCGGGAAGGGGTGCATTTCTTGCCAGGTTTCCCAGGATCCCGGCATATGATGTGGGTGCGGTGGCTGCCTACCGGATATACCTTGCGGCTCCGCTCTTCTCTGCCGCCGAGACTGCATGGAACCGGCAGATCGCCGCGTTCCTGGAGGGGTATGCCTATGAGGTCTTCCTCCCCCAGGAGGCAGGGGACACAGAGGCAGGCCGGGGGACCGATGTTCATCAGCGGATCTTCTCTGCCAACCGTGCTGCTCTGGACCGTGCTGACCTGGTGGTTGCAGTCATCGACGGGGCAGACGCAGATTCAGGGACTGCCTGGGAGATGGGGTATGCGTATGCCCGCGGGATCCCGGTATATGCGATCCGGACCGATTTCCGGATGATCGGTCTTCACGAACGGGTGAACCTGATGCTTGAGCAGGCGGCGGTCGTCGTGGAGGGCCTGCAGGACCTGCTCAACTGGCTCCCCTGCCCGGTCCCGGTATCACCGGCCGGCGATGAGGAGAAGGATGGCCGGCACCCCTGAGAGGAGAGCCGGAAAGAGACGAATCCCCCCGGGCTGCCCCCGGTACTGCCAGAAGAGAATCAGGATCACCGCGGCAAAGGCCCATTCTGACGGGGTGGTCAGCTCCCGTATCAGCCCCCATTGGAAGTAGTCCTCCTGGATGAATACCGGGAACGGTCCGAGGAGAGGGTAGAACCAGTTAACCGGCAGGTCCCACATCGCATCAAGGACCTGGTGGAGGGCGACCCCGGTGACGAGAGCAATGGCGCTGATCGGATCCCGCAGGAGAACCGCTGCCATGATCCCGATGATGATCAGTCCGGCCAGGGCATGGGCTATCAGCCTGCCATCGCCGGTCGCGGGGAAGATGATGAACCCGAGCGGTTTGTCGATGAGATCGGGAAGAACGGATCCGAGGAGGCAGACCGGCACTGCCCGGGGGGAGTGGAACCGGTCCTGGAGGAAGAGTCCGGCGATGAGCCCTGAGAAGAGGTGACAGGCGATCAGCATGAGGAGGTCGGACGGCGGCTGCGGATCTCCTCGACCATCCGGCGGGAACTCGTGAACGGTGATCCCGAGTACTCCCCGATCCTGACCAGCGAGGTCTCGATCCCCTCCCTCTTCAGTGCTTCTCTCAGATTCTCCTCCCTGAAATGCTGGTTGAATCCGAGGGTGATGATATCGGGCCGTATCTCCCGGATTGGGCGGAACATGTCATCCCGGTCTCCCAGCACCGCCCGGGTGACCCCTTTGAGGGCCTGCACCATGAGGAGCCGCTGGTCCTCGGGGATGATGGGGCGTGGTTTATGCCTTACATTCGAGTCTCTGGCAACGATCACAAAGAGCTCATCTCCCAGGGCGGCAGACTCCTGCAGGTACCAGAGATGGCCGGGATGAAGCAGGTCGAAGGTGCCGGTCGCCACCACGCGCCCGGCCCGGTTCTCTGTGTCAGTCACGTCTGATCACCGGCAGGTCCATCCGGGTTCCGTCAGGTCGGAAACATCCCCAGCATCCTTCCTGGTACGGGTATCCGACGATGATGTGGTGGGATCCCATCCGGGAGAAGAAACTGATGTCAGCATATGAGGGTCGGATCACCCCGTTCGGGTGGCTGTGGGCACTGCCGACATGGCCGAGGCTGATCGGGATCATGTCAGAGAGAACTGATGCACTCTCCGAACCCCCGATGGTCCCGGGAATGATCGAAATATCACGGATCACCCCGTCCTCGGGTTCCAGGAGTGCTGCAAACTCACGGGGATGCGACTCACGCCCCATGGTGAGGAGCAGGGTGAGGGCATCGGCGTCAATTCCTATAATATTCATGAATTATCAGAGTGCCTGGCGTTCAGTACCGTTGATCGTGATCCCTCATGGATTATTCCCCTGACACCCTCCGGGTCAGAAGGGGCCGTCCTGTTCGAAGCTGCGACCGAACCGGATTGCAAGTTCTGCCCTGGCGAGTTCCTGTCCCAGATACCCGGCATGGTCGAGGAGGGAGACGGCGTCCTGTTGGAGGAGTGTGGAGAGGATATCCTGCCATCTCTTCCCACGCACCGCCACCCCGTTCCGTTCTGCGATGATATACCCGTCTTCAATGCCGACCCGGAAGTTACCTCTGGGGTCATACGAGATCGCAGATGGCACCGGGTCAGCCTCTACCAGGGTGTGGTACTGGAGGGGTGGCTCCCTGCGTCTCCTCTTCTCCTTGATGCAGAGGAGATCAATCCCGAGATCCTTGGCGTACGGCCGGTCACCGCAGAGGATCATCATCTCAGTTGCCCTACGCATCTCTGAGACCGAACCCTGTGTCTTGTCACTGTGTTCACTGCAGAAGATCACCGCGGCATGGAGTTCATGAGCCATTGCGGCAAGGAGGGCGTTTATCCCGGGAGAGTCCGCGTCGATGAGTTCGGTCACGTTTCCGGCACCAAAGAAGAGCGGAGAGGTGATACCCCCAAACCCTGCAAGGGATCTGACCAGCCCGGAGCATGCCGGCTGGAGGAGGGGATCGGCGATGATGGAGCGGATGCCGCACGCTTCGGCCCGTTGGATCGTGGTGGTGAGGGGGAGATCACCGGGGACGATAACGGCCGCGGCTCCCGCTGCAGCCACTGCCGGGCCGGCCTGATCGAGGTTCCCGTCATGGAGGGAGAGGACAAGGTCGGCCCGGGGGAGGGCTGCGCAGATGAGTACCGGGTCCTGGGTATCAACGGCAAGCGGGCCGTCAAGGTCTTCCACCAGGGAGAAGACCCGTCTGACGTCCTCCGGGGCGGCGTCAAACCCGAACCCGAGATCCACGATATCCGCCCCCTGGGCGAAGAGACGGGTTACCTCCTCCCGGATTGCCGGGTGACGGTCTGCATCCATGATCTCGGCCAGGACCTTCATCCGCGATCCCCCCCCGATCTTCACCCCCCGCAGGGTGAAGGGGGGAATAGCTGCCTCCTCCCGCTCCCGGATCCGGCTGTGTGCCTCTTCTGATCGCTGGAGAGCGAGAAACTCGTCAGCAGGAACCTCGCGGGAGAGGCTGATCTTCCCGAGGAGGGAGAGAACCATCGCAAGATCAGCAGCATGCCGGGGTCCCCGGAAGACCGGAACCCCGGTCTCCTCCTCCACTCTCCTGAACGAGGCGGTGCACATCCCTGAAACGATCACGAGGTCATACCTGCCGGCCTGGATCAGCTCCCTGAGGTCTCCGGGAGAGAGGAACGAGGCGATCTCGCCGGTGACTACCACCGTTGCCCGGTACCCCCGTGCAGCCTCCTTCACGGTATCCTCAGTGATCCTGCCGGTGGGGAGGAGTATTCTCATCATCCTTCCTTAACTACTGCAGAGGATAACCTATAGTAGTAGTGATGTTGTCTGCTGATCTTCACGTTCACACCACCTGTTCGGGCGATGGTGAGAGCAGGGTTGATGAGGTGCTCGATGCCGCGGTCCGGGCCGGACTTGATGTGATTGCGATCACGGATCATGATACCGAAGAAGGATGCCGGATCGCCGGGCAGATCCAATCCCCGGTCCTGGTCATTCCCGGGATCGAGGTATCGACCCGGCAGGGGCATCTCCTCGTTCTCGGCGCATCGGGTCCGGTTCCACGTGGACGTGATGTTCTGGAGACGATCGCCATCGCCCGCTCCCTGGGAGGGGTGACGATCCTTCCCCATCCGTTCCACCGGTACCGGCACGGGGTCGGTCTGAAGATGAAGGAGGCGTTGCATGCGGTTGATGCAATCGAGGTCTTTAACAGCCGGTATATCCTCAGGGGAGCAAACCGCCGGGCGCTGAAGTATGCACGGAGACTGAATAAACCGATGGTGTCCGGGAGTGATGCCCACAACTGCCGGTTTGTCGGGTACGGGGTGACCCGTATCGATGCCGACCGGACGGTGGAAAGTGTTCTCGAGGCGATACGGGCCGGGAGAACCATTCCTGCAGGCAGGAGAACACCGGTCAGAACCTATACCCGGCAGTCGCTTCGAAACTCATGGCGGAGACTGAGACACCATATCGGCCGGTAAGGATCGCGTTCCGGATAGGATACCTGGGAGAGGGGTTCTTTGGATCCCAGTTCCAGCCCCGGCACCGGACTGTCGAGGGGGAGATCCGCAATGCCTGCATCAGGGCAGGACTCTTCTCCGGCTCCCCTGATGGCAGGCTGGCGATCTCGGGACGGACCGACCGGGGCGTGCATGCCAGGTGCCAGGTTCTGGCCTTCTCCACACCCCTTCCTGACCGGGCGATCCGGGCGTTTCCCGGCCAGCTCCCGCCGGACATCTGGGCCACCCATTACTGCCTGGTCCCTGACTCCTACTCGCCCCGGCGGGACGTGATCTCCCGGACATACCGGTACATCTTCACCGATCAGCCCGGCGATCTCTCCCTCATGGAGGATGCTGCCCGCCTCTTTCCGGGAAGGCATGATTTCTCCTGCTTTTCGAAGGTGGAAGCAGGAAAGACGCCGATGCGGACCGTCTCCAGGCTGGAGGTTCATGCTGACGGCGGATGCTGGTGGCTGGAGATCACGGCCCAGAGTTACCTGTGGCACATGGTGCGGGGGATCGCAACCGTCCTGCTCAGGGCATCATACGGTCAGCAGACACAGGAGGAGATCGCGGCAATGCTTGAGGGCCCGTGCAGGAACAGGGTGAAACCCGCCCCTCCTGAGGGACTGATCCTCTGGCAGATCGATGACGATCTCGCCTGGAACCCGGTCCCGGTGATGCCCAGAACGGTGCGTCTGCACCAGGAGAAGGAGGCCGGGCACCTGACCATGGCCCGGGTTCACCGGTTGCTCAGCCCGTGACCCGGGATGATGAGAAAAGAGGGAGGAGGGACGATCCCTCCCATGATCATCTGGTGGGCGGGAGAATCAGAGATCCCGCTCTATCCGCTCGATCATCGTCTTGATGTCGAGCCAGATGATGAGTTCACTCCTGTCACGGTCTGCGGTCTTCGTCCGCTTTCTGATGATCCCGAGGATGTCGCGCTCACTCTTCTGTGATGCCTGGGCCTCCTTGTCGATATCTTCATCCGTGTAGGTGGTGACGGCCAGGACATCATCGACCAGGACCCCGATCATCTTCTCTGAGACACTCTGGTCCAGGACGATGATCCTGGACTTCTTCTTTCCTCCTGCCTCCTCGGTGATCCGCATCATCTCCTTCAGGTCGTTGATCGTGGTGATCACCCCGCGGAGATCGATGATCCCCTTGATGAAGGAGGGGGTGTTGGGCAGCGGGGTGATCTCGGTGTAGTTGATCACCTCACGGGTATCGAAGAGATCGATGGCGAAGAGTTCATTCCCCAGGATGAATTCGACCACCTGCAGGCTCCCTGCAGTCCTCTCCTTCCCCTGCACCCGCTTCCGGATCTCGGTTGTGATGCCCGTCTCCGGCTTTTCTTCCTCTATATCATTATCTACCAGAAATGTACCCATTTGACTCCCTTCCCCAATTTGTGGCAGATGTCACCTCCTGGTGACAGATACCAGCCCTGTCTGCTAATCGTATCATGATGAATCTTCATGAACCTTTCGCTTGTCAGCCCCTCGCCGGCGTTCCGGACCGCACGGTCCCTGGTCCTGCCAGGCGTGGAGTTATCCGCTCCCGTGACCAATATGGATGAAAGATGACCGCCCCTTCTCCTGAGACCGTGCTGAAACGCTGGTTTGGCTATCCCTCGTTCAGACCACAGCAGGGTGAGATCATCAGGGAAGTGATCGCCGGGCGGGATGTTCTTGCAGTCATTGCCACCGGAGGCGGAAAATCGGTCTGTTACCAGATCCCTGCCATGATCCGGGAGGGACTCTGCGTGGTGGTCTCTCCGCTGATCGCCCTGATGAAGGATCAGGTCGACGGTCTGCGGGAGATCGGTGTTCCGGCCGCGTTCCTGAACAGTACTCAGGACTCGAGGCAGAAACGGGTGGTGGAGGAGGATATCAGGTCTGGTGCCCTGCGGATCCTCTATGTCTCTCCGGAACGCCTGGTCCAGCCCTCGTTTATCAGGTTCCTGGCAGAGATGCATCCCAGCCTGGTGGCGGTGGATGAGGCCCACTGCATCTCCCAGTGGGGGCATGAGTTCAGGCCCGAGTACCGGCGCCTTCTCGTCATCAAGGAGACATTCCCTGATCTCCCGGTCATCGCCCTGACCGCGACCGCAACCCCGTCGGTCAGGAAGGATATCATCGAAGCCCTGCACCTTCAGGACCCTGCCGTCTTCGTGGGGAGTTTTAACCGGGAGAATCTCTCGTACCGGATCGAGAAGAAGGAGAACCCGGAAACCCAGGTGGTCTCGTTTCTGCAGTCCCATCCGGGTGAGTCCGGGATCATCTACTGTTTCTCCAAGCGGCAGGTGGAGGATCTGGCGGCTGTTCTCAGAAAAAACGGGTTTAATGCCGCAGCGTATCATGCAGATCTCGCGTCCTCAGATCGCCATGCCATCCAGGATCGGTTCCTGCGCGATGAACTCAGGATCATCGTGGCTACGGTTGCGTTTGGAATGGGGATCAACAAGCCTGACGTCAGGTTTGTCGTCCATTATGATCTCCCCAAGAACCTGGAGAACTACTACCAGGAGACCGGCCGTGCCGGCCGGGACGGTGATCCGGCAGAATGCCTCCTGCTCTACAGCCGGGGGGATTTCAGGAAGATTTCCTACCTGATAGACCAGATGGCGGACGGGGTGGAAAAGCAGGTCGCTCTCAGGAAGCTCCATGATATCATCGGGTTCTGCGAGACCCGGGCATGCCGGCGGGCGGTCATCCTCACCTACTTCGGGGAAGGGTACCACGAACCGAACTGTGGCGGGTGTGATAATTGTGCCTCAGGGCGGAAGACGATAGACGGGCAGGAGATCCTGGGGAAGATTGCGGCCTGTATCAGGGAACTCCCGAAGGATTACGGGGTCTCCTATCTTGCAGATCTCCTGACCGGATCTGCGGATGAGAAGGTCATCAGAAACGGTCATGAAACCCTCTCCTGTTTTGGGAGTGGCAGGGAACACCGGAGACGCCAGTGGCTCTTCTGGATCCGGGAGCTGATCTACTGCGGGTACCTGACCTCGTCCGGGGAGAAGTACCCGGTGGTCAGGATGAACAACCGGACTGAGGATGCCCTGGGCGGAAGGATACCGGTGATGATCGGAGAACCCGATTTCCAGGCCGTTCTTGCCGCCGGGTCGGTCCGGGAGAGCGAACCGGTATACAGTGCCAACCTCTACGAGATCCTCCGTGATATCAGGAAGACGATCGCAGACGAGGAGGATGTGCCGCCGTTCCAGATCTTCCCGAATAGGACCCTGACCGAGATGGCATCCCGGCTTCCCAAGACGAAGGGTGCCCTTCTGGGCATCTACGGGGTCGGGGAGTACAAGGTCTCCCGGTACGGGGACCCGTTCCTGGAGGCGATCCGGGAGTACGCGGATCACCGGCAGGCGGTGGTGATCCAGGCGAAGAACGCAGAAAAAGCCGGATCATGAATCAGGACGGATGCACCAGGTGCGGGAAATGCTGCATGAACATGCGACCGTACATCAGGGTCGGCCCCCGTCTGCCTGACGGGAGGTTCTCCTGCACCTGTTCCCTCTCCCGTGAGTCGTTTTGGGCGCGGGTCCCGGATGCCTCCCTCCCCCTGATGTATGATCAGCGGCACCTCTTCAGGTATCCGAACGCCTGTCCGTTCCTGGTGACGAGG
>CAZSVH010000041.1:0-13296 GCA_964610235.1 uncultured Methanospirillum sp. | reverse complement strand
CAGATCCAGAAAAAGGTTGACCCGGTACTGATTAACCGGGTTTTTCATGACAAAAAAAGAAGGATTGCCCCTCTCCGGACAGAGAGGCCTTAGAAATCGGTCATGATTCTGAACTGATCAATCTCTTCCTTGTTCAGCTGCTCAAGGAACTCCTCTGCGGCATGATGAACATCCTTGCTTGCCGTGATGGCACGTCCGACAACCAGGATATCAGCACCTGATTTCAGTGCGTCCTTAACGACGGGCACCCGGATTCCTCCGGCGGTGGCAACAAGCAGCTTGCGACCGGCAGCTGCCTTGATATCCTGGATGTTGCCCCATGCATGGGCAGATGATTCAGCATCGATCGCACGGTGCAGTTCAACAATATCAGGCTTGACACTGAGGGAGGAGATCAGTCCGACCGGATCGTCAACATTGAGCATATCGATGACCGAGTAGATACCGGTCTTCCGGGCCTCGGTGATCGCCTTCTCGATGGTGCTGACCGGTGCAAGCCCTGACATCACCACGGCATCAGCAGAGGCGTCTGCTGCCATCCGTGCCTCAAGGTTCCCGGTGTCGAGGATCTTCATATCAGCGACGATGAAGGCATTCGGTCTCACTGCCCGTATCTCGGATATCACATTCAGGCCGAACTTCTTGATGAGCGGGGTGCCGGCCTCGATGATGAGATGATCATTCTCGGGAAGGGCCGAGAGAACAGACCTGAGTTTTCCCATGTCCACGATGTCCAGGGCGACCTGGAGGTACGGGGCATCCCAGAGACGGGGAACCTTGAAGCCCATGACCGCATGCGCAGCCCGGTCCTTCTCATGGAGCAGAGTCTTCTCATCAGGGAACTTCTCGAACGCACGGTTCAGGGCGAGTTTAACGGCTCCGTAGTTATACCGGAAAATCCGGTTGTAGTCTTTCGCATCAGGATGGAGAAATGCACTGGCAAGGATCACCAGATCATCGAGATTCTCTCCTGCAAAGACACCTTCCTCCACACAGTCGGCAACCGCCTTTGCAACGGCAGCCTGGACCGGGCCGAAGATCTGATTGACCTGGGTCCCGGTCTTGAGGGTAACCTTCGGAATGACGAGGGTTGCGGGTTTGGTCAGCAGGTTCGGTCTCACCACCGCAAGAAGAGGGGTGTGACCGGCAGATAGCTGTGATAATGAGTTAGCGAATGCATGTCCAACCGGACCGTTCTTATCACCGACAATAAGATCGATATGGGCCAGTTCTGCGCCATCGCCAATGAGGGCTTCACCAATGAGATACATCTGTATACCTTCTGCGTATATATCAGGGACGATCGGTAAAGAATCCTTGTGCAGAAGGAAGATGGAATCAGAAGGGAACCAGAACCAGTACGGTGCCGGAATGATAACCGGAAGAATAAGGAATACACGTGGGGTCGGTGAGATTTGAACTCACGATCGACAGGTCTCTCCGTTATGAACCCGAAACATCAGTGCTCCAACGGATCATCACTGAATCAGAAGACCCATGTGTCATCATCTGCACGGATTACAAAGACCGCTGGAGCCTGTCGCCATGCCGGACTAGGCCACGACCCCTTGTGCCTACATATTTCTCCTCCCAATTCACTTAAGGGTTATGATCCGGCCTCTGCCGGGTGGTGCTGCGTGAGTGATAAATCTACATGAAGTGCAGTACTATGACAATGGCTGACATGAAGGCGCCCGAGCTGAGTTATGCATCAGGCACGTCAGATTTTCCCCTGATGGGGGTGACCATCGGTGAGATGCTGGACCAGATCTGTGCCCGTTATCCCGATACCGAGGCAGTTGTTGCACCGTTCCAGAACATCCGCCTGACCTACCGGCAGTTTCGGAATGAGGTTGACCGGGTCGCCCGCGGTCTGATGGCGATGGATATTCAGAAGGGGGATCGTGTCGGGATCTGGGCGATGAATTATGCAGAGTGGATCATCGTCCAGTTTGCAACCGCAAAGATCGGTGCGATCATGGTGAATATCAACCCTGCCTACCGCACCTTTGAGCTCGATTACTGCCTCAGACAGTCAGAGATCAAACTGATCATCCTCCAGGGCAAGTTCAAGTCCTCTGATTATGTCGGGATGTTCTACGAAGCCTGCCCTGAGGTGTATGAGTCACGGCCGGGGAGGATCCTCTCAGAGAAGTTTCCGTTCCTAAAAACCGCAGTATTCCTCGGGAATATCCCATATAACGGCATGTTCACCTGGGATGAACTGATCAGGCGGGGAGAGGTTATCAGCCCTGAGGAACTGAAGGAACGGGCCGATTCGCTCAATTTTGATGATGCCATCAACATCCAGTACACCTCTGGCACCACCGGGTACCCCAAAGGGGTGGTTCTGACCCATCACGGAGTCCTCAATAACGGGTACATGATCGGGAAAGGGATGGGGTTTTCAGAGAAGGATCGCCTCTGCATCCCGGTCCCCTTTTACCACTGCTTCGGGATGGTCCTCTCGAATATGGCATGCGCTTCCAACGGGTCCACCATGGTAATCCCGGCACCTGCCTTTGATCCAGAGGCTGTCCTGAAGACCATCGAGGCAGAACGCTGTACGGCAGTCCACGGAGTGCCGACGATGTTCATTGCCGAACTGCGCCACCCGGACTTTGACAAGTATGATCTCAGGTCCCTGCGGACCGGGATCATGGCAGGCTCCCCCTGTCCGATCGAGATCATGAAAGAGGTCTCCACGAAGATGCACATGTCAGAAGTGGTGATCGTGTACGGCCAGACCGAGACCTCACCCGGGGTGACCATGACCACCACCCGGGATCCCCTGGACAAACGGGTAACCACCGTCGGCAGGGTCTTTCCCCACACCGAACTGAAGATCATCGATCCCGAGACGAAGAAGGTCCTTCCGCTTGGCGAGATTGGAGAGATCTGTGCCCGGGGATACATGGCGATGCGGTGTTACTACAATAACCCGACCGCCACCCGGCAGACCAAGGACGAACACGGCTGGATTCACACCGGGGATCTCGGATCGTTCGACCCCGAGATGTTTGTCCATATCGAAGGCAGGCTGAAGGATATGGTCATCCGGGGAGGGGAGAATATCTATCCGCGCGAGATCGAGGAGTTCCTTCACCAGAACCCGAAGATTGCTGACGTCTACGTGATCGGTGTGCCTGATGAGAAGTACGGGGAAGAACTGATGGCCTGGATCATCCTGAATAACGGGGAGACCATGACCGAGGAGGATGTCCGCCAGTACTGTGACGGAAAGATTGCACGGTACAAGATTCCCCGGTATTACACCTTTGTGGACTCAGTCCCGGTGACGGTATCAGGAAAGATCCAGAAGTTCAAGATGCGCGATATGGCCATCGAGATGCTGGGTCTGCAGTCCGTCGCCGAGATTAAGACGGCCTGATCCTTAGACCCATTTTTTTGCGGTGAAATAGTCGTACTGGTATTCCCAGTCACCGGCATGCATGCTGATGAGCGCCTTCATCCGGTCCAGCATCTCTGCATGCCCGGCAGCCTGCTCAGGGCAGGGAATTCCTCTCCTGACCAGATCCGCCAGGTTCTGACCCAGGGCATACGACTCTTTCACCGCACCTTCAAATGCTTCTTTTCCGTCCGAGAGGTTTACAGAGGCTGCTCCGGCGACATCAGCACCCATCAGAAACATACTCTGGTTCAGGTATGCTGCAACCTCGCCGGAACCCGACCCCCCGGCGGTACTGACCGCAGCACAGAATTTTCCAAGCAGCCGCTGGCAGTGAATCGAATCAGCCATCCGGTCAAGGAGGGCTTTCATCCGGGCATTGACATTGTTGATATAGTTCGGACTGGCAAGCACGATCCCGTCAGCATCGAGGATCTTCCCGAGAATCTCAGGGAGATCATCGGTGATGACACAGGAGCCGGTCCGATAGCAGGTTTCACACCCGCGGCACCAGAGAATCTCATACTCTGAGAGACTGATCCCCTCGGTCTCACATCCGCTGTCTGCGGCTCCTTCCAGAACCGCAGAGAGAAGACGTGCGGTGTTACTCGTTCTCCGCGGACTACTGTTGATACCAAGGATCTTCATGAAGAGAGATGAGGATGAGGGGAGATTAAGAGGTGACGATCAGGCAGCGGAGAAGCAGGATTGTTCTCCGCTGGAAAGCATCCGAGCATCACCGCCCGGGTCCTGTGTACTGGTCCCGCAGGCCGTGACACAGGATAACAAGCGTTATGCAGTACAGGAAACAACCAGATTACAGATTCTGCTCCCTGCTGCGGGATAGGCGAATCTGATACAGGGGCCAGGGATATGTTCTGGGATAAAGCCATGGAAACGATCAGTCCGGCTGATCTGAAGGATTTGCAGATAAAACGCCTCAAGGAAACGGTCTCCAGGTGCCGGAATATCGGGTTTTATCAGGAAAAATTCAGAGAGGCAGGAATTGGTCCTGATACGGTGCGCAGTCTTGATGATCTGCAAAAATTACCATTCACCCGGAAGGCTGACCTTCGAAGCGGGTATCCGTTCGGATTTCTTGCCGTCCCACAGAGCGAGATCGTCAGGATCCATACCACCTCCGGGACGACCGGAAAGCCAACGGTCGTCGGGTATACCCGGGGGGATCTTGACCGGTGGTCAGATCTCATCGCCCGCAACCTGACCATGATAGGGCTGACCCGTGACGATGTCTTCCAGAACATGGTCAACTACGGGATGTTCACCGGCGGTCTGGGCTTTCATTACGGGGCAGAGAAGGCAGGTCTCACCACGATCCCCAGTGCCACCGGAAACACCCGGAGACAGATCGAGATGATCCAGGACTTCGGCGTGACGGCAATTCACTGTACCCCCAGTTACGCACTCCACCTTGCCGAGGTTGCTGAAGAGATGGACGCTGACCTCTCCTCGCTGAAGACAGGCATATTCGGGGCTGAACCCTGGTCTGATGCCATGCGCAGGGATCTTGAGAGAAAACTCGGGGTGGAGGCGTACGACAGTTACGGGATGAGTGAACTGTACGGGCCAGGGGTTGCATTCGAATGCCCGGAACATGCCGGGCTCCACATCTGGCATGACTGTTACCTGGTCGAGATCATCGATCCTCAGACCGGGGAGTCACTGGGACCCGGTGAGCGGGGAGAGCTGGTCGTGACCCCGCTGGTCAAGGAGGCGATGCCCCTGGTCAGGTACCGGACCGGCGACATCACCATGATCCTCGATGACGAGTGTCCCTGCGGGCGCGGGCCCAAACTGGCCAGATTCACCGGGAGAAGTGACGATATGCTGGTCATCAGGGGGATTAACGTCTTCCCGAGCCAGATAGAGCATGTCCTCCTGGAGGTTCCCGAAGTGGGAACCCACTACATGGTATATGTGGATCGGATCAACCATATGGATGAGATGACGATCGAGGTTGAGGTCGCCCCCGGGTACTTCAGGGGAGAACTGGCGGATCTGAAGAACCTGCAGATACGGGTGGTGAAAGCCCTGCGGGACGTGCTGGAACTCAGAACAACGGTCAGACTTGTCGAGCCCGGGAGTCTGCCCAGATTTGAAGGGAAGGCAAAACGGGTCATCGACAGACGGGAGGGATTGTAATGCGGTGCTGGGATCCCAGAATGGAGGAGATGCCGGCTGATGAACTGAAACGTCTCCAGTTCAAACTTCTCAAGACCCTTATTTACCGGGTCTACAGTTTCTCGGCATTCTATCACCAGAGGATGAAGGAGGCAGGAGTTCACCCGGATGATATCTCCGCCCTCTCTGACATCAGCAGACTCCCATTCATGTTCAAGAAGGATCTCAGGGATAATTACCCTGACGGACTGATCATGAGTGAACCAGAGGAACTGGTCAGGTACCATGTCTCATCCGGGACAACCGGAAAACCGACGATCGTCGGATATACCCGCAATGATATCTATAACTGGACCGAATCCCTGGCCCGGGCCCTCACGTCTGCCGGTATCGGCCGGGGGGATGTCATGCAGGTGAGTTACGGGTACGGGCTCTTCACCGGAGGACTGGGTCTTCATTACGGCGCAGAGCGGGTCGGTGCGACCGTTGTCCCCACATCAGTGGGGAATACCGAGCGTCAGATAGAACTGATGCAGGATCTCAAAGTCTCTGCCATCGCCTGTACCCCCTCTTACCTCCTGCATATGGGGGAGGTGGCAGAGAAGATGGGGATCTCGATCAAGTCGGATACCCGGCTGAGAAAGGCGATCGTCGGTGCCGAGCCCTGGAGCGAACAGATGCGGATCCGGATCCGGGACTGGCTCGGCGTTGATGCCTATGATATCTATGGGACCAGTGAACTGTCAGGTCCCCTCTTTTGTGAGTGCGAATACCAGCAGGGATTCCATATCTGGGGAGATCTCATCTACCCTGAGGTGCTTGATCCAGATACCCTCCAGCCGGTCGCCCCGGGCCAACGGGGAGAACTGGTCGTGACCATGCTCCAGAAGGAAGGGCTGCCAATCATCAGGTACCGGACAGGAGATATCACCGCGATCAGGGAGGAGCCATGTCCCTGCGGAAGAACCCATCCCCGGATGGAACGCCTCTCCGGGCGGGTTGATGATATGCTCATTATCAGGGGGATCAATGTCTTCCCAAGCCAGATTGAGCATGCCCTTCTGGGCATTCACGAGGTTGGGGAACATTTCATGATCGAGGTGGACCGGAAAGGTGCACTCGATGACCTGATGGTAAAGGTTGAACTCCCGCGTGACTCATTCTCAGACAAGATCACCGACCTGATGCGGGTGAAAGGGAAGGTCGAGCGGGTATTGAAAGGGGCACTGAACGTCGCGGTGACGGTCGAACTGGTTGAGGCGGGTTCACTCCCGCGATTTGAAGGAAAAGCGAAGCGAGTGATTGACAGGAGGAAGATGTAGATGAACAGTGAGCAATTTATGATACGGCAGATTTCGGTCTTTTCAGAGAACAAACCCGGCAGGCTGGCAGCCATGGCAAAAGCATGCCAGGAGGAAGGGGTGAACATCCTGGCGTTCTCGATCGCAGAGGCCGACGGATTCGGGGTGATCCGGGCGCTGGTCGACAAGCCGGATCTTGCCTATCAGAAACTGGCATCCCTTGGATTCAATGTTGCCTTTACCCACGTGATAGCAGTCGAGATGCGGGATGAACCCGGAGGGCTTTACGAGATCGCATCCCGTCTCAGCGATGCCGGAATCAACATCGAGTACTCGTATGCATACTCGGGAAAGACGGGAGCCGTCCTCATCCTGCGGGTGGATCAGTCAGAGGAGAACAACTTCTCCCTGATTGCATCTTCAACCATCCACTGATTTTCCCATAGGTTGATAACCTTCGCCTTCCTTGGTTCAGATGCTGATATACCATGACGGAAAAGAGAGTGCTGATCGTTATCGCACCCCGGAACTTCAGGGATGAAGAGCTGACTGAACCGATTCACTACCTCGAGAATGCAGGGATAACCTTTGATATCGTCTCGACAGAGAAGGGGATGGCAGTCGGCATGCTTGGTGGAGCCATGCTCATCGAGAAGGCGGTCAGGGAAGTGAAAGAGGCAGGGATAGAGGGGTATACCGGGATCCTGATCGTCGGGGGCGGAGGAGCGCCTGAGTACCTCTGGAACAATCCGGATCTCCTCGACCTGGTCAGGTCATTTGATACTGCAGGGAGGATCCTGGGAGCAATCTGCCTCTCACCGGTGGTCCTTGCCAAAGCCGGGATCATCAGGGAGAAGAAGGTGACCGTCTTTAACGATGACCAGGCAATCGATGAGATCAGGAAAGGGGGCGGCATCTTCACCAGTGAGCCGAATGTGGTGGACGGCAGACTCATCACCGGGAACGGGCCACAGGCTGCTGCCGGATTTGGTGAACGGTTTGCCCGGATGGTTCAGGGAGTCTGAAATCCCCTCTTTTTTTCCTTGCCCATCAGGCAGTCAGTGTTCGCGGGAGAGGATGAACGGGAGGAGGAGCATGACCGCGATAATTAGCCAGAACTGGCCGAATATCCCGAGCAGGTTCTCCTGGCCCTGGTCATAGAACCGGATGTCAATATACCGGGCCTTCTCCCAGCGGATCTCGGTCAGGTTCCCTTCGCGGGTGACGGTGGCCCCGGAGGGCTGGAGGGAAGTCAGAAGCGGATTATCAACCCTGAACCTCTCAGGGAGGCGGACCGTCACCTGCTGGGGCTCTGAATATACCGTCTGAAACGCGTTTCCGGAGACCTTCCCGTCAAACCCGACGGAATAATTCCCGGGTGGGAATCGGACTCCCTCGCGGTCAGTCGTATAGGAGATCGCTGTTCCGTTCTGCGTCACGCTCACATTCGTTACCGCCATCGGAACCCGCTCTCCGAGCATGCCGCTCTGCACGAAGTCGAACCGTTCACCGGTGATCTCTGCACCGGCATGAAATGCCGTCCCGTTCTCTGAAATCTGGTAGGAGATCGCAGCGCCCGAAGACGGGACGATCACCAGCACCAGAAGAATCAGAGCCGCAGTGCAGCCAGAAGTGATTCGAGGGTTGCGTCGCATTCTGTCGGAGGAGCACACTGTTTGATCACCGTTTCCGGATCCTTGAGAAGATGGCCGGTTACCACACAGACCACCCGTTCATCCCGATCGATGACCCCGGCCTCGACCAGTTTCTTCACTCCAGCCACCGAGGCTGCAGATGCCGGCTCAACCCCGATCCCCTCCTTCTGAGCCAGATCACGCTGCATGGCAAGGATCTCCTCATCGGTGACCGCATCGGCAGTACCACCACTGGCACGGATGGCAGTCAGCACCTTCTCAGCGTTCACCGGGGCACCGATTCGGATCGCGGTCGCCACGGTTTCAGGATTCATCTCCGGAATAACCTCAGGCATATTCCCATGAACGGCCCGGACCACCGGCTGGGAGCCGGCGGCCTGGATCCCGGTCATCATCGGCATGGATTCAACAAACCCGAGCGCCTTTAGTTCGAGAATCCCCTTGTAGACCGCAGAGATATTTCCGGCATTCCCGACCGGGAGGACCATCCGGTCGGGAACGGTCCCGTCCAGCTGATCAATCACCTCAAACCCGATGGTCTTCTGTCCTTCCAGCCGGTAGGGATTGACCGAGTTGAGGAGGTAGATCCCCTTCGCCTCACAGAGATCGCGGACCATCTCAAGGGCACGGTCAAAATTCCCCCTGATAGAGATGACCTGCGCACCATGCATCAGGGCCTGGGCGACCTTTCCCAGGGCCACTTTCCCGGCAGGAAGGAGAACAATCGTTGGTATTCCTGCTTTTGCCCCGTAGACGGCGAGGGCGGCTGAGGTGTTCCCGGTGCTGGCACAGGCGACTGACTTCATTCCCAGCTGGAGTGCCATCGAGACCCCGACGGTCATCCCCCGGTCCTTGAATGAACCTGACGGGTTCATCCCCTCGTGTTTGGCATAGAGTTTCTTCAGACCCAGTTCCTCTCCCAGTCGCTTCAGGTGGTACAGGGGGGTCCCTCCCTCCTGCAACGTCACCGGTTCACGCTGGACCGGCAGGATCTCGCGGTATCTCCATACCGACAACGGCCGGGACTGCCAGTCTTTGCGGGTGATATTGATATTGGCAAGGTCATACCTGACTTCAAGAAGGTGGCCGCATTTTGCGCAGGTATAGATAACAGCGTCAGCAGGGTACGACTCCCCGCAACTGACACAGACGAGATCAAACATGGTATGAGAAGTTGGTTGTTAATCTACTTCAGGTTGTAGGAGAAGAGGGGAGGCAGAAGGGGAAGATATGATGCAGAATGAAAAGAAATTAAGGGTTCATTCAGGTTTCCCGGCAAATTGCTCGCGAATCTGGGTGACCCTCATCTCCTGGAACTTCAGGTTCGTCTCCATGCTCCTGATTGCGATATTGATATCATCAGAGAGCTTCATCGAGGGATCCGAGAGATCATAGGTGCTGGAGAGGAGTTTGAGGAGCCGGCGGGTGATCTCAACACTTTTTACCAGGCGGCCGTATTCGTTGATGAGGGCGTCATCAAACCCGCCCTCGCGGGCCCGGGTCATGTCATCCTGTATCTGCTGCCTCCGGTTGATAATCCCCTCGATTGCGGAGTAGAGCTCCGAGTGCGTGACCGGTTTAAGGATATAATCCTCGATATACATCCCGTACTCCTGCGCCTCCTGAGGGGTCAGCTGCTTGGCGGTGAGCATCATCACCGGGATATCCTTGGTCGCAAGGTTCTGCTTGATGGCGACCAGGGTCTCCCACCCGTCCATGGGTTCCATCATGATATCGAGGAGGATGAGATCCGGGGTTACCGTCTTGAGGAGCTCAATTCCCTCAGGCCCGCTGTTGGCAGAGTACACCGTGTACCCGCCACGCTCAAGCATGGTGACGAATATATCGACGATGAACGGACTGTCATCGATCACCAGTATCGTTGCCATCAGAAACTCCCTCCCACGTCCTCAGCGATCTCGCGTAAGGTTGCAGTGACACCTGCCAGATCTGCAGCTGAATCAATCAGGGCAGTCAGCAGGATTTTGTCCCCGGCTCCCATGATGATAAGAATTCCATCCGGGGACTGGATCGTCACCATCTCAGGCGACTGGACTTTGATAATGACCGCAGCAGACTCAGCCGAGGCGAGCAGGGTTGCACACATTGCTGCAAACCACGCCTCATTGAACTCTCCCGAGGCCTGCTTCCCGAGCATGATCCCGTCCCGCGAGACGAGGGCACAGAGCCGAACCCCACCTACTTTTGTGATATCTGCAATGATACCAGCTATCTTCTCCTTGAGCATATCCGGGCCCCGTATACTGATGGTACTAGGGTATAATCTCTGACATATATATTTAATATTTTGTCTTTCTCATACGGCCCGGTTTCTGCTCCCTCCGTTCCCGTCGGCCAGGGGAGGAAAAAGCCCTCGGTTGGTGATACCGGGATGCGGGGCATCGCCCCCGCCATAGGATGATGCCGGATACGGGTGCAGATCACCGGTTCCGGCGGTGAGTGACGGGTAAGTACATATGTCAGATATGAGAAAATAGTATGGAATCGGGGCCATAGGGTAGCCTGGCATCCTAGGAGACTGGGGGTCTTCTGACTCGAGTTCGAATCTCGATGGCCCCATATTCTTTTTTTTGGTACACTACCATGAAACATGACAACCGCTGTTTTGACTGTCTCATATCCCGGGTGAGGCTTGAGGCAGATCTGATCGGGATCACTCCGGAGAAGTATGAGGAGTTATTCAGTGATGCAGCGAAATTGCTGGCGTTTCTGCAGACGACCCCGTACACGCATACCATGGTTGCCAGTCTTCTTCACCGCTCGGTCTATCACCGGCTGGGAACAACTGACCCCTTTCTGGAGCTGAAAGAACAGTCGAACCGGGAGGCTGCAGCAGTCCGGGATATCGTAAGAGGCGAACTCAGGACCCCGGTTGATCTCATCACTGCAGCAGTCATCGGGAATATTTTCGATTACGGAGTGAAAGGCCTCGACATTGACGCCGATTTCCTCCGTTTTTTCAGGAAGGAGTTTGCATCCGGCCTGTACCGGGATGACACCGGAAAAATTCTCCCGCTCTGCAGGAGGGTAGTGTACTTCACCGATAACTGCGGGGAGATCATCTTTGATCAGCTCCTCCTCGCTTACCTGAAGCAGGAAGGGGCACAGATCACCCTCGTTGTCCGGGACGCACCCATCCTGAATGATGCCACCATGAATGAGGTCAGGGAACTGGGTCTGGACACCCTGGCAGACGAGGTCTGGACCACGGGTTCAGGAGCCGAACTGGGAATCAGATTTGATCTCCTTCCTGACCCGGTCCGGCGGGCAGTAGACGAGTGTACCCTGATAATATCCAAGGGGATGGCCAACTACGAGAGCCTCAGGGAGGAGAACTCCCTCCCCCCGGTCGCCTACCTCCTTGCTGCCAAATGTGAACCCATCGCTGAGGAGCTGGGAGTGCCCAGGGGAGCAAAACTCGCCCTCCTCCGTGAGTAGACCACCACAGCCGAGAGGGAACCCCGCTGCACCAACCCGGAAAATACATGGTACTTTTTTGCCAAGGATGAGTACATACTTTCTATGGCCTTAGAAGGGTTGTCTTACGGATGGCTCGTGGTACTCGCCGGTGCATTCTTCCTGGCGCTGGAAGTATTTTCACCAGGCTTCTTCCTTCTGGTACCCGGGACCGTCCTGATCATCATCGGCGTCCTGATGCTCCTCGGGGTTGACATCTTCAGTTCAAACCTGGGGATTCTCATCGGTATCGGCCTTGCGATCGTGGCAGCTCTCGCCACCGTCTTCTCGTACAGCAGGCTTACAGAACGCTCTGACAAGCCCTTTACCATGAGCATGGACTCACTGGTCGGGAAAGAAGGAATACTGACTCGACCGGCCGACGAAGAGAGTATGAACGGAAAAGCAACCATTGAAGGGCAGATCTGGAGTGCCAGATCTGCACAGGGCATCATCCCTGAAGGGACACGAATAAAAGTTGTCGCTTCGAAGGGTGTGCACATCGTCGTTGAAGAGGTAAGATAACATGGCATTTTTCGAGACATTCATCACCATCATCCTGATCATCATCATCCTGATCATCTTTGCACGCGGAGTCGTCATCATTCAGCCGTATGAGCAGGGGCTTCAGATCCGCCTGGGACAGTATATCGGCAGGATGAACCAGGGGTTCAAATGGGTCGTCCCATTCATCACCCAGGTCGTCAAGCTTGACCTCAGAACGCTCGTCATCGATATCCCGTCACAGGAGGTCATCACCAAGGATAACTCGCCCACCAACGTGGATGCCATCGTGTACATCAGGGTCATCGATCCTGAGAAGGCATTCTTCGAGGTGGCGAATTATCGCATGGCCACCGTTGCCCTGGCCCAGACATCTCTCAGGGGAATCATTGGTGACATGGAACTCGACGAGGTTCTCTACAACCGCGAATCCATCAATACCCGGCTTCGCGACATCCTTGACCGGGAGACCGATCAGTGGGGAGTGAAGGTTGAACGGGTCGAGATCAAAGAGGTTGACCCGGTCGGGGCCGTCAAGCAGGCGATGACGGAACAGACTGCTGCAGAGCGTGAGCGGCGTGCAGCGATCCTCAGAGCCGACGGAGAGAAGCGATCCGCCATTCTGAAAGCAGAAGGTCTGAAGAAGAGTATGATTCTTGAGGCTGAGGGAGAACGGCAGAGCAAGATCCTCAAGGCTGACGGAGAACGGATGTCCCAGATCCTCCGATCCCAGGGTGAGGCCCAGGGACTGCGGGTCCTCTCAATCGGTGCAAAATCACTGGACAAGAAGGCTATCACCGTCCTCTCC
>CAZSVH010000040.1:11075-13556 GCA_964610235.1 uncultured Methanospirillum sp. | reverse complement strand
AGTCTGCAATACTTCACCGTATTGCTCGGGGATACGGTCCGGAGTCTGGATGACTATTCAAAAAAAGGGGTTCATTATCGCCCTGCGGATCCTGATCTTCATACTCATTTTTTCCGGTATCTATCTGCTGTTATCTCATCAGGATCATCTGGACGCTCTTTCTGACAATCCTGTCTTCCCGGCCATTGATAATGACCGTATCGTCTATGAAGATCGTGCAGACTGGAGCCATGCCAACCTGGTTGTATTCAACCGTACATCCGGTGAGATCGTTTCCTTTCCGGGGATGGATCTGGCCAGGTATAAACCGGATATCGATGGGGATGTCGTGGTCTGGCAGGAAAAAAAGGGTCTCATCTGGGACATTTATGGTAAAAACCTGACCACCGGAGCAATTACTCCGGTCTATACGAGTCAGTACCGGAAGACCACTCCGAGAATATCCGGAGATACCGTGGTTTTCGTGGATGAAGAGAACGGTGATCCGGATATTCATCTCGTCTCCCTGTCAGAGGGAACGGAAGAGATGATCTGTCAGACTCAGGATGTGCAGTGGCAGCCCGATATTGATGGGGACTATGTCGTCTGGGAGGACTGGAGAAACGGGTCGTCATCCAGAGGAGATATCTTTGCCTATCATATGCCGTCGGGAAGAGAGATCCAGGTGACAAATTCCCCGTGGGCAGACTGGTTTCCATCAGTATCAGGCCAGTGGGTTGTCTGGCAGGTTCAGAAACATGGAAATTTTGACATTTTTGCGAAAAACCTGGTGACCGGCAGGGAAATACAGATAACAACCGATCCCGCCAGACAATGGCTTCCACGGATATCGGGTGATCAGGTTGTCTGGATTGATGAGAGAAATGGAAACTGGGACATTTATGGGTTTAACCTCACCCTGATGAGAGAATATCGGATTACCACCGATCAGGATAATGATGCATGGCCCGATATATCTCATGGAACGCTGGTATATGTCTCCTATGATCGGAAGGATCATCCGTTTCTCCAGGTCGTGGATGTTCGATCTGGATAACCCCGGTATCTTCATTCTCCCGGGAGATCGTTCCGGGCAATCGGGAAGATCATTTTGCGGAAGAGAGATGAAGACCGGGATGGATACGTGTTCAGGGTCAGCTGCGTGATCCTGGTATACCAAGTTTATCATTTCCATGAGTGACTGAAAACCTGCAGAATCACATTACCCAGGAGAAAGGGATTTTTCTGCCTGAAATCGAGTAGAAATTTCCCACTTACTGAAGCCCTGCTGCCGCATCGGAATCGGACTCGATTGAGAAGATATTTACTCTCTTAAACCAAGATTGAAATCAAACCATTGCGTTTCTGGACCGATAACCGGATTTATGGAGCGTTCATCATTGGGTTTATCGCGCAGGTATTTGTTTTATTGATCCGATTTGAGATCCCGGGAAGCATACATCAACGAAATTCATCAAAACAGCGGGAACATTTTTTTAGTTATGGCTGATTCGTTGACGAGGAGACAAAACGGTTCATTCATACCAATTTTGAAACCATTGATCCGATGATTCTGGACCATAATCGGGGGATCACATGACGTTTTGATGGTACCATCTCCAACCGTCACATACCATTTTCCGATGAAATTATGGGAAAATATATGATCCCGGCAGGAGACGATCTCATTACCTCTCTGTCATGAAAGTGGCAGACTTGGGATACAGACAGGACTATCGGGGGTCAGGGCCGGCTTCCCGGAATCAAAATCGGAGACCTGAACCGGATCGAACTCTTCACCGGGAGATCAGAAACTCGGCTTTCCCTTCCCGTCAGAGTTCGCCAAAATCTCCGATGCATCCGCAGCCATCACGCGTGAAGAATACGACCCGTTCTCCGTCTGCCCTGAACCCGCACGCACGAACGTTCCACCAGTGATGGTACCATTCCGGCATCTTCCAAAGCTGTTTTCCCCATCGCCATGACATACCCGGCCCTGCCGTGTATCACTGTGACCTGCTGCTCAGGCGGCTGGTATCCGGGGATCTGCACCCGGATCGGGTGATATCAGAGTGAACGAAGAAGGAATACTTCAGAAAATTCTCCAAAAAAGGGTTTAAAACCAGCCAATCAACTTCCCACAAAGAAAGAGACGGTATATGTTGCATCTCCGGTAATTCCACTGTCACGTGAAAATGTGTGGGACCGGGTTTTCCGTAGCATCTCACGTGTGATATCAAATTCATACGTCCCGATATGGTCATCATATAATCCGTCTTCTTCAAATACATCGATCTTTACCGGTGACGTAACCTGGAGATAATCCGAGGGGGTATCTTTTGTTTGTCCGGTCTTGAAATTCTCTGCGCTCCAGAGATCCCGGTCATTCACTAATATTTTTATCTCGTCCCTGGCTTCCTGGGCATCATTACACTTGACAGACATGATCTTCACATAATATTGTTGTATTGGGGTTGTTTCGTCTGTTACCTCATATGATAA
>CAZSVH010000040.1:0-11065 GCA_964610235.1 uncultured Methanospirillum sp. | reverse complement strand
GGATGAACACTCCTGTCGGCTCCGGACGTATGGTTACCGTTCCCAGTTCATCATCTTTAACCGAATCGTCTTCCAGCAGTGTAACGGTGACATCATAATTGTGCGGATTTGGGATATCCTGGTTAAGATGCCAGGTCCAGCCCCGGTACATAATCTCCGGCCCTACACTCTCTATCAGCCTGGAGTTGGCATAGATTTTCACCATAACGTGATCAGGCCCAACCTCAGCCGTATCCTTGTAACACATCAATGAGGTCAGGGTAATATTTACTGCATCTGCAGCAGGGAATGCGAGTATGCTGAGGACAAACAGGAGAATTATCGGGTTCTGATATACTTTCATCCGTCACCACTGTAATCCAGTACTGTACCAGACTACATAATGTTTCCTGTTGGGAAGAGACCGGATGCCATTGCACCCTCTTTGGCCTGAGCGTGTCTCCTGACCACGATCACTCCCTTTCAACCCCCCATGATCGGGTGACATCCCCTGCTATCCGGACATACCCCCCATCTCTGCCCTCTTCCCGTTTTTTCCCTGAAGATACAATTTCAATCGGTGTAATATATGTTTATTTAATAGTTCACTAAACAAACTATTTATCCTCTGGCAGCAGATCAGATCCTGCAGAATGGAATGGTGAACGAAACAGCAGACGAGCAGGCTCTGGACTTCCTGATGATGATGATGGACTTTTACCATGAGAAGCTCTTCAAGACAGAACGTGCCGAGCTCTCGGGGATACAGGCTGCCCGGTACCGCCTCCTGATCCAGTTGTATGAGACTCCGATGCTCTCGATGTCCTCCCTGGGAAGACGGCTCTATATCTCCAGACCGTACATGACCGCCCTGGTGGACGGTCTGGTGAAGGACGGCCTTGTTGAACGGCATTACACGCCTGACGATCGCCGGGTCATCAATGTCAGCATCTCTGATGCAGGACGGGAGACGGTGAGATCCATGAAGAGCCGGATCCGAACCCAGATGAGAGGGCTCCTCTCCCATCTCCCGGAATCAGACCTGCAGACCCTCTGCTCCTGTGGAGAGAAGATCTCCGATGTTATCGGGAAGATACCCTGACTGCTTCCTGCCCGGCCTGCAGACCCGCTCTGGCCGCCGGCTGAGCCCTGTTTCCATTCACCCCTTCGGAACATGTGATACGCCATGAACAACCAATCGTTTCATCTCTTCATCGTACTGATCGCGGTGGCATCCCTCATTGTGGTCCCCGCATCTGCCGGAACCAAGTACATGTCCGGATCCCCGGACCTCTCGGTGAGCATCATCGGGAGTAATGAGTTCCCTCCGGGAACAACCCTGCCCCTGAAGATCCAGGTGCAGAACTCAGGTCTGAATCAGATCAAATTCGTCCAGTCCGGGATCGTTGAGACCGATGACAATCCGAGCACCGCCAAGATGGTTACCGTCTCCCTCCTGGCAGAGGAGAGTCCGGTCCTCATCAGGTCAGATCCCCAGATGATCGGGGATATCCCGGGATCTGCACGATCCACGGCAGAATTCGAGATCAGAATCCCTGATGACGCACAGTCCGGCACCTATACCCTGCCGGTCCTCATCGAGTACACCTACCTTGAGAATGCGGAACAGATGGGTACCGACTCCATCACCTACCGGTATGTCCAGAAAAAGCTGCACCTCGATCTTCCATTCATCGTAAAATCTGCCATTAACCTGGAGGTTGAGGATGTTGTTGCCGAGAATATCAACGCAGGCGGGTCAGGATTTATTACCCTTCACCTCAGGAACACCGGATCTGCGACCGGCAGCAATGCCATCGCGAACCTGAGCCGGAGCGGGAACTCTCCGATTGTTCCGGTCTCAAGCAGCGTGTTTCTCGGTAGTTTTCCCCCTAATGCGAACATCAGTGCCAAGTACAAGGTGAGTGTATCAAAGGACGCCGAACCTCAGGAGTACCCGGTGGCGGTATCGGTCACCTATGAGAATGAAGACGGCGAGACCCAGACCACCCCGGTCAGAAAGGTCGGTATTCCGGTTGGTGCGGATATTGAATTCACCCTGACGAGTCAGACCACTGAACTCCATCCCGGCAAGAAGGAATCTGTTGAGGTGACCTACCGCAATGACGGTTCAGTCCCGGTATACGGGGCTGAGGTCCGGATCAGTGCGGTGGATCCCTTCAGCAGCTCGGATGATCTCGCCTTCCTCGGTGATATTCAGCCCGGGGAGAGTGCCGTGGCCAGGTTCGGTCTGAACGTTGAGGCAGATGCGGATACCAAGACCTACGGGCTGGACTCGGAGATCAAGTACCGGGATGCCCTGCAGGACAGTCATGTATCAGAGACCATCAAGGTTCCGGTCAGTGTTGTCAACCGGGAAGGTCTCTCAGCCATTCTTTCTCACCCGGTCGTGATCGGGATCCTCGTCATCCTCCTCCTGGGTGGTGCATACTATCTCCATGAGATGCGCCGGTCCCGGAAGATGCGGTGATCCAGGACCGGACCATGGCTTCAATTTTTTCCCGTGTTGCTGATCTTATCGTGCACAATCCGGGAACCCTCTCAAAGATCATCCTCGTCCTCATGGTGATCTCCCTCTTCGGGATGACCCTGGTGACCATGGAGACGGGGAGCGGTACCTACATGGATGCCAGTTCTCCTGAAGGGATCCTCAATGATCATTATACCGAGACCTTCTCCCGGGAGACCGTGATTCTGCTGGTAGAATCGGGTGATTCGACCAGTCCTGTTCTGCTACAGTATATTGATTCTCTTGAAGAACCGCTTCTGCATCTTCAGTATGTGACCTCAATCTCCGGGATCGGGGACGTGGTAAAATCCCTCAATAACGGTGTTCTTCCCTCCTCATCCGGAGAGATGAATACGATCCTTGCAGAGATACCCCCCTCGATTCTCAAGACCTATGTCCCGTCCGGAATGCTGAATATGGGGGCGATCAGCCTTGAGTCAGGGCTCTCTGACCGTCAGAAGGCCAGCGCCCTCTCCAACCTCCAGCGGTTTGTTGAGACCTCCAATCCCCCACCCGGGGTCTCTGTCCACCTGACCGGTTCTGCTGCATTCCAGGAGCAGATGAAGACCGAGATGGGCAAATCCATGGGGGTCCTCATCCTTGCGGCACTGGTCCTGATGGTGGTCGTGATGGGGCTGATGTTCGGGTATGTGAACCACCGGTTCATCCCGGTCCTCATCGTCGGATCCGGTCTGTTGTTCACCTTCGGGTTCATTGGCCTGGCTGGGATCAAGATCAGTATGGCAGTCATCTCCGCCTTCCCGGTCATGATCGGGCTGGGGATAGATTATGCGATACAGTTTCACTCCCGTCTCGAAGAGGAGGCACGTGATCACCCGCTCCCTGATGCGGTCAGGATCACGGTGATGAACACCGGTCCTGCCGTGATGTATGCAATGCTGGCGACCTGTATGGGATTCCTCGCGATGTTCATCTCCCCGGTCCCGATGATGCAGGGTTTTGGTCTGGTCAGTATCATCGGGGTGATGACCTGCTACCTCACCTCCCTCTTCGGGATTCCCCTTATCGCCCTCCTGATTAATTACCAGGCGAAGGGACACGGGATGTCCCGTCAGTCAGTCCTGATTGATACCGGATTATCCCGGGTGGCGGTCTGGATCGCCAAAAGGCCCGTCCCGGTTCTCCTGGTGGTCCTCCTGGTTGCGATCATCGGGATCCAGGTGGATACCCGTATCCCGGTTGATACCAATGAGAACTCGTTTGTGCCTCCTGATATGCCGGCGAAGGCGACCCTGGATAAGGTGACCCGGACCATCGGTTCAACCAGCACCGCACCGGTCGTGATACGGGGCTCTGATATCCTCTCGCTGAACGCGGTGATGTGGATGAAGGAGTTCACCGGGATGGAGCTGAAGACCCGGTCAAAGATCACCCGTGCCACCAGCATCGCCGATTATGTGATCACCTACAACGACGGGGTGATGCCCCGGACCCAGCATGAACTGGATGCAGCCCTGGCCCGGATTCCCGGGACCATCAGGGCAGGATACGTGAACGGGAACACCGAGGCGGTTATCCAGTTCAATACAGTCAAGCTCACCACCACGACCCAGAAGGATCTCAAGGATGATATCGAAGGCGACCTGCGTCTCTACCCGCCGCCACCGGGTATCCGGGCTGATGTCACCGGGAGCTTTGCCGTCTTCTCAGACCTGGTGACCGATATCATCGAGAGCAAGGAGATCATCACATATCTGGGATTCCTCCTCGTGGTCCTCTTCCTGGCATTCGTGTACCGCAACATCAATGCGATCACCCCGATCGTGCCGATCACGGCGGTCGTCGGATGGAATGCGGTAGCCATGTATGTGATGGGGCTTGATTACAACCCGATGACCGCCTGCCTGGGATCGATGACGATCGGTGTCGCCTGCCAGTACACCATCCTGATGATGGAACGGTATATCGAGGAGCGGGAGAAGTCAGACAGCGTTATTGAGGCGATAAAGAACAGCACCCGCAAGATCGGGTCTGCCATCATGGTATCAGGACTGGCTACCTTCTTCGGGTTCTCAGCCCTCATCCTCTCGACGTTTCCCATCATCTCAAACTTTGGTCTCTCGACCATCATTGCGGTGCTCTTCTCCCTGATCGGTGCCATCGCGGTGATGCCGGCGATCCTCTCGTTCGTCGACCAGGTTCTCACCGAGGTGGAAGAGTTCGAGGAGGAGGTTCTGCACATCCCGGTCCACCATCATAACAAGTAACCCTTTTTTTGCTTCCCCTGCCATCAGTCATTATTATCGGTGACGAGAAATATATCATGAAGACCGCCGGTACCCACCTCCCGGGATCCTGAACATCACGCAGGATCGCATCAGCCCGGGATAATCCCCTGATTCTGCATACGGGTGGATTGCGGGGGTATTCTCTGATCATCACCGGATCCTCGTCTCACGGATAATTCTCCGGAATCCCTGGGTCCTGCCTGAATGCCGCCCGAAGGGGGAGACATTTTTCCCTACCAAGGGTAATGAACTAACAGTGGCAGGCTGAGTATCTGCATCACCGATCGGCCCGCCCATTTCTGGAAGTGAGCTGGTATGTCTGCATTATACAAAAAGATGATAAAAGAGGCCATGGCGGCCCAGCATGCTGATGTAGAGACGATCAAAAAGAAACGCGGGCAGGATTTCCACCTGGAGGATGCACAACCCTACCTGAAGGCTGTTCAGGAGATGAAACCGATTGAAAACCAGTCGGGATCGGTATTCAGGCTTCACACCGAGTCGGTCAGAGCTCATTTCGAGATCCTGAAAGGGCTGACCAAGACGATCCGGCCTGAGGATGATCCTTTTGTGGAGCATTATCAGACCCCGGTGATCCTTGAGATCCTCTGCGAGGATGATAAGAAATTCGCAAAGAGCGTTGAAACCTTTGTTGCATCAATCAAAAAATCAGAAGCCCTCATCGGCCGGGAGTCTGCCCGTCGGTATGGCGGATTTTACGGTCCGACCTGCGTGGTGGACTTTGCCCTGATCCCGGGATCGACGAGTAACCTCGTGAACCGTATCCTGACAAATACCAAGATCCCGGATGACCACAAGAAGGCGATCCTGGCGGCCAAGTCCTGGGGGATGAACACCTCCTACGGGGTCGGTGATGTCTTTGCCCATGAACTCGAGAAGGGAGCAACCCTGACCGATTCGATCTCCCGGGAGGTCTCCATGCTTCAGGCCATCTATGACCACCCGGTCAGGGCACAGGCAGAACTGATGGATGCTGTCGGACAGAAGTCCTTTGATCACCGGAAGTACATGGAGGCATACCGGAAAAAGATGGAACCGGTGGTGAAGGAGGCCGTGGCGGAAGGTGTCCATTATGCGAACATCGTCACGATTCCGGCGTACTGTGTCGGAGACATCGCTCATCACATCTCGCAGTCGACCTTCAACATGTGCAAGGATGATGTGATCATGGCCGCCATCGAGGCGACCACCGCGGTGATGGAGTCCACCCTGAAGAAGGCAGAGACGAAGATGAAGAGCGAGTATGATCTCCTCTCCCTGGCCACGGGTGCCTCGGCTTCGGCAGCGGAGTATATCCTTGAGCTTGACGGGTTTAATGCGATCATGATCGTGGATCTCCTCACCAAGCGGTACCACAATTATGTCCAGCTCTACCCCCAGCGGAGCGCAGCGGTTGAACTGCACAACTGTGACTTTATGGATATGATATACCGGGGATGGAAGTACCTGGACAAGGCCAGGCGGATGCAGAGTGCCGGAGAGGGGATGCTGACCCCGCGGGTCGGCGGACTGCCGGTGGATCTCTCTCCGATCCATAAGAACGAGGTCCTGATGAACCCGCAGCGGTACGCCTATCCTGCCTGTGCCATGACGGTACGGGCATCGGCGATGATGCGGCTTGCTGACTACCCGTGCCTGCTGACCAGTGAGCCGGTGACCGCGACCCTGATGACGAATATCATCGCCCTGCATAAAGAGGAGGCGGCTGCCCCTGCCCGGGTCTGCAAAGACTGTGCATCAGCTGCCCTGATGGATTTCAGGCACTGTTACTGCCAGTGGAAGGAAGCAGTATAACCCCGGAGCAGTCATGAAATGCTATATCTGTGCGAAAGAGGGGAAAGAGACTGATGCCGTTGCCATCTGCATCGTCTGTGGAATGGGACTTTGTATGCATCATGCGATCAGGGAAGACCTGGATGTCTGGGAAGGGGGGTATCCGTTCCCGGCCAAAAAGACCGAGAACCGGCTTCCCCGGATCCTCTGTGCGGAGTGCTCTGCCGCATACCGGAAGGGGTGAATGATGTCACTCTTCAGGCGATGTGTAGCTGAAGCGCTCGGCACCGCCATCCTCGTCTTTTTCGGGGCAGGTGCTGCTGCCATCACACTGATGCTGGCAGACGGAACGACCCCTGCCACCGGGTTTGGGATCGGCATCGGCGTCCTGGGTGGTCTGGGAGACTGGTTTGCCATCGGGATGGCGTTTGCTATCGCCATCGCCGCATCCATCTATGCACTCGGCCGGGTTTCGGGTGCCCATATCAATCCGGCGGTCACGATTGCTCTCTGGGCAGGCCGGCGGTTTCCGTCCGGTGACGTGATCCCGTACATCGCTGCCCAGTGTGCGGGTGCCTCAGTGGGAAGTCTCCTCTTTGCTGCGGTGGCAGGGATGGACGCGGTGCTCATCGGTGGCCTTGGAGCAACCGCTCCCTTTCCCGGGATCACCATCTTCCAGGCAATTCTGGCAGAGTTCATCGGGACATTTCTCCTGATGCTGGTCATCATGGGGGTTGCCGTGGATAAGTATGCCCCGCCGGGATTCGCCGGTCTGATCATCGGACTGACTGCCGGAGGGATCATCACGACCACCGGCAATATCTCCGGGGCTTCTCTCAACCCTGCCCGGACCTTCGGTCCGTACCTGGCCGATCTCCTCCTTGGAGGAGCAAACCACTGGGGATTCTTCCCGATATACCTCGTCGGCCCGATCGCTGGTGCGATCGTTGCTGTCTTCGTGTATGATTATCTCTCTCAGGAGCAGACCGGGTAATCCCGGGTTCCCCTTTTTCTGATTATCTGACTATCCGATGGCCCTGTGTCTCCGCTCCCGGGATCATCCCTGGCATGCAGGGTATTAATTCTGGTACTGACTATATTGATTCTGAGTATGCGGGGGGGTGATATCCTTCTGCACGAGGACCGGCTCATGGCATGGTGCGATGTCTAAAACACCTCTTTCAATTCTGTACGTCGATGACGAACCTTTGTTGCTGAGGTTAACCCGTGAGTATCTTGAAGGGCTGGGGATTGTCGTTGATATTGCAGAGTCCGGATCTGAAGCCCTCGAAAAGATCGCGTCAGGAACCTATGATGCGGTCATCTCTGACTACCAGATGCCCAGAATGAACGGGATTGAACTCCTGCACAAGATCCGGGCCGGCTATCCGGAACTCCCGTTCATCCTCTTCACCGGACGGGGAAGAGAGGAGGTGGTGATTGAGGCGATCGATAGTGGTGCTGACTTTTATGTTCAGAAAGGCGGCCGGCCGGCCCCCCAGTTCCGGGAACTGATCCATAAGATCCAGGTCGCGGTGAAGAGGCGGTCGGATGAGAAGGCACTTCGGGAGAGTGAGCTGCGATTCAGATCACTGATTCAGAACTCATCAGACATCATCCGGATCCTTGATCCGGACGGGATCATCCGGTATGAATCTCCTTCATCCGCCTCGATCCTCGGGTATCCTGAAGGATCACTCCTGGGCAAAAATGCGTTCGACTTCATCCATCCTGAGGATCGCGAACAGGTCTTCTCAGATTTTTCTGCTGTTCATAACCGGTGCAACTCGGGAATTCCGACCGAATACCGCATCCGCCGGGCAGACGGTTCGTACCTCTACGTTGAATCAGTGGGGGTGAACCTGACCGGGTTCCCCGGGATTGACGGGATCGTCACCACCACCCATTCGGTTGAAGCACGCCGGAAAGCCGGGATGGAACTCCGGACCATGGCCGGGGATCTCTCTGCGGCGTATGAGGAACTGGAGGCGGGCAGAAGAGAACTCGCTGAGAATTATGATCTGCTGGCCCGCCACGAGGCGATCCTTGCCGGGAGTGAGGAGCGGTTCAGGGGAATCGCCGAGCGTTCATCAGACCTCATCATCACCCTTGATGCAGAGCTGCGGGTGACCTATGCCTCTCCGGCATCCCGGACCATCACCGGGTATGATCCTGAAGAGTTCTTCGGGAAAAATGATGAATATGCTGCTTCTTCGGTCTTCTCCCCCAGTTTCGGCGACTTCAGGAGGATCGTGGAGACGACCCTGAAGGGGGAGTCGGTTGAGAACGCGGTACTGCAGCTCAGACGCAAGGACGGGACGATCGCCTGGGTGAGCCTGAATGCGGTCCCGGTGATCGATGATCGGGAACTCTCGGGGATACAGGTCTCCATCCGTGACATCACTGCGGTCAGGGAAGCAGAGATGGCCCTCTCCAAAAGCGAGGAGAAGTTTGTCAGGTTTGCAAACAATGCCCGGGATGTCCTGTACCGCCTCTCCCTTCCTGATATGCGGTATGAGTACATCAGTCCCGCTATCGGGACGCTGACCGGGTATCTCCCTGAGGAGTTTTATGCCGATCCTGCCATCTTCAGAAGGATCCTCCACCCGGCATGGGAGTCGTACTACCAGGAGCAGGTACGCGCCCTCAGGCAGAATATCCTCCCTCCTTCCTATGAGTACCAGATCATCGACCGGTCCGGGCGGACACGATGGTGTAACCAGCGGAATGTGCTGGTGACCGGTGATGATGGTGAACCGATCGCCATGGAAGGGATCGTGACGGATGTGACCGATCAGAAGAATGCCGAGCATGAACTCCGGAGGAGCCAGCAACGGTTCCTCATCACCACGATGAATGCCGGGGTCTGGGTCTGGGAGGTGGACCCGGACGGGATCTGCACCTACTCGGGCCCGGCGGTTGAGCAGATCCTCGGGTACCACCCGGAAGAACTGACCGGGAAGGCCGTCTTCGATATCCTCCCGGCTCCTTTGGAGAGTGGCGGGCCGGATGCCCGCCTCCCCGGGATCTTCCGTTCCCGACAATCCTTCTCATCCGTTCTGTTTCCCGCCGTCCACCGGGACGGCTCACGGGTCCTGCTGAAGATGAGTGGTGCCCCGCTCGTTGATGAACAGGGGATCTTCACCGGGTACTGCGGGGTGTGTAAGGATATCACTGCTCAGAAGGAGGCAGAAGAGAGGCTGATCGAGAGCGAGGCCCGGTACCGGCTGCTGGCTGACCATCTCCATGACCTGATCTGGACCACCGATCTCCGGATGCAGCTGACCTATGTCTCCCCCTCGGTCACCCCCCTCCTCGGTTTCACCCTGGAAGAAGCATACCGGGTCGGACTTGCCCAATCCATGACTCCGGATTCATACCAGAAGATTCGTGATGCATTCCATGGGTGGACTGATAAGCCGTCTGCAGGCAGCGTTCTGCCTGAAAAGAAGATGCTCGATCTCGAACTGAAGCGACAGGACGGGTCCACGATCTGGACCGAGGTCATCATCACCCCGATCTTCGCTCCGGACGCTTCGGTGACCGGGATTGTGGGGGTAACCCGGGATATCTCCCTGCGGCGGCGTGCAGAGGGGGCTCTCAGGACAGCGAACCGGCAGCTCGGACTGCTGACGAGTATCACCCGGCATGATATCCTGAACAAGATATCCGTGATTCACGCCTACCTGGGACTGATCGAGATGAAAGGGATCAGTCCTGAGATCTCCTCCTCACTCCAGGGGATTGCCGGGATCATCGATGAGATCCAGGAGAATATCGAGTTTACCCGTACCTACCAGGATCTTGGTTCTGAACGGCCGCAGTGGTTCAGGCTGTCGGGAGTGATGCCGTGCACCGGTTCCCCCCCGTCTGTCACCGTCACCGCAGACCTTGACGGGTACCTGATATTTGCTGATCCGATGCTCGGGAAGGTCTTTTTTAACCTCCTGGACAATTCAATCAGGCACGGCGTATGGACTTCAGAGATCCGGGTCTCTGCTAGGGTATCAGGGGAAGACCTGATCATCATCTGGGAGGATAACGGGACCGGGGTCTGTGAGGCGGAGAAGGAGAGGATATTTGAACCCGGATATGGGAAGAATACCGGGTTTGGCATGTTCCTGGTCCGGGATATCCTCTCTCTGACCGGGATCACCATCAGTGAGAACGGGAGACCGGGATCCGGGGCACGGTTTGAGATTACGGTTCCTCCGGGCTCCTGGAAAGAGGACTGCACCGGCTGATCGCGCCCTGTATCCGACCAGTCCTCTCCGGGTCATGGGAATCCATACCCTTTTATCATCTCCCGGTAACCTGCCAGTATGAAGATCCTCCCGGCTTTCATCATGATCACCGCTCTCCTCTTCGCCCCGGTATCAGCGGCTGACACGTCCAACTGGATAGCCATCGCAGCACCATCCGGGATTGCATTCACAATTCCGCCGTACTGGGCCTGGGATGTGGTGGATTCCCATTCGGTGGCGATCCGGAATGAGCAGAGTGATGCCGTCCT
>CAZSVH010000039.1:6740-13738 GCA_964610235.1 uncultured Methanospirillum sp. | reverse complement strand
ATCGTCGAGGAAACTCGATCACCTCCGGATATGTCTGGAAGAGGAGATTGAGTCCGGAAGCACCGGGTTTGAGAATATCAGGCTGGTGCATGATGCACTTCCCTCCGGTGATATGGATTCCCTTGACCTGAGGACCGAGTTCCTCGGGCATCAGCTCGGGTCTCCGCTCTTCATCTCTGCGATGACCGGCGGGCACCCCGAGACGAGAGACGTGAACGAAGTCCTGGCCTCTGCTGCACAGACGTTCGGCCTTGGTATCGGGGTGGGGTCCCAGCGTGCTGCAATCGAGCACCCTGACCTTGCTGATACCTTTTCAGTAGTACGCGATGCTGCACCTGACGCATTTGTCGTGGGAAACCTCGGTATCGTCCAGCTCCGTGACCACGGGATTGAGTGGGCGGAGCAGGCGGTCGAGATGATAGATGCGGACGCCCTTGCCATCCATCTGAACTTTCTCCAGGAGGCGATTCAGCCTGAGGGGGATCATGATGCATCTGGGTGTCTGGATGCGCTCCGGGAACTCTGTGGGGACTTTCGCGTCCCGGTCATCGTGAAAGAGACCGGATGCGGGATCTCTGAGGAGACCGCCCGGCTCTGTTACGGTGCCGGTGCTGCCTGCGTGGATGTGGGTGGCTATGGAGGCTCGTCATGGGCAGCAATAGAGAGTTTCCGGGCAGGAAAGGGGAAAGCAGGAGGCGATCAACGGCTCTCGGATCTGGGCCTGCTCTTCCGTGACTGGGGGATTCCGACTGCAGTGAGTGTTGCCGAGGTTGTCAGATGTGGCGGCCCGGTGATCGCCAGTGGCGGGATCAGAACCGGCATCGATATCGCGAAGGCTCTTGCGATGGGTGCCAGTCTCGGAGGGATGGCGCTCCCCCTGCTCAGACCGGCCTGTGACGGGATTGAATCCCTCACCGGTATGATCGAGACGATCCAGCAGCAACTGCGGATCGCCCTCTTTCTGACCGGGCACAGCCGGGTTTCACAGATTGCGCAGACACGGTGGTATGTCACCGGGGAGACTGCGGATCAGATACTGCGACAATAAAACAAAGGAGGAAACCGCTTGGACATAGAGGTCCTTGCAGTGGGCGGCTATAACGAGTTTGGACGAAATATGACCGCCGTCCGCTGTGGAAAAGAGATAGTCATAATTGATATGGGGATCAGGCTTGACTCCCTGATGATGCACCCTGATATCGAGATGGAGAATACCCATTCCCTGGATCTCATTGAGATGGGAGTGATCCCTGATGATACGGTGATGAACCAGATCGAGGGGACGGTAAAAGCGATCGTTCTCTCCCATGGTCATCTGGATCATATCGGGGCGATACCAAAGCTTGCGCACCGGTATAATGCCCCGATCATCGGGACTCCGTACACGCTGGAGCTGGTACGCCAGTCGATCGAGGGAGAGAAGAAGTTCGGGGTGAACAACAAACTCTTCCCGCTGAAGTACGGGCAGAAGTACACGATCTCAAACACGCTCTCACTTGAACTGGTCAGGACGCAGCACAGCATTATTGATACGGCCACCGTGGTGCTGTATACCCCGAAGGGGGCCATCGTCTATGCCCTTGACTTCAAGCTGGACCGCAACCCGGTCCTGGGTGAACCGCCGGACTTTGCCAAGCTGAAGAAGATCGGCAAGGAGGGGGTGCTCTGTCTCATCACCGAGGCGACGAACGTGAATAAGAAAGGCCGGTGTCCGAGCGAGCAGCTTGCCAAGAGCATGGTGCGGGACGTGATGACGAGTTATGAGGATGATAAGAGTGCGATCATCGTCAGTACGTTCGCCTCCCATATCGCCCGTGTCAAGACTATTGCCGAGTGTGCACACGAGATCGGGAGAAAACCGATGCTCCTTGGCAGGTCAATGGAACGGTTCTGTGGCACTGCCGAGCAGATGAAGTATGTCAGGTTCCCGGATACCACGAGTATCTTCGGGAACCGGCGGGTCGTGGAGCGAACACTCCGCCGGGTGATCAAGGGAAGCCGGGATGAGTACGTGCCTATCGTGACTGGTCACCAGGGAGAGCCCGGGTCCATTCTGACCCGGATCGCCCAGAAGGACACCCCGTACCGGATTGAGAAGGGGGACAAGGTCATGATTAGTGCCCAGCTGATCCCCAATGACATGAACCGTGCCCAGCGGTACCGGATGTTCTCGATGATTCGCCAGCAGGGTGGTCGTCTCTTTGATGAACTCCATGTCTCGGGGCATGCGTACTGTGAGGATCATTATGAGTTCCTCTCCCTCCTCACCCCGCAGAATGTGATTGCTGCGCACGGGGGGGTTGATCTGACGTCCTCATACCTTGAACTGGCACGCGACTGTGGCTATACCCTGAACAAAGACTTCTTCCTGATGGCCAACGGTCAGCGGCAGAAGTTAGCCTGAACGGTGATTTCTATGGATCTGGAGACGTATCTGCAAAAAACTGCTACCGAGGTCAATACCCTTCTTGACCAGTACTACGGAAACCCGGGGACTGAATTGTCTCAGGCAGCCAACCACCTCCTTTTTGCCGGGGGAAAACGTCTGAGACCGGCACTCTTCAAACTGGCGGCTGATACCATCAGGTCAGGCAGCTCTGCCGCCCTTCTGCCGGCAGGCCTGGCCCTTGAAGTGACCCACAACTTCACGCTCATCCATGATGATATCATGGACGGGGATGCGACCCGCCGGGGAAAACCGACTGTGCATACGCTCTGGGGAGAACCGGCTGCCATTCTTGCGGGTGACGTGCTCTTTGCCCGGTCATTCACCCTCATATCGGATGCAATGGCACCGGATGCTGCCAAGATGGAGGCAACCGCGATGCTGGCACGAACCTGCATCGAGATCTGCGAAGGGCAGCAACTCGATATGTCGTTTGAGCAGAGACAGGACGTGACCCGCGAGGAGTACCTTGACATGGTCACCCGGAAGACTGGGGTCCTGTATGGTGCTGCCGCTGCCATGGGTGCACTGCTTGCGGGTGCGACAAAGGAGCAGGTTACGTCTCTGTACTCCTACGGATGCAGTATCGGGGCAGCGTTCCAGATCCAGGATGATATCATCGATCTCATGGCACCGCCTGAACAGTCTGGGAAGGATCAGGCCTCTGATATCAGGGAGGGGAAACAGACCCTGATCGCGATCACTGCCCGGGAGAAAGGGGTGGACCTTGCCCCGTACCGCCGCTCCCTGACCTCTGATGAGATCGCTGCCTGTATCCGGATGCTCGAGGATGCCGGGGTGATCTCCGACGTGCAGAAGTCTGCTGACACGATGGTTGCCGAAGCGGTACGTGGTCTCTCTCTGCTCAGGGAATCACCCGAACGTCAGCTCCTCACTGATCTTGCGTACTACTTCATCAGGCGGGGGTACTGAGTTGGACGGGGAAATCCGGACGGTTCTCCTTGCTGCAGCCCTCCAGAACGCGGTGAAGCATCGCAGTCTTCCCGCGGCTGGGGCCGTGATGGGGGCCGTGATGGGGAATCATCCTGAACTGCGGGCCCGTGCGGCTGAGCTCAAGGGACTGCTCCCTGACGTGATGACCGAGGTGTCTTCCCTTTCGGTTGATCAGCAGGAGGAACTCCTCGGGCGTATCGCCCCGGATCTCCTCGCTGCCCTCTCTGAAAAGAAGGAAAAACGCAGGCAGACGCTTCCTGACCTCCCGGGTGCTGAAGGGGGGGTGGTGATGCGGTTCGCACCCAATCCCTCCGGTCCGCTCCATCTTGGTCATGCACGGGCCGCGTTCCTCAACGACGAGTACATCCGCCGGTACGGGGGGGAGTACATCCTCAGGATCGAGGATACGGATCCCAAGCGGGTCGATACCGCTGCCTATGAGATGGTCCCTGAGGACATCACCTGGATGGGACTCGGCATCACCCGGACGATCTATCAGTCTGACCGGTTCAGCCTCTATTACGATGTGGGACGGCAGCTGATCGAAAAGGGGGCCGCGTATGTATGCCGCTGTAATAATGAGGAGTTCAAGACCCTCAAGATGCAGAAGGCAGCCTGTCCCTGCCGGTCGCAGACGGTTGAAGAGGCGGCCGGGCTTTTTGAAGAGATGCTGGAAGGGAGGTTTGCTGAAGGTGAGGTGTCGGTCCGGCTCAGGACTGATCTGAACCATCCTGACCCGGCGATGCGGGATTATCCTCTCTTCCGGGTTCTCACCTCCACCCCGCATGAGCGGGTTGATGCCATTGTCTACCCGCTCATGAACCTCTCGGTCGCCGTGGATGATCACCTGCTCGGGATGACTCATGTCATCAGGGGAAAGGATCATATCGCCAACACCGGCCGGCAGAAGTTCATCTTTGAATACCTGGGCTGGAAACAGCCGGTCTACCGCCATTACGGCCGGATGGGGATCGAGGGGGTCGTCCTCTCCACCTCGCAGATGCGGCAGGGGATCAGCGCAGGCGAGTACTCAGGGTGGGATGATGTCCACCTGGGAACCCTCAGGGCGATGGCCCGGCGGGGGATTCAGCCCGATGCTGTCCGGAATGCGGTTGTTGAGATCGGGATCGGTGACACTGATATCCAGTTCTCGTGGGAGAACCTGTATGCAAAGAATAAGGAGATCGTGGATCCGAAGGCTGACCGGTTCTTCTTTGTTCCTGATCCGGTTGAACTGGAGATCGGGGGGGCAGCACCGGTGACGGCACGGGCCATGCGGTATCCTGGAGACGAGGGGCGTGGGTTCCGGGAGATCCCGTTCACCGGCAGGATTGTGGTCCCGCGATCCGAAATCAGGGAGGGGACGTCGATGATCCGGCTGAAGGATCTCTTCAACATCACGGTCTCCTCTGAGAATGGTTTGTATGCTGCCCGCTTTGCCGGAGACGATCTTCAGCAGGCCCGTGAGGCAAAAGCACCGATCATCCAGTGGCTCCCGGCCGGATACGGAATGGCATGCCGTCTCCGCAGGGCAGACGGGGATATGACCGGTGTCTGTGAACCTGAAGTCGCTACCTGGAAGGACCGGGTGGTCCAGTTCGAGCGGGTAGGGTTCAGCCGGATCGATCGTGCTGACGGGGAGATCACGGCATACTTTAGTCACCGCTGATCTCCACGCCCGTTTCTGTATCAAGGGGCCGGTTTCTCCGGCCCTGATTCTGCCCGGGAGCAGATCCCATGATGGATATCCTCTTTGTCTGCGGTGCCGGTCTGATTGCCGGTTTTATCAATGCTGTTGCCGGCGGGGGAACGCTCATCAGCTTTCCTGCCCTCCTGGCTGCGGGATTCTCTGCGGTCGGGGCGAATGTGACGAGCACCCTCTCCCTCTTCCCCGGCTATCTCGGGGGGATGTATGCACAACGGAGAGAGATTCCCCGACAGACGGGCCGGCTGATCCTGCTCATCCCGGTGAGCATCATCGGCGGTCTTGCCGGCGGGCTGATCCTGATCCGTTCTGACGAGCAGGTATTCCAGGCCCTTATCCCGTTCCTGATCCTGGGTGCATCCCTCCTCCTCCTGGTCCAGGGGCTGGTGAAGAGCCGGATGGCATCCCGTGGGATGAGCAACCGGCCCGGACGGGTGCGCCGGGGGGGCGGGGTGATCCTCATCTTCTTCTCCTCGGTGTACGGGGGGTATTTCGGTGCCGGTGTCAGTGTGATCGTCCTGGCAGTGCTGGGGATGGTCTATGATGACTCCCTTGCTGCCCTGACGGTCGTCAAGCAGGCGATCTCTCTGAGTGTGAATCTTGCTGCTGCTCTCTTCTTCGCGGTGACCTGGGCGGTGAACTGGCCGGTGGTCCTTGCCATGTGTACCTGCTCTCTCCTGGGAGGGTATGCCGGAGGTTCGGTGGTTGAGCGGATCAACCCGGATCACCTCCGGTGGGTCGTCGCCGGGTTCGGTATCCTCATCTCGCTTGGGTATCTCCTCTCCTGACCCTGAACCGGCCGGGAGATTCCATGCGGTCTCCCCCGTACCTTCAGAGGTCCCGGGGTGCATCAGGTACTGATCGAACGATTCATTATGAGCAGTGCTGATACTGTTTTTGGAGCTGAATCTGCATCTCCCTCATCCTGCCTGATACCGGACCCGGCGGAGACCTGATCCTGGTCGACGGTCCTGGTGGTGTCCTCAACCGGGCAGGATACCGGGATTGGTGCACCGGATATGAGCAAAGCTGAAAGACTCGAATCTCTCCGGAGCTGGAACGGAGAAGATATCCGTATCCTCAAGTCTCTCCTTGACCTGGCACGGGCCGATCCTGCGGTGAGCGGGGAGGAGTTCAGGGCGGTCAGGCGGGAGATACACTTCCGGTACTCGGCAGGCCGGCTGGAGGATTATATCCGGGGGGGGAGGCGGTTCTTCTCCCTGATTGCCGTGGACACCTTAAAACAGGGGCTTATTGCGACCCCCTGGGGTGACGGCCCGAAGGATGAGGAGTATGAGATCTATGAACCGCTCCCCCTCCTCACCCTTCCTGAACATCTTGAACGGATATCGGCCCTGCTCAACAAGAAGGGGATATACGGGAGGTATGACAATTATGCCGATGCTCTCCGTCTCCTTGGTGATGTGGTCGGTGATATCCCTATCACCTCTCTGGATGAACTCGAAGAGATTCTCTCCCTTCTCAGGGAGACGCATGACCGGATCTATGACCGGATTCTCCATGACCTGGAGAACCTGGAACTGGATCCCTGACGCACCTCACGCGGTCTGGTCAGGTGGGTACATGGTAATTTTTAGGCAATGTTTTCCGGTATTCCTGCTCTCTTCCCAGAGCCGGATTTTACAAATCTCCCCCTCATCCTCGCTGGTTATCTCCCTGATCATGAGATGTCGGGTGGTATGTATCCTCCCGGGAGAAAAATATTTATGCTCGTGTGACTAATCAATTGCAACCGGCTCCTGATATGGCTGGATGTGTCATCCTCCCCGGATTGAGGTAATCAGATGTCTTTTACTGAGGGATTAAAGGAATTTAAAGCAGGGCGCTATGCCAGGGCTGTGGAGTTCTTTTCTCTGGTAACGGATCGGGACG
>CAZSVH010000039.1:0-6730 GCA_964610235.1 uncultured Methanospirillum sp. | reverse complement strand
CCTGTTCCTCGAGATCATCAGGCAGGACGAGGAGAATCATAAGGCCTGGAATGCCATGGGAGTCTGTTTCTCATCACTCGGAAAGTATGAGGAAGCAGACCGGTGTTTCCAGAACGCCATCGGTATTCTCCCCTCTTCTGATGTGTATATGCGAAACCGGATGAAGAACCGGCGGAAGATAGAGACCCATCACTTCTCCTGGGAAGCAGAAGAGGAAGAAGTTTCCTGCGTTGCATCCTCCTTCCGGTGACGACCTGATCGTCACCGGACAGCCTTTCTTTTTTTGTCTTCTCCTGCCCGAAAGCGACAGCGCTCTTCCTGCTCTGGGTACCTCTCTCAACCGGCAGCGATTGGATGGGTGAGAACCGGTATCAGGGCTGTGGCGGTTCGTTCTCAGGGAAGGTGATCAGTGCCTCTTTCTTCCCCCTGAGAAACCCTGCCTTCTCATAGAGCCTGAATACTGCCGGATCGGTTCTTCCGGTCATGAGCATCACCTTGTAACAGTCCTCTGTCCAGGCCCGCTGCAGGGCAGCGGTGAGCAGCCGGGTGGCGTATCCCAGCCCCCGGTATTCCCTCCTGGTTACGACATTCTCCACAAGGCCGTAGGGTCGTGCTCCCCTTGTGAGATTGGGGAGGATGTGCAGAATGCAGGAGGAGATGATCCGTCCCTCTGCTTCGAGGACGAAGAGGTGATTACCGGGACGGGAACGGATCTCATGGAAAGCCTTCTCCTGATCCTGCCGGTCTGCTCCGGCATCCTGGTCATGGAGGTGGGTGTAGAGGTCGAGAATGGCATCCAGGTCGCCCTCCCCGGCGGTTCGGATCCGACAGCTATCAGGGGTCATTGCTGAGAGGTTGGATTGACGTGGGTATGGGTCTGTTGTTTCCTGGGGTACGGATCCGGCGGTTTGATCCGGTGATCCTCTTCATCTCTTCTCCTGCCGCCGGGCTGGCAGAATGACAATGTGCGATCCGGTATAAAGGAGAAGGAACAAACCATTGATGATATGTCAGCAGATTCTGCGAAAAACCGTTCTTCCACGCGACAGAAGATCCGGATGGTCATCCTGATCCTCTCGTTTCTTCTCGTCCCGGTCACGATATTCTACATCTCCCCCATCGTTCTGATGATGGGTGCATCCGAAGGGATCATCACCGGAAGCCTGATCCTTATCATCCTCCTCTTTCTCATCTCGCTCTTTGCCGGGAGGATCTGGTGCGGGTGGCTCTGTCCGATGGGGGCGTGGCAGGAGTTCTGGTCTCCGGTCATCAGACGTCCGGTGACCTCCGGGTGGCGGAACCTGATCAAGTATGCCGTCTTCGTGCTCTGGCTCCTCGCGATCGTGGCATCATTCATGGCTGCGGGGGGTATTCGCGGAATTGATCCCTTTTATGGAACCGTGGGGGGGATCTCGGTCTCCTCTTTCGATGTGCTGAAGATGGTGGTGATGATCTTTGTCGTCATCCTGGTGGTCGCATTCATCGTGGGAAAACGAGGGTTCTGCCATCTCCTCTGCCCGATCGCAGTCATCATGATCGCCGGACGGGCCATCCGGAATCGTCTCGGCTGGTCTGCACTGAGGCTCTCTGCCGCAGCAGATGCCTGTACCGGGTGCAGAACCTGTGAGCGGAACTGTCCGATGGGTCTCCCGGTCAGGGATATGGTGAAGCGTGAACAGATGGAAGATGCGGAGTGCATCCTCTGTGCCAGGTGTGCTGACAGTTGTCCTGAGCATGCCATCGGGTACTCGGTCGGACCGGGTGAGCAGCAGACCCGGTAGTCCCCCGGTACACGTGGCATCCCCGGTTGACCGGGCATGGATCTGGAAGATTCAGGCGGTCAGGTACAGGAATCTTCCGTCCAGTTTTGATGCCAGGAATTCGAGGTTCTCCACTGACTGCGGGAGGATCTCGCCCTCTTTTTCGTAAGTCGTGACCATCTCTGTGGCTGCCTCCTGGATCTGTTCTGCTACCCTGAAAAGTTCACCTGCTGACTCCTGCGGGTGCTCTCGGGTGAACATCAGGATATCCTCTTCTGATTTGTTCAGTGCGGTGAGGAAAGCATCTCTGCGATCCGTATCATTCAGAACCGGATACGCGTACCCGTCCTGGACTCCTGCCAGGATTCCTGCGATGAGGATCGCTTCCGGATACCCGGTCCCGGATCCCTCTGCCGTCTCCTGGCAGGAGATCCGGAGGGTATGGATGGCCCGCAGGAGATCGTCAGAAGATCGGTAGAACGCCGAGACCGATGCATTATCAGCGCTTCCGTTCAGGTCACGGGCCGTAAAGAGGCGGGTTGCGGCAGGCACCAGGGACTGGTATGCCCTCATGGTCCGGGCAGTGGTGGCGGCGGTGACGGTACTCTGGTTCCCGGTATCCGGCAGGCTGTCAGTGATCCTGGTGACTGCCTCCTGGGAGAGGGTGATTCGGTCATAAAAAGCCTCCCGGTCCTCCGGATCCCCGGCGAGGAGGTACGCCGCTGCCTCCCGGAGACCCATCTGAAAGGCCGTCTCTGCCCGCAGGAACGGATCCGGGCCTGGTGACCTGGTCTCCGGCTCCCCGGCCGGGTCATCTCCGGCTCCGGGTGATGTACTCACTCTGCCCAGGTCTTCTTCCCCGGTGTCTGCAGAGAGCGGGAGGATGAGGATGCAGAGGAGGAGAAGCAGAGGAAGAGGGTACTGCATCAGGAGATCCTCCGTTCCTGATAGGAAGAGAGAAGGGGCCTTATCCGGTCTGGTTCTCTGATTGTTGTAATTATCAGGCTGATCAGCGGAAGGGATGATACCGGATGGAGCGGGTGATTGGTATCTGACGGCATATCCATACTCCATCTTGGCGTGGCGGCATATTTGAGCATGATCCGCAGAGCGATCTGACGGGTGCAGGGAAGGAGCGGAACGGGAGGATATCCTTATATGGCTGTCATGAACTGATACTACTGCTCGTACCATGAAATGCCACCACTGTCATACCCCGATCATCTATGTCCGTGAGCGTGTCGGAGTCATCCACACCAATGGAGCGTATCTTCTCATCGAGTCATCCGTCTGTCCGAAATGCGGAAATGCGAACATCTATATGTCAGAGGGAAAACCCGGGCCGAACGGGGTTGTTGCGGACCGGGAGATCCCCGAGATCCTCCTCTACCCCCGGTTCTCGCTCGAAAAACCCGCTCCTGAACTGGCATCAGAGGAGATACGTACTGATTACAGCCAGGCCGCCATGATCCGGATGATCAGCCCTGATGCGTCGGCAGCACTCAGCCGGAGATGCTTCCGGAGGATCGCCCGGACCATGGCTGCCATCCCGCCGGATCTCTTCTCCCGGGAGATGGAGGCGGTGGCAGGTCTTCCGGGTCTCCCCTCCGGTCTGAAAGAAGAGATCACCGGACTCCTCTCCCGGCATGAGTACGCTGCATACCCGGTGTTTGAGAAGAATCCGTCCATCATCACCCGGGTGAACCGCGAAGAGGCTGATACCTGGATATCAGTGCTGGAATCCCTGCTCCATCACTTCTACGAGGATCACTGAGTTGGTGGCTTTCTGCCCTGCCTGTCAGCGGGGGCTCTCAGCCCCTGGTCCGGCCGGTTCCTCTCTCTTCCGATAGCCCCCGGCAGGGACATGGATCTCGAACCGTACACCTGTTCCGGCTTCTCCGGTCTCCTGGATGGTGATGCCGGTGAGGGCGAGGATCTCTCTGACCAGAAACATCCCGAGCCCGGTATTCTTTCCATATCCCCTCTCGAAGATGAGGTCCTTCTCATGTGGAGGGATACCGATCCCGTTGTCCTCCCAGGTGAGGATCAGCCCGTTCTCAGCCTCCCCGGCTGTTACCTGGATGGTGGAGACATGCTGGCCGTGCCTGACTGAGTTGTCCATCAGGTTAAAGAAGACCCGTTCAAGCATGGGGTCAGCGAAGATGAGATAACTCCCTGATTCTATGGTCAGGGTGATCTCAGGAGGAAGGGAGGAGCGGGGGATCATGACCTGCAGGTCTGCCCAGACCGGATCATGGGAGCCGAGGTCCTGGTACATCCGGGTGAACTCGATCTGGGACCTGATCGCCATCGTCGCCATCTTCATCATGTTCACCAATTCCCTCTGCTTTTCAGGGCCAACCGGATCATCCATCTCCATGAGATCGAGGACTCCGCGGATGAGTGAGACCTTGTTGAGGATATCATGGCGGGTGATCCCGGAGAGGAGGGTGAGCTGGCGGTTTGCCCGTCTGAGATGCTCTTCACTCTTCCGGACCGCATCCTCCCCGATCCGCTGTTCGGTCACGTCATCGATGGTGGAGAGGATATGCGGCCTCCCATTCATGATGATGGTTCTGGCCGAGAAGAGGCAGGTTCGTATCTCCCCGTTCTTCAGCCGGCAGTGCATCTCCAGACGGTCGAGCTGACCGGTTGATCTGAGTATGCTGATCATCTTCGACTGTTCAGCCTGATCCCCGAATAATCCCAGTTCCGGAGCCCTCCTTCCCACGATCTCCTCCCGGGAGTACCCGGTGGTGATGGTGAATGAGTCATTGACATCGGTGAAGATGCCGTCCTGGGCACTGACCAGCGTGAGCGGAAGGGGGTTTCTGCGAAAGAGGATCGAAAACTTTCTCTCTGACTCCCTGACCTCCTCGTCATGCTTCTTCCGGTCAGAGATGTCCCGGAGGATGCCTGAGAGGTATGCCACCGATCCGTCCGGAGCGGGTACCGGGGATCCGTTATCCTCCACCCAGTGCAGTCTCCCATCCTTTCCGCGGAGCCTCAGAAGGGTCATGGTGGGGGACGATGTCGAGAGAGATTGCTGAAGATCGTTCAGGACTGCCGGCATATCCTCTTCGCAGATGAACTCTTCTATGGGATGGGAGATGAGATCCTCAGGGGTGTATCCGTACCGGGAGACCTGGGGGCTGACATAGAGTACCGTTCCGGAAGGGCTGATCTGGTAGATGGTATCATTGGTCTTCTCGGTGAGAAGGCGGTACTTCTCCTCACTCTCTTTTCGCTCCTCCTCTTTTTCAAGGAGAAGATGGTAACTTGCCTGGATCTCTGCCTGTGCAGAGGTGAGTTCCTCGTATGCTGCGTGAAGGTCCTCGTTTCTTCGGATCAACTCTTCTTCTGCCTGTTTCAGAGCGGTTACCTCTCTGACCACGGTTATGGTGAGCTTTTGGGAGTTGATGGTGATGGGGACCGTGGTGAGGAGTATCTCTTTCTCTTCCCCGCTTTGGTTGATGAGTGAGAGGGGGAGGTTCTCTATCTCTCCATCCCGTTCGATCCGCTCTGTCAGATCGGCAACCTGGGCAGGGGAGAGGAGCCCTGCCGCGAACGGGGTTTTTCCCAGGACCTCCTCCTCCGTGCATCCGGAGAATGCAAGGAAGGCGGTATTGACCTCGAGGAAGGTGGTATCAGGGAACTGGTTGATCGTCATCGGGTACGGGCTCTCCCTGAAGATCGTCCTGAAGGTCTTCTCCCGTTCCAGGATCCTAAGTTCGGTATTCTGCCGGTCTGTGATATCCCTGAGCGAGATGTGGATCGCGGGTTCTCCTCCAAATGAGATGGTCTTCCCGATACTCTCGACCCATCGATGCTCTCCCCGGGCGGTGATGACCCGGTACCGGGCAATGTATCCGTCGGTTCCTTCTGCCACCCGGGTGAAGTCGGCGATGACATCAGGCCGGGATTCGGGTGCGATGAACCCGATGACATTGCTGCGGCCGATCAGATCATGATACTCATCTACCCCGACCAGCCTGCCGGCAGCCTGGTTCGCGAAGAGGATCTGACCACCCGGGCCGATGATGAGGATCGCCTCGAGCGAGTACTCGACGAATGTCCGGTACTTCTCCTCACTCTCGCGAAGTTCCTGTTCTTTCGCAGCAAGGAGATCATAATTCCTCCGCACCTCCTCCTCTTTGAGCCGGATCGTCTCATAGGCAGACTGCAGCTGGCGAAACTCCTTCTTCCTCTCAGTATTATCCACGAATGTCTCTAAAAGGCAGTCCCTCCCCTGGAACGTGAACGGAACAACATACTTGATGATGGTGACCTGCTCTCCCCCGGTGGTCAGGAGGATGCGTTCGGAGTCATCGATCCCCTGGTGGAGGTCGGTGATGGGACACTGCCCTTTCTCTGCCGGACAGATGAACTGGTGACAGGCCGAATGGATGATCTGGTCAGGGTCTGATCCGATCATCCGGGCGGCAGAGGGGTTGATATCCAGGATCTCGTGCGTCTGGGCATCGATGATGACGACCCCTTCATGGAGGGATGAGAAGATCCGGTGCAGGTAATCCCGGTTTTCACTGAGATCAGCACGGGTTTTTCTGATCAGGACTGCCTGCCGGATCTTGTGGGCGAGTTCGACGAATTGGGACCTGGGTTCTCCCCCCTTATGGAGATAGAAGTCTGCTCCGTTGTTGAGTGCTTCAATCACCACCTCCTCCCGTCCTCTCCCGGTGAAGAGGATGAACGGAGTATCCCGCCCCTCGCTCCGTATCTGTTTCAGAAATGCGATACCGTCCATCCCCGGCATCTGGTAGTCTGATACAATGGCATCATATGTACAGGTAGCGAGGTTCTCCAGGGCAGCGTCGGCTGAATCAACCGTGAAGACCGTAAAATCTCCTTCCCGCTCCAGGAATATCTTTGCCAGGGTGAGGAGATCCTTCTCATCATCAACATAGAGGATCGAGGTCATGGCTGCCCCTCTTCTGGCCGGGTCTGCCCGG
>CAZSVH010000038.1:0-13862 GCA_964610235.1 uncultured Methanospirillum sp. | reverse complement strand
CTGGATCACCTGCTGGCCGAGAACGGGATATCCCCTGAAGCCATTGAAGGGTACGACCGGGAGGTAACCACCCACCTGGGTGTCTGCCTCTCAGTGCTGAACGGAGAGGCCGATATGGGAGTAGCCGTCTACAGTGCTGCGCACGCGTATGAACTCTCTTTTACTCCGATCGGTACAGAGCGGTATGAACTGGTGACCACAAGGGAGATCTTTGAAACCGATCCCCGGGTCCGCTCGATCGCGGAGACGCTGGGATCAGAGGGCTTCAAAGAGATTCTAAACAAACTGGGTGGATACCGGACTGCAGAGTCCGGAGTAATCCGACGGTGCAACCAGCAGCATTCAGACTGACCTGCGGGATCAGGGATATCTGACCGGGTATCCCGGTCCGGATATCAAGAATGTTGATATGCTGACAGTTTTATACGTTCATCGTATGAAAAGAAGACAATTTTCTCTTTTTTGCTGCCTCCTCCTTGCGGGTTTCTTCTTCATGACACCCGGATCAGCGGACACTGATGATCTGCTCAGTTTCACCGGCACCGTGGAATACCTGGATCTGGAAGGAGGGTTTTACGGAATCACCACCGGGGACGGTACCGGATACCTCCCGATGAACCTTCCTGAAAAATACCAGATTGACGGGTTATTCGTCACGGGAACCGGCTGGCCAGATGATGCCATCACCATCCAGATGTGGGGGCAGCCGCTGAGGCTGAATGAGATCTCAGCCGGAACACTCCGGAGTACTGATGAAACGGCCTGGCAGTCAGGAATACCCGACGGCACCGTCTCTGAAAACGCAACGCTTCTTCCCCCTGACCGTGCACTGCTGGCCGTCGCATCCGGGATCCAGCTCAGACTTGACGGGATCGATGCCTGCATCAGTGAGGCGGCCACCGAGCTTAGTTCAGAAGACCTTCGCGGAGACCGGGTTATTGACATCATGACAGTCTGTGCCAAAAAAACCGGGATCGCCGGAATGGCGGTATACGACCAGAAGGGAGACCTCATCACCGCCCTCCCGGTGACAGGCACTCCGGTACCTGATCCTGGCAGCCCACCCTCTCCGTCCCTCACATCAGATACCGTCCGCACCAGAGCCTTCTTCTTACCGGCAGATACCCGGACGATCGGAGCATTGCCGGTACTGACGTACCCGGTCTTCTCTGAAACCGGCTGCCGGTCAGGATACCTCTCAGCGATCATCGATCCGGTCACGATTACCCGGGAAGGGTGTGAACCGGTGCTGAACCAGTCAGGAATGGGATGCATGGTCATCCAGCCTGACGGATTCATTCTCTATGACCAGGATCCAGACCAGATCGGCAGGAATACCTGGGATGAACCCGGTTTCACTGAATCACCGACCATCCGTACTATCGCCGCAGCGATGCAGCAGTCACGGGCAGGAGCAGGAATGTATCTCATCCGATCCGGCGACGGGAATGAGCACGCCCGGGAGATTACCTGGACCTCTGTCTCGCTCCATGGTCTTCCCTGGAGAGTCGCTATCATCCGGTAACCCATCCTATTTTTTCTTCCGGACTGCTCCAAGCTCTCTCGTCAGAGACATGGATCCCAAATCCGGGTATCCCTCTGAACAGGATTACCCGGTCCGGTGATAGGAGGTGAACACCCCTGCAACAGAGAGGAGGACAAAGATACCCAGAATGACAGAGGTACTGGTGAGGAGCTGCGGATAGACCGGAGGAGTGATCTCCACGGTTCCGATGACACAGGAGAAGACGACCATGGTTATCGCCAGACTGATCAGCTGACCCGTATACCGCATGGTTGAGACCATACCTGAAGCAGTTCCCAGGTGATGAAGCGGAACTGAACTCATAATTGCGTTGGTGTTCGGTGACGAGAAGAGCCCGTACCCGAGACCCAGGAGGACCAGTCCGGCTATCACCGCAGGAATCGGACTTGCCGGAAGGGTTACCAGCAGGACGATGAGCCCGAGACCGGTGACTCCCATCCCAATCGTCGCAATTCGGGCCGGTTCTCCGGTGTCAGAGAGATGGCCGGCGAGGGGAGAGACCAGGGTCTGGATGAGCGGCTGGGCGAGGAGGATAAGACCGGTTGCAGCAGGGTCCAGACCGCGGTTGTACTGCAGAACAAGGCTGACCAGCAGACTGACCGCAAAGACCACGGAGTAGTTTATCATCGCAGCGATATTCGAGAGGAGAAATACCCGGTTCTCTGAGAATATCCGGGGATCCAGGAAGGGTGCCTTCTGAGACCGTTCCCACCGGAGAAACCACCACCCGGCGAGGAGGCCGCAACCGATCCATATTCCCCCGTGCCAGGATGGCAGAACAGCCAGGCCATACATACACCCGCAGAGCGCACCCATATACAGGAGCGATCCCGGGATGTCAAAGGGCGTGCCCCGTGACGGGCACCACTCTCCGGGCAGAGCAGAGAGGGTGAGGAGGATAACCATGAGGGCAACCGGCACATTGCAGAGGAAAATGAGCGGCCACCCCCAGATCTCGGTGATGAATCCTCCCAGAACCGGACCAAGGGAGAGACCTGCATAGACGGTTGCGGTGATGATCCCGATGGCCCGTCCCCGTTCTCCGGGAGGGAAGACGATCGTCACGATCGCCATCGAAGTTGAGAAGACCATTGCTCCACCCAGCCCCTGGATGAACCGGGAGACGATAAGAACCTCTCCTGATACTGAATACGCCCCACAGACCGAACCGATTCCAAACAGAATATTGCCTGCAAGAAATACCCGCTTCATCCCGATCATGTCCGCCACTCTCCCCAGGGGGAGCATGAAGACCGTGGCGGCAAGGAGGTAGGCGGTTGTTATCCACCCAAGGGAGACCGCATCCAGCCCCAGATCAGATCCTATCGCCGGGAGCGCAACATTGAGGGATGATACGGTAAACGGAACCAGGAATGAAGCAAGAGAGGATATGGCGAGGAGGGTCTTCTTTCCGGTCCCGGGATTCATGCTGATCAGATCAGTTCGAAGTCCCTATAAATGCGGGTGTCAGATCCCGGACGTTCACGGTGACATGGCGCATTCCCATCCCGTACGACTCATCCCTCCTCTGTTCCCTCAAGCAATGCCTGAACCGAACGGGGTGTCTCTTCCCTGATGAGGTCCGGACCTTCTGCCCCAGGCTGGTTCACCCGGGTGGAAACCCGCCGCATGGAGAGTTGATCCTGAAGAACATCTGTCGCTCCGCTCTGCAGGTACGCATCCTCACCACCGGGAGCGAGAATGACCGGCATCCGATCATGGATCTGGTGGGACGGTGCAACCGATGTGGTGGTCAGGATGGCAATCTCCATCCCTGCCGGTCCGCACCGGTACATCCCTGCAAACGAGAGGAGGCTGGTTTCTGGGTGGAAAAAGTAGTACGGAATGCGGAGACTCTTCTCCTTCTTCCATTCATAATATCCGCTTGCAGGAACGAGGCAGCAGTTGGCAGGGAAGAGATCCCTGAAGTGATGCCGGGTCCGAAGTGACTCAAGCCGGGCATTTATGATAGTGCCGGTGTCCGTGAGGGGTATTCCCCACCGGGCCAATTGTCCGCGGCGGGACGGGGATCTTCCGGTGATGACCAGGATCTCCTGGCCTGGGGAGATGTTGTACCTGGGTGTGTATGACGGATCCGGTCTGATACCATATCTCTCCTTCAGTTCCCCGGGTGAAACAGCGATACAGAACCTTCCGCACATACGGAAGTATTGCCCTGATGATATGAGAACCTGACGTGGAACAAGACCTGGAGACTGCAGTTCAGGCTGGAGCGGCATACTGACCCGATATATGGGCGCCTCCTTTATATCGTTTAGATAGTAAATGTTTTAGATACAAATCAATCATGGCTGACATTTCAACGATATCTGATCTATTCAAGATATGGATGAGGATCGTAAACAAACTGGATATTCTCGAGAGTATTCCGGCTGACTATGGAGTCGGGGTCCTGCTCCATCCATCTGAGATCCATTTGATCCAGGCAATCGGAGACAATGCAGGGAGCAACCTCTCCACAATTGCCACCATACTCGGGATAACCCGGGGTGCGGCCTCACAGAAGGTCACTCAGCTGGCACACCGCGGGTTTATCAGAAAAACCCGGAGAGAGTCGAACGAGAAGGAGGTATTCCTGGACCTCACTGATGCCGGCAGAAGAGCCTACGAACACCATGAGGAGAAACATTCGGATGTATACCGGCGGATCATCGAGCATTGTGGAGCGGTGACCCAGCCTGAGATCGATGGAATCAGACGTTTTTTATCATCGATGGAGCTGGTGTTTGATGAACGGATTACAGAAAAGATGAAAGGAAAAAAACTCACCGCTCAGGATAATTCATGACTTATGCGGTTAATACCCTGAATACTCAAACCAGGGAACGATATATTCACGCCCTGAACCCTTACCGGCCGTTCAGATCATCCGGGAGGAAGACATGAAGAAGATCCGGGAGGTAGCCGAACTCTCCTGCGCTCACTGTATCAATGATATCTATGCGCCGGTTATGATGGCAATTCAGCCGGTTCTCATCGCAACAATGGGATACAGCTACTTTGAAGCAGCCCTTCTGCCGGCGATGCACTCTATAATATCATCGTTATTGCAACCCATATTCGGATACCTTTCAGATAAACGCGGCCTCAGGGTGAGTGTGAGCCTCTCCATCCTCCTCTCAGGATGTGGCATCGCGGCCATCGGCCTGATCCAGAACCTGTTCCTGGCACTCATACTCTGTGTCGGCATCTCTGCCGCGGGTCATGCAAGTTTTCACCCGGGAGCCCTCTGTAAAGTCAGCAGTCTCTCAACCCAGACCGATCGGGGCAGACTCACCTCACTCTTCGTTGTCGGCGGAAACCTCGGATTTGCCCTCGGACCCATTCTTGCAGGAGTCATCCTTGCCACCGGCGGAATTCCGGGACTGGTCTGGCTGATCATCCCTGCGGTTGCCGGGGCCCTGATCATCCATGCCCGATCTGGAGAAGAATGTCCTGCTCAGGGCGGACAGCCGGTTGCAGCTGGTGAAGGTCACTGGGGACCGGTAATTCTGTTATTTGCCGGATCCACCCTCAGGTCCTGGGTCACCTTCGGGTCTATGACCTTCATCCCAACCTTCCTCGTCCTCCAGGGCTATTCCCTTCTCGCAGCGACCTCGATGGTCACGATCATGCTCCTTGCCGGGGTTGCCGGTCAGATGACCGGGGGTGTGGTTTCAGACAGGATCGGGAGAAAGACCGTCGTCGTGGTGAGCACCCTTGCTGCCGTCCCGGCCTTTGCGGCGATCCTGATAACCACCGGCCCACTCCTCCTCATCCCGCTGATCCTTTTCGGATTCTTCCTCTGGGCATCCTTTGCCGTTACCATCGCCATGGCCCATGAGATGATGCCGGCACGAATTGGTCTCATTTCGGGACTATTTCTGGGAATCGCCATGGGGGCCGGCGGAATCGGAGTCTCAATTTCAGGGATCATCGCCGACCATGCCGGGCTGCAGACCACACTCGGACTCTTCCCGGTGATAACCCTTATAGCAGCTCTTATCTTCCTGCTGGTGAAAACCCCCCGGCAGGGATAATCCTAATTTTTCTCTCTCCAGCACCAGATACACGGGATACGCAATTTCCAGGATGATTTGCGGGTATCTGACGTGAACTTTGAGAAAATGGAAGAGAAATAGAACAGTTTAACTAGGATGAGTTGAGATGATCAGTGGGAATCACCAGTCATCCCGGGTCGGAAGACGGAGATTTCCTGAATGAGCAGGAGAAACCTTCAGACAGATCATTTCACCGCTCCCGAACCAGAGCAGGAGAATCACCATGACTGAAAACGGCAGGATCCCCCTGAAGAGGATGCAGCTCATTCTCACCGGTATCATCCTTCTGAGTATCATCCTTTTCTCCCTCATTGCCGGGATCATTTCGGTTATTGTCCTTGAAACCACGCTCTCCTTTGAAGAAGAGGAGGTAGAGAACCAGATTGAGCGGTTTTCGGATACGATAAACCTCTCCATGATGCAGATCTCCCGGACTGCGGAAGATTACGGTACCTGGGATGAAACTGCCCTCTTCATCCAGGGGAAGAACCAGGAGTATCCGGAGGCACAGATCAGTGTAGAATCCCTGGATTCAATGGGAATCGACATATTTGCACTCATCAGTCCTGACGGTAACCGGATCTTCTTCCTCAATATATCCCCGGGGACTTCTGAAACCGACCCGGATGTATCCGGTCTCTCTCCCTATCTCTCCCCGGGTAGCCCGCTTATTATCAGCAGAGAAAACCCGGTTGCACACCAGGTATTTGCCACCGGCACCCACGCCGGGATACTCGTCTCCTCTCCGGTGACGTTCCACACCCGGAGAGAGGATACCGGTGGAACCCTCATTATGGGACGGTATTTCTCAGAAGGTTTTCTTGATGAACTCTCCCTGATGTCAAAGAGCCCCCTCCTCCTCCTCAATGAATCGCAGGGGATGGAGATCTTCGGATTGGAAGACCCGGATCATCCGGATATCCGCGTGCAGGTTCTGAACAAAACCGTCATCGATTCGTATATCAGGATCCGTGATCCGGTCAGTGGCCGGTACCTGGTATTCTCCCTCCCCCATCACCGGGATATCTATACCCAGAGTGTCTCTGCATTATATTCGTACCTCGGACTGATTGCCCTGATCATCATCGGGTTTTCAGTGCTCAGCATATCAGGCCTCACCTATTACTTCAGGCATGCCGATTCAGCAGAGAGAGAGGCGATCAGGACCGGTGTATCATACAACCGGATCATTGAAGAGATCGGAGATGCTTACTTCCGGGCTGATCCCGACGGGGTCCTGGAGCGGGTCAGCCCGAGTGCACTCATGATGCTCGGGTACCAGGATGAGGCAGAACTGGTCGGAAGATCGATCAGGGATCTCTTCCAGAACCCTGATGAACGAACGATGCTCCGTTCCATTCTCTTCGAGAACCAGGAGATCCGTGACCATCCCCTGTTTTTACGAAGAAAGGATGATTCACTGGTATTCGTGACAGTCCAAGTTCATCTGCTCACGGGTGATGACGGGAGCATCACCGGGATGGAAGGACTGGCCCATGACAATACCTCAGTACTGATGGCGGGCAGTGTTCGCGGGGAGGAGGAATCGGTCTACAGACTTGTCTTTGAGAGTGCGAATATCGGATTGTTCCAGAGTTCTCCTGAAAGGAGATTTATCTCGGTCAATCCGGCCTTCTCTTCCATGATGGGATATTCAGGCCCTGAGGCGATGAGAGCAGAGGTGACGGATATCTCTGTTGATCTTTATGAGAATCCTGCTGAGTTCCGGAGAATCCACGAGAGGCTGAGAGCGTCGGGTTCGGTCACCAACCTGGAGACTTCCCTGAAGAGGAAGAACGGGACCATCATCCAGGTCACGCTCAATCTCGTGCTCATCAGGGATATCGAAGAGAAACCAGTGGCATTTTTCGGGACGATCATCGATATCACAGACAGGATGGAGATGGAGAAAGAACTGATGCAGAGCCAGCAGAAGTTCCGCAGCCTCTTTGAACTCTCACCCATTGCCATCATGGTCCATGATGCAGCAGGAGTGCTCATCGATGAGAATCCTGCTGCCGCAACACTCTTCGGTACCCCGGAACCAGGATTGCTCGCCGGTATCAGCCTCTTTCAGCTCCCGTTTCTGAATGATGAGAACCGGGGACGGATCCATTCCCGGCAGATCATCAACACTGAGACCGAGATCGATTTCGATCTCCTGGCACAAAACCCACATCTTCCCATCACCCGTACCGGAACAGGATTTCTGCATGTAAGGATTACCCCCATTCCGCATCCCTTCAAGGCGGGAACAGGTCTGTTCCTGACACAGATCATTGACATCACGGAACGGAGGCGGGCAGAGAACGAACGGGTGATCAGTGAAATGAAGTATCGTCAGGTCTTCTCCCATGTATCACACGGTCTGATCCTCTTCGAACTCTCAGAAGACGGACTTCCTGGCCGTATCATCGACATAAATCCCAAGGCAGAGGATCTGGTGCAGCGGAGACGTGATGAGATCCTTCGTTCCGGCGATTCAATCACCAGGCATATCCCGATCAGCCGGGCGGATCTGAACCGTGGTTCTTCAGGGAGATCGGAGGATATCTGTTCGTTCGAGTCGGTCATCCTCCAGGATGACAAACCGGTTCTCATCCAGGTAACCCTGACCTTCTTCAGCCTCGGGAAACAGACCGTCGGTATCTCTATCATCGAGGATATTACCGGGAAAAAGAAGCAGGAAGAAGAGAAACTGAACATGATTCACCTAATCGAGAAGAACCTTGCAGAACTGTCAATCCTCAATGACGGGATCCGCAATCCCCTCACCATCATCATGATGCTGGCAGATGAACTGGATCCCGGGATCTCCCGACCGATTCTGTCACAGATACGGAATATCGATGACCTCATCAATCAGCTTGACCGCCGGTGGGTGGAATCAGATAAGATCCTGCAGTACCTGCAGAAGCATCATCATATCCAGTTCCCTTCCATCCCGGGCGCTAACCCTGACAGGGTGTACGAGGAATGAGAACGGATATCAACCTCGCATGCTCAGCCCGAAGGCCTCTTGGGTATCGCCACGTATAGTACAGGGACCTTTTCTGGTTCAGGACCTGGATGATGATCATACTTCACCTGCTCTTTCACCCGGATTCTCCCGCAGGCCTTCTGGTGACCGGAGAAGTCTGTGCGGCCCTTCCCCTTCATCCGCATCAGGAGTCCGGGAATCAGCCCACCCTGCACCCGGCAGCGGCTGATGCAGCCACCCTCACAAAGATCTGTTCTGTGATTTCGCCCCGCCAGATGCCGAGAGAGATGACCGTGACCCTCCCACTACCAGCAGAGAAGGGGAAGATCTGCTGTTCCCCTGATTGGTACCGGGAGATGAACCTTGCTGTACCGGTCCCCGACGGGTTCAGAACCGGCATTCTCCCTGCAATTTTCTGCACATCAGATATAATCTGGGCACTTGACCGGTGCAGGTCAGAAGATTCCGGTTTCATTCCGGGAGGAACAACCCGGGTATGGATCCAGGCCGGGAGGCTTGGTGCTGAGATGATCCGGCGGGGAAGATACCTCCCGGACACCGGGAGATACCACCATGGGGGAACCTGCACCACCTGGACCCCTGTTCCGTCATCCCTGGACAGAGAGAGGATACGGGTGCTTTCACAGGCGATGCCGGGCATGCAGCCGGTATACCTCTCCTCCCTCACCCCGGACCGGGATCGGGGTACCCGGTACACCGTTCTCGTCTCATTTCTCAAATCCCTGATTCATCAGGTTCAGATTCTCTCCGAAGATACAGACCCTGATGAAGCCCGGTCATCACTCACTCCGATTGAGAAACTCAGGTCTGCCGAAGAACTCACCGCACTCTGGTTCCTGCAGGGGAGGGAACGTCACCTGATGCCGATCGATGCACCACACCTCACCGGCAGATGGCTGAATACCTGGCGGTCCTGGACCACGGTTGAGAGGGGAAGGATCCCTGATGACCCCCCCTGGACCATCTGCGGGAGGATTGAAGAGGTGACAGAAGAACTACCGGGAACATCTTCAGAGGACGGAAGGATATGCTGGAGGATAAGACTCCTTATCCGGCCGGATGATATGCCGGATTGTCTCCTGACACCTGAGGAGTGTATATCAGGGGGTGATCTCCCCCGGGTCCCTCTTCCTGGTCCGGTTGAGGTGAAGGCCGGGATGACCGCCTGTATCACGACAATAACAACCACCCTCCCTCATCTCGAAAAATTCTGCACTGATTCCGGTATCTCCGGGGTCTTGATCCCGGAAGAGGATCTCATCCGGTTCCTCTCAATGGATGTCCCAGTACTCCAGCGGGAAGGAGTACCCCTCATCCTCCCTGTCTGGTGGGGAGGGAAGACTGATCGGCTCTCCATCAGCCTGCATCTCAAAAAAATTTCAGGTCCAAAAACAAGGCCCACTACCGGTCTTGAAAGACTCCGGAAGTTCAGTTTTCAGCTCGCTGCCGGGAATGATCCCATCGACCCTGATGCTTTCAGGGAGATGTATGCGCAGAAGAGTGAATACCTCAAGGCGGGCAGCAGATGGATACGGATTGAATCAGAGCAGGCGGAAAAGGTCATGGATATCATGGGGAGAGGAGGAAAACGGAAGTCTCTCACACCGTTTGAGATCCTCACCCTTCTGCTCAGGACCCGGGACCAGGGGGAGGATCTGACTCTCCTCCCGGGCGATGAAGAGGCAGAAAGCCTCCTCCGCTACCTGAAAGAAGACGGATACAGGAGAGAGGAAGCCGTCCCTGAATCATTCCAGGGAATACTCAGACCATACCAGAAGAAGGGGCTTTCCTTCCTGAAAACCTGCAGGAGGATCGGATTCGGATCCCTCCTTGCTGACGAGATGGGGCTGGGAAAAACCCCGCAGACGATTGCATACCTGCTGGCCTGCAGAGATGCAGAGTTGCTCATCAGGCCGGCCCTGATCATCACACCCACATCTGTCATCGGAACATGGGAGAAGGAACTGAGGCGGTTTGCCCCGTCTCTCTCAGTGTATACCCATCATGGATCAGGGAGGCAGACCGGTGATTCATTCAGGGAGACGATAGCAGGATATGATATCATCCTCACCTCGTATGCCCTTGCCGCCCGGGACCAGGCGTTCATTGGCAGGAACTTCTTCTCTTCTCTCGTCCTTGACGAGGTCCAGAACGTGAAAAATTCACAGACCCGGCAGTTTCATGCCATTGCATCATTCCAGGCCGCACACCGGGTAGCGCTCACCGGCACACCGGTCGAGAACCGTATCGTGGAACTCTGGTCAGTCATGGAGATTCTCAACCCCGGGTATCTCGGGTCACGGACCGCATTTCGGAAGAAGTATGCAACTCCAATTGAAGAACAGAGTGACGATGAGGCCGCAGCAGAACTCAGGCTGATGATCCGGCCCTTTCTGCTGCGTAGAAAGAAAACCGATGAAACGGTGATCCGTGACCTCCCGGAAAAGATGGAGATGCAGGTGCTCTGCAGTCTCACCCATGAGCAGGCGTCCCTGTACCAGGCAGTCCTGCAGGATCTGACCCGTGAACTAGCCAGTACTGACGGAATGAAGCGGAGGGGAACCATCCTTGCCGCCCTGACCCGGCTGAAACAGGTCTGCGATCATCCCGGACTCCTCCGCCCCGGGAACCCGGCCGGCCCGGAACGATCAGGAAAAGTAACCCGTCTGATTGAGATGCTCCAGGAGGTGGATGCAGCAGGAGAGGCTGCCATCATCTTCACCCAGTATGCCGGATTCGCCCGGATGCTGGCAGAGTCGATACATGGGACACTGAACCGGGAGGTCCTCCTGATGACCGGGGGGACCCCGCGCCATAAGAGAGACGAGTTGATACACCAGTTCATGCACCGTTCCGGTCCACCTTTCTTTGTCATATCCCTGCGTGCCGGGGGTACCGGGCTGAACCTGACGCGGGCGACTCACGTCTTCCATGCTGACCGGTGGTGGAACCCGGCAGTGGAAGACCAGGCAACCGACCGGACCTATCGGATCGGACAGACGCGACGGGTGCAGGTTCATCGGTTGATCACAGCCGGAACTCTTGAGGAGGAGATAGATGAGATGATCCAGCGAAAACGTGATGTTGCAGACCAGGTGATCACGTCACGCGAAGACTGGATCACTGAACTCTCGACCGGAGAACTGATGGATATCCTCAGGATGCGGGAGGGAGTATTCGGAGATGAAGGAGCATGAGACGACAACCGGTCAGGGACGAGAGAACAGACGGGGAGACCCGTCAGCAGCTCCTTGGAGAACGGTGGTGGACGACCGCCTTCCTCGGGGTGATGAGACCCGGTACCGAGACCACCGAGACGATCAGGGGGCGACGTCTCTGCGAGCGGGGACAGGTGGTGATCCGGGGGATACATCCGGGGGGAGTGGATGCTATCGTCCTTGGTGCTGTCGGGGGGTCCCATACCGTCTCACTCTGGGTGGCTGATCCCGGAGATGACTGGCACCTTATCTTCCGCATCCTTGCGATTGAGAAGGAACTCTTCACACGGCTCCTCTCCGGCGAGTATGCTGAGGAACTGGATACCCTCTTTAAAAAGGCAGGAATCTCCCTCATTCCTGAGACCATGATGGATCTCGATTACCGGTGTGACTGTGAATCATCACACCATACCTGCAGCCATATCGTCGCCACCTACCTGACCCTGGGGAGATACATAAACGAGGATCCCCTGACCCTCTTCCTGCTCAGGGGAAAGTCCCGGGAGGAGGTGATCAGAGGGGTTGATTCCCTCAACGATCCGGGTATTGAGGACGAGGACTGCCCGGGAGATGAGGACGGGACTGAGGAGACGGGAGAGGAACCGGATCCATCCAGGTTCTATGAGACAGGGCCTGGTCTTCCGGAGATGAAATATCAGGGTACCATCCCGGAGGGGGCAGAAACCCGTCTCATCAGGCTTCTCGGACCTTCCCCATTCAGGATTGGGAAGACCGATCTCTCATACTTCATCACGAACAGGTATAAAAAAGCCAGAAGGTTCCTTGAGACAGAGAGAGAAGACAGCCCCGAAGAATGAAATCAGGAGGACGTTCTCTGGCGCAATCCGGTTTTTTCGATGTCCATACCGTCATGTTAATATGGATAGGTATCAATCCATATTTCACAGATTTCACCGCAGGATGCCTGTTCCTGCTGACCGGATTCACACGGAGTCCTGAAAAGAGACGGGAACCGGCATAGACGGATGCGATAATTACGAGTGATGTGATAATCCGCAAGGCGGAAATTTTTTCATGATGGGTGCATTATGGCTGATGAGAGACTGAGTTCCCAGAAGGGGAGTGCTGAAGCAGGTGACACGGAAGAAGTACAGGTCGTTGAATTTCTCCTCGGTGATGACACCTATGCGGTCAATCTTTTTGATGTGAAGGAGATAGTCGAGGCCAGCAAAATTACCCCGCTCCCCCATGCTCCCAGTCATATCAGGGGGATTATCGATCTCAGGGGTGAGATCACCACGATCATCGATCTCAGGACCCTCATCGGCGCATCGAAGAACGCCTCGTCAGACTCAGAGGATCTCAGATTCATCGTCCTTGACGAGTCGGTCACCAATGGGAAGACCGGCGTGGTGGTGGATGAAGTCGCATCGGTCCTGACCGTCCCCCTGAGTGAGATAGACCAGAGCGGAAGAAGCTCTGATGATGACTCATTTATCCTCGGGGTCATCAAGAAAGAGGTCGGAGAGAAAGGGGAGAGCAAGAAGGAACTGGTTATCTGGGTCGATATCTGCGGCCTGATCAGGGAAAAGGGGATCCGGTAATAGTCTGCCGGACCGGACGGTCACGTCTCCTCTCTTCTCTCCTTTCTTCGCCATTCACCGGCAGTCTCTCCCCGGATATTCGGGATCCGAATACGCATCCGGGATGATTGCTCATCTCACGAGGATCCCGGGAGTTCTTTGAGTCGTATGCAGATATATCGCCGGTTGTTCTCCTGGCAGAGCCGGGAGGTCATCTCCACCGGGATCCATATCCCTTCCCGGCTCCGGTGCCGGGTCTGCAGGGAGACTGGACCCTCCTGCAGGCTGTGGCAGAACCTCGTCCAGGTATCAGAATCGAACGAAGGGTCAATCTCTGAAAGGTGACTGCCTGGCAATCCGGACTCTGGGAGGGAGAGACGCTCCATCCAGGTGCTGTTTACAAAGATTATCTTCCCATCTTCATCGGTGCAGACCACACCTTCAGGCAGATGATTGATGGCACACCTGATGGCAGCATCGGCTTCCTTCCTT
>CAZSVH010000037.1:0-14102 GCA_964610235.1 uncultured Methanospirillum sp. | reverse complement strand
CTGGGTGACCCGGGCCTCCCCTCTCCGTGACTGATCCGGTGCATCAGATATGAAAGATTATTACCCACGCAGCCCCTCCCTACCATCAGGTGAACAGGTGTGAACAGGTGGTACCGTCTCCTCTTTTTTCTCGTGATAATCAGTATTGCATTCCCGGACGGTGTGACCGGGGAGATCCTGGTGATGCCCCCCGGTCCTGCAGGCGGGGATGATGCCGGTGCGGATCATGGCCTGCAGGCCGGGTTTACGGCTGCACCCACCAATGGAAGAGGGCCGCTCCTGGTCCGTTTTTTTGACATGAGCAACGGGAATCCGGTCCGGTGGGTCTGGGAGTTCGGTGACGGGGGCCGTGGCTCGGGGGAGAACCCGCTCCATACCTATCTTCACGGGGGGGTCTACTCAGTCAGGCTGACCGTCTTTGATGGGGGCGGTGCCTCGAGTACCCTGAAAAAGGATGGGTTTGTGACGGTCAGGCCACTCCCCCTCAACGCGAATTTTACAGCCGATCCCCCATCCGGCATCGTTCCTCTCACGGTCAGGTTCACGGACCAGTCCACCGGAGCGATGGTCTGGCTCTGGAACTTCGGAGACGGATCTGCCGAGAGCATGCTCCCCAATCCGACCCATACCTTCCGGGATCCCGGGGTGTACACGGTCAGGCTCACGGTCAGTGATGAACGGGGCGATTCAGAGATCGTTGAACAGAAGATTACTGCCCTGGCAGAAGAGCGGGTGACTGCCGGGTTCACCGCGACCCCGCTCTCAGGGCCGGCCCCGCTCCGGGTGCAGTTCACCGATCGGTCATCCGGCCCCGTGACGGTGTGGGCATGGGATTTCGGGGATGGTATGGTCTCTTCTGAGCAGCATCCGGTCCACCGGTATACCCGGAGCGGGATATTCCCGGTGACCCTGGTTGTCTCGTCTGATGAGCAGGGGTCTGATACCTGTGTGAAAGAGGAGTATATCCGGGTCACCGGCTCTCCCCTCACCGGTTCTCTCCCGCTCTCTGCAGGATGGAACTTCGTATCGATCCCCGGGACTCTGAAGCCCGGCCAGGACACGGCAGAACTATTCTCTTCTGTCAGTTCCGGAGGCCATAGTGCGTTCTGGTATGACCCTGCTGCCGGCGGCTGGACGGCGGTCACCCGGGTTATGCCCGTCCGTCCCCTCCGGGGACTGTGGATCTTCTCCACGCAGACAGACTCCGTCCCGCTGGTCTTCTCGGATGATCAGCCGGTGGTCTCCCGCACCCTGGTTCAGGGATGGAATGCTGCCGGGTTCACCGGTTTCTCCCCGGTTGCTGCAGGGAATGCGTTATCCCCGGTGAGTAGTGCCTGGCAGTACTGTCTCGGGTTCCTCCCTGAACTGCAGCGGTATGGAGAGATGATTGAACACGGGAAGAATGATGGTCTCCCTGTCTCTCCGTACCAGGGGTACTGGGTGTACATGAATCATGAGGGGATCCTCACTTCCCTCCCCCTCTTCTGATGATCCCCGGGGATGACCGGAGGAATTATTACACATATGTGTAATAAATAAGGGTATGTATCTGGCAATCCCTTCTTCTGGTCCGACGGTGGATGATCCGGTGGACACCCGGCTGGGGCGGGCCCCGTACTTCCTGATCGTACACACCGAAACGAATGAAACAGAATTTGTCTCAAATCCGTACGCGGCCGATAGTGGCGGTGTCGGCCCGCGGGTTGTTCAGATGCTGGTGCAGAAAGGGGTGACTGATCTGATCGCTCCACAGATTGGCGGGCATGCCGACAATGCCCTTGTTGCTGCAGGGATACGGGTTTATCTCTGGGAAGGGGCGGGGACCGTCTCTTCTGCACTGGAGATGTACCGGGCCGGCAGATTGTCATTGATGGCGGGGAAGTCCGGCTCCTCGTGATCCGGAATGCTGATTGCGATTGCAAGCGGGAAGGGGGGGACCGGAAAGACGACCGTCGCCGTGAACCTGGCATGTGTTCTCTCTTCCTCCTCCCCGCTCACCCTGGCCGACTGTGATGTGGAAGAGCCGAATGCTCATCTCTTCTTTCCGGGATCCGGAGTGAAGGAGCCGGTCACGCTGCCGGTTCCCGTGATCGATCCCGGAAGGTGTGATTACTGTGGGAAATGCGGGCTCTTCTGCCAGTACGGTGCGCTCATCGTTCTGAAAGAGAGAGTTCTCCAGTATCCCCAGCTCTGTCACTCCTGTGGGGGCTGCCGGCTGGTCTGCCCGACACATGCCATCTCTGAACGGCCTGAGCAGGCCGGGACGATAGAACGGTATGATCCGACCCCGTCTCTCCATCTGGTGACCGGCAGGCTGGCTGAAGGATCCATCCATACGCCGACGGTCATCCGGGCGGTTCGTGATGCGGTGGATGGTGCCCCGCTGGTCCTGCTGGATGCCCCGCCCGGAACCGCCTGTGCTGCCATGGAGACACTGGAGGGGTGCGACTTCTGCCTGATGGTCACCGAACCGACCCCGTTCGGTCTGCACGATCTCAGGCTCATCTGTGAACTGGCCCGCCTCTTCCGCATCCCTGCCGGAGTGGTCATTAACCGGTGTGATGATGAGGATACGGCGGTGGAGGCCTTCTGCAGGGAACAGGATCTCCCGGTGCTTATGCGGATTCCCTTCGATCGGACGATCGCCCTGATGCAGGGGAGCAGCCGGATCATCAGCAGGGATGATCCTGTCTGGAGGGACCGGTTCCGCAGGCTTGGCAGGGACTGTCTTGCCATGGCAGGTGGACGATGAAACAGGTTGCCGTGGTGAGCGGGAAGGGGGGAACCGGGAAGACGGTGGTCACGGGTTCTCTTGCTGCCCTCCTGTCAGGGGAGATCGTGATCGCGGACTGTGACGTGGACGCTGCCAATCTCGCCCTCCTCCTCGGACCAGAGGATATCTGTACCGAACCCTTTACCGGGATGGATCGGGCACTGATTGATCCCCTTCGCTGCACCCGGTGCGGTCTCTGCATGGAATCGTGCCGCTTTGATGCCATTATCCGGGAGGAAAGCCTGGTACGGGTGAACCAGCCGAAGTGTGAAGGCTGCACGGTCTGCAGGGAGGTCTGTCCTGTCGATGCGGTGACCATGGAACCGTATGTCTGTGGGGAGATACACACTTCCCGGACCCGTTTCGGCCCATTGGTCGATGGTGCCCTCTCCCCGGGGAACGGGAACTCCGGTCTGATGGTCCATCGGATCAGGAAGATCGGGAGGGAGATCGCTCCCGGGACCCCGCTCCTCCTCATTGACGGGCCGCCGGGGATCGGGTGTCCGCTCATCTCGGCGGTGACCGGATGCAATCTGGTTATTCTGGTCACTGAACCCGGTTCTTCAGGTCGTCATGACCTTGAACGGCTGGTGACGGTCTGCCGGTCCCTGCGCTGCAGAATGGTCATGATCATCAACCGGGCGGATCTCGTTCCTGCAGGGAGATGTCTTCTCCAGAGAGCAGCCCGGGAGTGGGAGATTCCGATCATCGGCGAGATCCCCCTGGATCCCGCGGTGACCCGGGCGACCAGGGGTCATGAGCCGTTTGTTCTGACCGACGGTCCTGCTGCCCGGGTGATGCAGTCCGTTGCCAGGACACTCAGGGAGGTTCTCTCCCTGACATGAACCCGGCAGAAGAGGGGGATGAGTCTGTCACCCGGCGACGCGGGAGACCGAGGAGCAGAAGGCGGATGGGTCATAGCGGGCCATGGCGCTGCTTTGCTCCCCAGTGTAACACCGGTGCGGAGCCCGGGGTCGTCTCCCTGCTGCCTGAGGAGATAGAACTCCTCAGGCTGATTGACCTGGAAGGGATGGAACAGGAAGCGGCTGCCATGATGCTGGGTGTCTCCCGGAAGACGGTCTGGAAAGACCTGCATGCAACCCGGGTGAAGGTCACGGATGCCCTCGTTCACGGAAAGATCATCGAGGTACGGGACTGTCTCCTTCGTGCTGAAGGATCGTGCCCGGCTCAGAAGGATGGTCATTGCCGGCAGGGATCATGGTCCCGGAGACCGGACGGTGAGGGCGGGTTTGATGATGAATAGGAATATTCATTTATATTTCGACTCATATGTGTACTAATGATGCAGGTCCTGCATCAGGATACCATTCCCGAATAGATCACTGATTCGGGGATCGATCCCTGTCTGGATAATCAGGAGGAATATGAAAAAAATCGCAATAGCACGGGACGGAACTACTGTATCCGGCCATTTTGGTCACTGTGAATCGTATGCTATCTATCATGCCGATGATTCCATAATTACGCATGCCGGAGAACTGGAGGCCCCTCCCCATCAGCCCGGGCTCCTCCCGCCATATCTCGCCTCTAACGGGGTGAACGTGATCATCGCCGGAGGAATGGGTCAGCGAGCGGTCGATCTCTTTCATGAGAACGGGATTGAGGTAATTATCGGAGTGAGCGGACCGGTGGACAAGGCAGCACAGGACTACCATGCCGGTCTGCTCCTTCCGGGAGGGGGGAGTGTCTGCTCGGAGCACCAGCACCAGTGCGCTGGTCACGAGTAAAACCGCAGCAATGCTGCCACCGTGTTCTGATATTACCAGCCTGCTCCCGGTGCGGGAGCAGATCCGAGATGTCACCTTTCTTCGGAGTGCGGGGTGCTTCCCCCGGCACTCCTTCTCTTCTTCCCTGACGATACGAGGAACAGCATGGTTCGAAACTACCCTGAAATCCCCCGGAAAGAGCCGGCTTCTACCAGTGAGGCCGGAGACGGAGAGAAGGCAGCCCCTCGCGGCCCGCCTGAAAAAGCATCCATCGATGTCAAACATGTGATCCTGATCCTCTCTGGCAAGGGCGGGGTCGGGAAGTCCACGGTTGCGGTCAACCTGGCATATGCCCTCTCCTCACAGGGGAGGCAGACCGGCCTGGTCGATCTCGATATCCATGGCCCGAATGTTCCCCTGATGCTGGGTCTTGAGGATCACCAGCTGATGACGGACGGGACCGGCCTGGTTCCGGTCCGGATGACCGGCACCCTGCAGGTCATCTCGATGGGGTTCCTGCTTGGAAAGAGGTCTGATCCGGTCGTCTGGAGGGGTGCCATCAAGGCACAGGTGATCCGCCAGTTCCTCTCTGATGTCAGGTGGGGTCCGCTCGATTACCTGATCGTGGATCTTCCTCCCGGAACCGGCGATGAAGCCCTCACGATCGCTCAGGTCGCCCCGAATGTCAGGGGTGCGGTGATAGTCACCACCCCGCAGGATGTCGCCACCCTGGATTCGACGAAGGCGATCAGTTTTGTGGAGAAGATGCATATCCCGGTCCTCGGGGTGATAGAGAATATGAGCGGTTTCTCCTGTCCCCACTGCCACGGGGAGATCGATCTCTTTGGATCAGGGGGAGGGGAACGGATTGCACGGGATCATCAGGTTCCGTTTCTCGGGAGGATACCGGTTGATATCAGGATGCGGGAAGCCGGTGATGAGGGGCATCCGTTCGTCGGAAAGAAACAGGATTCTCCGTCATGGAGAGCGGTTGAATCGATCATGGCCCGTCTTATCGGGATTGTTGAAGAATCGTAACCGGCGTATGCATGACTCATTGATCCCGGTGGGGACGGATGAGCGTGCCCTGGAAAAAAAGGGATGAGCCAGGCTACCAGAAGATCCTGAAGGGCGTGCGGTGTGGTGACCGCTTGTACCGGTCAAAGAAGGAGTCCTGATTGACCGGCCGCCGGTCAGGTTCTGCAAACAGGGTGTTCCCGTGCACGACCCCGATGATGTTGCTCATCATCGTCTGATCGAACTTCTGGTAGACCCACAGGGGGATTCCCATGTACCCCCCGTCCATATACCGGTCATCGGCCATGGCCCCCTGAGGGATCAGGGCGAGCATGAGGATGATCATCACCAGGATGAGGGGGATCCTGGAGATGTGCCGGGGTGTTCTTCTCATTATGTCACCTCAGTATGACTCATAGGTGTAGAAATATTAAAAACTTTCTCTTCATCCGGGCCGGAACAGGACCCGGGTGGGACATCTCCGGGGGTCTCTCTCTTTTGTTAACAATTCTGAAAGATCAACTATAATTGCCGTGATGAGTACACTATCTGGATCCATCACCGCCCGGTACCGTTCCTGCACGGAGGGTACCCGGGGCACCTGGATGGGAGGAGAGATGCCCATGAAGAATGAGGGGGACGATTCAAAGAAGGAGGCGGGAAGAGGGTTTGCAGAGATTGCAGATACCATCTTTGCACCGGTCTACCCGGTGATTGCCGGGCAGATTCTGGAGAGGACCGGGATACGATCAGGACGGGCACTGGATGCAGGGTCCGGTCCGGGGCACCTGGCGACGGCGATCGCCTCCCGGTCTGACCTGGTGGTTCATGCCCTGGATTGTTCACCTGATATGCTCGGGATCTGTGGGAGACGGGTCGCAGAACTTGGTCTGACCGGACGGGTTATCCCTCTTACGGGAGATATCTCTTCTATTCCGCTGGAGGACCGGTCGGTGGACCTGGTGATCAGCCGGGGATCCTGGTTCTTCTGGGAAGACCTCCCCCGTGCATTCTCTGAGATCCACCGGATTCTGAAACTTGGCGGAGAGACCTATATCGGGGGAGGATTCGGTTCCGCCTCCCTGAAAGAGCAGGTGATCGCGGGGATGAGGAGTCGCAATCCCGATTTTCAATCAGAGATTACTGCCCGCATGGCGTCCCGTTCTCCGGAATATCTCTCCCGGGTGCTGGAGGAGGCAGGGATTACCCGGTACTCGTTCATCGATGACGAGTCCGGATTCTGGGTCAGGGTGATGCGGGAGTGACCGTCTGCCCCTACTGTCCTCACCAGTGTGACATCCGTGACGGAGGTTACGGCCGTTGCAGCATGTACACGGTGAGCGGTGGTGTGGTGACTGAGCGGTTTCCTGACCAGTGGCTGATGGTCACCCCGATATCAGTCGAGACGGTTCCGTTTGTGCATGCCTGGCCGCGGGCGAAGGCCCTGCAGATCAGTACGGTCGGATGTAACCTCTCCTGTCCGGGGTGTGTCTCTGAAGTGCTGGTACGCGACCCGGCTCTGATGGGGGCCGGTCTGACTCCCCGTGACCCGGAATCGGTGATCCGGAAGGCAGGAGAGGAGCAGTGCCAGGGGATCATCTTCTGCCTGAATGAACCGGCGGTATCTGTTCCGTCCTTTCTCCGGGTCGCCCGTATGGCCCGCGAGCGGGGACTCTTTGTCGGGTGTTCGACGAACGGGTACCTCTCTGACTCCACCCTGGATCTCCTCGTCCCGGTGCTTGATATGGTGAACGTCGGCCTGAAAGGGAGAGATCCCCGGTATCTCCGGTCATGCGGAGTGACAGATCCCCGCCGTGCCATGGAGACCATCTCCCGGTTCCTGGCTGCGGGGGTGCATGTTGAGGTTGCCCTGATGCATGCGACAGGACGGGACGAGGAGACGATCAGCCAGGCTCGTGAGGTTATTGCCCTCTCTGACCGGATTCCGATCCAGGTGATGCGGTGCATGGCATTCGGGGATCTGGGTGCTGATGATGAGCCATCCATCCCTGAGTCCGAGAGGGTCTGCCGGGAGATTCGATCCTTTGCCCCCCATGTCTACCTCTTCAATGCTCCGGGGAGCGGATACCTCTCCTCGCTCTGTCCGGTCTGCGGAGGGGTGATCAGCATTCGTGAGGTCTACGGGCCGATGGGATGCCGGCCGCTCTCGTTCAGGGAAGGAGGGATCTGTACCTGCGGGTACCGGCTCCCGATCACCGGGACCGTGCAGGCTGAGCGGTACGAGGAGGAGGGGATGAGTGGCGGGTACCGGCCTACCAAGGCGCTTGAGTTCATCCAGGGGATCGTCTCCTGCCTCGGGGTGGAGGATCGCTCCTCTGCAGCCGGCCTGTGGCGATCCTTCATGGCAGGGGGAGGAATCGGGAAGATTCATGATCGGATCCAGAAGACCGGAACCTACTACGGGATGATCCGGGAGGTTGCTTCTCTTGTGGATCGGAACGAAAAAGGAGAACGGCTGGTATCGGTGCTTGAGGAGATGACTGCCCGGGTGGTGTCGGCGGTTGCCGGTGCTCCCCGTCCCCGGGTCTATTACTCGATGGGATACCCGGTTTTTGCCGTGAATCCGGCACGGTTTGAGAATCACCTGGTGGAACTTGCCGGGGGGGAACCGGTGAACCGGCTCATTGGCAGGAGTGGCAAGCCAGGGGTGACCCTCTCTGCTGAGGAGTTCATCGCCCTTCGACCTGACTGGATCTGTATATCCGGCTTCTTCTCCCTTCCCCGTGAAGCATCCATCGCGTACTGCGAAGATCATGCCCTGACGGCTCCGGCAGTCGCCCGTGGCCAGGTGCTGGAGATGCCGCCGTCATGGGATTTTGGGAGCCCGCGATGGGCTCTTGGTCTGATGCTCCTTGCCATGACGCTCCATCCCGATCGCTGCTCCTGGGATATCCATGATGAGGCTGACCGGTTTTACCGGGAGTTCTACGGGGTGCCGGCGGACCAGATCATGCCGACCCGCTCTTTTATCCGGGCCTCGGCTCATGCGGCCCGGAAGGCCTGAGGCCGGGCCTGCTCACCTCTCCCGGTGATACCGCAGGAGGAGCCGGGTGGCCCTTCTGATCTCCTCACCCTGTCGTCGTACTTCCTGCAGGTAGGTCTGGTAGAGATCATCGGTGGTCAGCCGGGGGTTCATCCGGCAGCTGTCTGCATGGAGCATCAGGTCAAATGCCCGTGCTTCAGACTCGGTGAGGTGCAACGGTCCGAACTCCCCGGTATGGGGGATGAATGCAGGGTTTTCTGAATCAGGGGTGCGTATCACCAGGTCAGCCAGCGGGGTCGTCGGGATGGGTTCGGCAGGGGATATAAAGACATCATCTGGTGATATCCGATCGATCAGGTCCCGGGTCATCTCATGGTCCGCTTCGGTCTCTCCCGGGTACCCGGTGATGAAACTGCCTGCAACCCTGACCCCGTGTTCCCGGCACCGGTCCACCGCCGAGACCACGCTCTCCGGGGAGATCCCTTTTCGCATCAGGTCCAGGATTTTGGGACTTCCTGACTCTATCCCGAAGAAGATCCACCCGATCGAGAATGTTCTGACGGCATCCAGAATACGGTCCGTGATACAGTCTGCCCTGATATCCGGGCAGGAGACATTCTTCGGCCCGAGGATAGCGGCGAGCGATTCCAGGAGATCGATGAATGCATCTTCATTCAGGACTCCGTCTTTTGAGCGGTACAGACTCCCGGTTCCTCCGATAAGGGCGATCCGTCTCACTCCCTTCTCCCTGAATGCACGCACCTCTGCCAGGATCTCCCCGGGATCCCGGCTCCGGATCTGCCTGCCGAAGGAGAGGGGAACCTGGCAGAACCCGCACCGTCCGAAACAGCCCCGGTGTGTCTCGATGTAGGTCTGCGCTCCCCTGATATCCTGTGATCCGATATCACCCGGGATAAGGGGAAGCGGGCGGGAGAGATCAGTGACCCGTTTCTGCCTGGTAACGACCAGTTCGTTTCCCCTGAGAAACGCACAGTTCGGGAGGCCCCCGGGGTCATCCCCCCTGATAATCCCGGGGACGGTCTCTTCCCCCTCTCCGGTCACCACCAGGTCAGGCTTCAGCTCACCGAGGACGATGGCAGGATCGGCACATACCGGGCCGCCGATGATAACCCGGCTCCCGGCTTCCTTCAGTCTGCTGACCAGGGAGATGATCCGTTCCTCCATCAGGTGCTGGGTGGAGTACAGGCTGAGAAAACAAAAATCCCCGGCGACAGCCCCGGGATCCCGGGTGATGACGACATCAAATCCGGCAGCCCTGATCACCCCTCCGATGGTCATGGCGCCGTACGTGTAGATATCAGGGGAGAATACCGTGACTTTCAAAAACACTCCTGTACCCGCCTATCCGGTACTACTGGTAGGTATGCCTGCCATAACGGGTTAATCAACCGGTTCTCATCCGCATTGCCTCCCCCCATGGTCCGGTCCGCCGGGGCGGGTATTATTACTCATACGCTCAGAAGTAATGCAGGGTGCCCTGGTCTTCTGCGGGGTCACCGGATGGAGTTTTCGATGGTACAGGAAGAAGCAAAGGGAGTGCCGGGTATCCTGCGTCCCTTCAAGGAGTATATTGAGAGCAGATCAGCCCCGGCCGGATCCGAGATCGTCTTCTGCGGGGTGCCCGGGACCTGCACCCCGTTTGTTGAACTGCTCTGTTTTGCGATCCGATCCCTCCCGTGCAGGTGTATTTTTGTGCCGTATACGGATCTGACCAGGGCCCGGGTGCTGGAGATGCGGCCGGATACCGGCTTTCAGGCCGGTGATGGTGTCGTGGTGCAGAATCCGGATGTGGTGGTGATCATGGGAGGGCTGGCGATGCCCGGGATGCCGGTTACCAGCGAGGATGTCCGGAATCTCCTTGCCCGGTGGAATGCTTCCCCGGTCGGGATCTGTTTCATGCACATGTTCCAGAAGGCCGGATGGCTGGATACGATCTCCTTTGACCTGCTGATAGACGCAGATATCTCTGTTGAGATTACCCGCTGAGTTCCTGCTGGTCAGCGCCGGGTTCCTCCTCCCGGTTTCTCAGGTAGAAGATCCCCCGCTCTCCTCTCCGGGTAGTTATTTCTTCTTCGGCAAGAAGCCCGGCGATGATCTTCATCACCTCGTTTGGGTGAAGGCCGGTCATGACCGCGATGTCATCCCGGGTGCAGGGCCTCCTCATCAGGGTCTGCAGAATCATCGTTCTGGGCAGACCCTTACGCTCCGGGGCAGCCTGGCAGGGGCTGATCGCGATGAGATCGACCGGGATCCCGGTCCCGGCAAAGAAGGTCTCAATCCGTGATCCCTCTTCCGGCTGGAGCGGGGTGACCCACCCTTCGGTTCCGGGCCGGTCGAGCATGTTCAGCTGAATTCTATCCGGCCTGATCCCGTGGATCACCTCCCGGAGGGCCAGGAGCTCCTCAGGGGTGGTATTAAGCGGCGGGACCAGGAAGACCTCAAGCCAGATCCGGCCGGAGAATGCCCGCCGGAGTGCTTTCAGCCCTTCAATGTGTGATTCCACGGTCAGTGACGGGTGGGGGCGGTGAATCGCCTCATAGGTCTCCTGGAAGGCCGAGGAGAGGGTCGGGATGATCAGGTCGGCGCCCCGGATATCTTCGATCACGTCAGGATCTGAGCAGAGGCTCCCGTTGGTGAGCAGGGCAATCCGGTACGCGGGGTACCCCTCCCTGAGGAAGCTGATGATCTCCCTGACAGAACGGGAGAGGGTCGGCTCTCCTGATCCGGCAAAAGTGATATAATCCAGGGCCGGGTTCTCTTTGAGCGCCTGGTCAAGGCTCTCCCGGATTCCGGCAGGCGGGAAGAACTCTTCCCGGGAGACCGAGAGGCGGGTGGTTGCCCCGCACTCGCAGTATACACAGTCAAAGGAGCAGGTTTTGAAGGGGATGAGATCTATTCCGAGAGACCGCCCCAGCCTCCGGGAAGCGACCGGTCCGAAGATATGAGGGGGGGTCATTTCTCATCCCTGAATCGGGTCCTAATCATTCCGTCCTCCCGGTCTGCTTATGAATAGGCATCGCGGGTCTTCCCGTCTGCGAGGACCGGTCCGATGGTCGCCTGCCACCGCTCTGATTCCCAGGTCCTGAGTCTGGTATGGGTCTCATAGTAACTGGTCGGGATGGGATGAGTGCCGAAGATCACCTCGAGTCCGTATTTTTCTCTGATAAACTCTGCAAAGGTGAAGATCCGGGGGCAGGGCGGGTATCCGACGATCATCCCGGTGGCAAGATGGATGATCTCCGCACCGTTCTTCTTCATCTCGGCGGGTGCATACTCAACATTCCCCCCCGGGCACCCGTTGCAGGTGGCGTACCCGACCAGTTCGACTTCCTCTCCCTGGTACCGGCTGAATGCTCCTTCGCGGGCATGGAATGCCCTGAGGCACTTCCCGCCCGAACAGGTGCGGTACCGGTCACAGATGATAATGCCTATCTTTGTTGGTGTGGTCATCTCTTCTCAGTCTGATACTCCTGTCTCTGGTATCCGGCGGTATTTCTGGCATATCCCGGCCAGCCCGGGGCTTCGTCTGATGGGCCTGTTTTTATTCTGGTGGCAGATTCACTGGAGGGATATCGTCTCCTGTTCATCTCTGGGAGACTCAGAGAGATACCGATCCGACGGGATAAAAAACATCGGGCAGGGTTGAAGCAGTACTGCCTGATATCTTCCGGAAGAAGGGAGAGACCCGGGAGGGAGGATATGTATCGCCGGAGGGATCAGGCCCGCCTTCCCCGGCGTCCTCCCCCTCCCCATCCTCTGCCGCATCCGCACGGGATACCGCCTCTTCCCCGTCCATAGATGACCGGGCCTGTCTGGTCTGGTACAGTTTTTTCCTGCAGGTCAGCAGGGATCTCTCCTTCCGGTCCGGTACTGACCGCCTGACGGCAGTATCCCATCCCCCGGCCGGTCAACGGACCCCGACCCTGGGGTCCCGTTCTGTTATATCCTGGCATTTTTGTACTCCTGTGCCTGAAGGCACATAGTACTCATATGAGTATAATTATTTATATGTTTGTACAATCTCTGAATGAGTCTGATTGCCGTTCCGGGAGATCACCTGTCATCAGCAGAGGGGAGATCTGAAAAAAAAGGGAGAGAGTTGCGCCGCAGGATTTACCGTGCCGGCATGAGGAGAGTTCTCTCTCCGGCCGGGACGAACTCGCGGATTGCACCCTTGGCGAACTCCTTCCTGGGTTCGCTGAAGTCGAAGACCAGGGATGGGTCTGCAAAGGTGATCTTGATCAGCGGGGAGAGACAGAATCCGTCGTTCCTGGTGTAGTGTGAGGATGCGACGATTGCTGCGTATTCTCCCTGGTGACCGACGTTCATTGCGTAGTTCGGGTAGTTTGGTCCACGGAACTCGCCGATACAGCCTTCGTCAGGCCGGACGGAGAGTGAGTTGGTGGAACCACACTGGTCCTGCAGGTCGTATCCGAAGAATCCGAGACGTGACCAGCCTTCCTTGTGCATGAGCATGGAGAGGTACCATCCGTTCAGACCGGCATTGGAGTTGGCGGTTGCAATACCGGTTGAGAGACCGGATGCTGCTGCAATGACACCGGCACGCTGGGAACCGCCGAAGTGGTCCTCCATCATGGTCGGGAACTGCTCGTACTGCTCCATTGCATTGAGGGTGACCTCGGTGGCAATGTCGTTGACGATGTCCTGGGTCGGCTTGACCTTCTGTGCCGGGTCAACGGCCTTGTAGTCGACCTTGTACTTGTCCTTGATGTAGTCCATACCGTAGTAGGTGAACTCGTCGAGGATGTTGTCGGTGTATGCTGCGGTTGCATACTGGGTGAACCCGACACCACCGGACATGTAGGAACCGAGCCAGATCTGGTCGAAGAGCATACATCCTGCTCCGACAACCTCGAGGGATGCCTTACAGGGGTCGTTGGGGTACTTCCGGTTTGCCTGGATCATGTCACCGAAGTGACCGAAGAGGATACCACCGGGCTCGTTCGGGCCACGGGCACGGCGTGCCGGCAGGTGGCTACCCATCTGGATAACACCGGCGTGCTTTGCGGCGTAGGAGAGGTCAGCGACTGCTGCTTCACCGGCGCACATGCGGTATGCGGTGATGAAGGACATACCGATCTGCATGGCAGACCAGCGGCTGGTGGTTCCACCATCACAGGTACGGGAGACGATGGTCGGGATGTGGATAGCCTGCCAGAGTGCCTTGCCGACTGCTGCCTTCAGGTCCTCTGCCTGCTTCTTCGGGAAGAGCTTGTCGACATCGAGGACGAACTGCTTTTCGATGCTGTCTGCGAGTTCAGAGTCACCGGTGAAGACCTTACAGTAACAGTCGTCGACGACTGAGGGGTGGGTCTCGACCATGTGTTCCTGGACCACGGCTGCACCGGGCATTGCGTGGTTGAGGATGTGGAGGTACTCGCTGATCGTCTCAGGGGTGATCTCCTTGCCGAGACGCTTCTGCAGGGTGTTGTGGGCGAGGTCCATACCGACGATGATCGTCCGGCGGATATCATCCCACATCTGCTGCATTGCGGGGTTGTTGACGAAGTGCAGGTCGTCACCCTCGACGAAGGTGCCG
>CAZSVH010000036.1:0-14140 GCA_964610235.1 uncultured Methanospirillum sp. | reverse complement strand
GTACCTCAAAGATGAGACCGGAAGTGGGATCTCGTTTGGAGAACTGGTGTCAGAGGATGAACTCTATAATTACATGCTGTTTTCAGAACCGGGCCTGATGGCCATCGTCTCCCATATGGGAAAAGAGGGCTCCGTTCCTGCCCCTGAAGGTCAGGTTCCTGACGTTACCGGCGTTTGGAACCTTACCCATACCCGCAGCAGCGGAGTGAGTACTTCCGGCCTTCTGACCATCAATGAGCAGCAGGGCCGGATATGGAGTGGTCAGGAGCAGATCTCTGATGATGATGGAACGATGATTGACCTCCCCATCGTGGGAACGGTGGGAGAGTCCGGGAGAGTATACGGGGTTACTCAGAACGGGGCATTCATGTTCGGCTCCATGACGAACGATGCTGCAATAGAAAGCGGGCTTGTCATTCCGGGAGATACTGACGGCACCCTGGTTATTGAGCGATGGCTGACGAGAAATGAGACGCCGATTCCGGAATCAGAGAGTATGTATCCTGACATCACCGGAGAATGGACGATTGAAGACCGGAAAGTGATCGAGAACGGCACCATCACCGATGAAGGGCCGCTATCGGAAGAGTGGATGTCATATGCCAACATGACCGGAAGGTTTGTGACTGCCACCCGGCATAGCGGGGAGGTCAAAGGCTCACCTGAGATAGAGTCCTCAGTGATATTCCTGTCACCTGACGAAGCCGTCCTGACCAATGCACAATCTGCACTGGTCATGTATCATATTATTGACAATTCAACCATGGAAGCGGTTGTGAACCGCAAGGACGGAAAGTCAATCCTGAATCTGGATCTGCTGAAACGAAAAGCAGATTAGTCGATATTCTCTTTTCGTCTCTTTTTTTCCGGATTGTCCGGGATGTATGATTCTTCTCTGGATTCGTTCTGAAAAGTGAAAAAGAAAAATTCTTGCCGGGTATATGTGAATTCCGTTCTTCACACTGTCGACTGGTTCATCCCGAGGAAAAGGAGTGCACATTCTCCGTATTGGACCGGGGCGTAATGATACCCGGTATGGGGGAGACCCGGATGCCGCACGAGCCAGGATCCCGGGATCTGCCCTGCCATCTCCAGGGAGACGCTGTCAGGGGTGAGAACGTCCTTCGTTCCCACCACCAGCATGACATCCGTGTGTATTCCTGACAGACCATCGTAGGATCCATTCCACGCAAGATTTGCCTCTGCTTCTTCCCGGACACCCCGGGGCATGGAAGAGTTACCGGCAGCATCTTCGATGATTCCGAAAAGGGTTCTCGTTTCCGGTATCCGGATGCTGTACGTGTTTGAATCAAGGATGAGTTTATCCACCCGTTCAGGGTGGTCAATGGCCAGCTGCTGAGAGGTGGATGAGCCCATGGAGGCACCGTAGACATGCATCCGGTCATATCCGAGGGCAGAGATGAGGGCCGCTGCATCATCTGCGTACAGGGGAATGGTGTGGGTTACATTGTTGTCACTGCTGGACCCCATCCCCCGGTGGTCATAGACGTACACGTGGTATTCGGACGCGAGGATTCCGATGAATGTCTCATTCCAGTCCTCCATCGTCGCACCGAACCCGGGGATCATCAGGATCGGTTCCCCGGACCCGAACTCCCGGTATCCAAGGGTCACCCCGTTGACGTCCGCGTAGAGAACCGGTGTGTCAGCGAATGACACCGGGGAATCGTCCGGACTGGGCGCCTGAACTGTCTGGTTCGTGTTTGAGGTATCAACACACCCTGACAGGACAAGGGAGGAGAGAATTAGGGTAAGTGCCAAGAGAAGTACGGATATTCTGGTCATGATTATTCCTTAGGATTACTGATGGTGAATAATCCGGTTTGTACCCGGATTAATGTACCTGATGGCCCGGTATCTTCTCTGGGATCTTCCGGGCACTATGTACGATACTGTCTGGCCTGACTGACGGGTGTTGGTTTTACGCACCTTTGAGAACCAAGTGACATAATTCATGAAGATGGGAGGATTGTGGCAGGTGATACGATCCATTTGTAATTTGGCTGAGCCACCTGCAAATAGCCGGAATGTGGTATGGGAAGATCAGGCAGTTGATTGGCATGGGGAAGGGAAGGTTCTCAGAGATATTGCCGGGGAAGATGAAAAGGATACACCTGGCACAATATGAGGCCCTGCTAATAATAGTCTGATATTACTACTTCCATATTCAAACGAGAAGACAGAATTTTTGGCAGTGGCCTAATTATTAGCTGAAGATGGAGAATCATCCATTGGAAGGATTTTCTTTGAGTATTTTGATCAGAAATGAATGAGTGTCCGAAAATGGGAAGAAATCTCATCATCAGTTATATTCTGGGCCTCTACCGAATTTTTTCCATCCGATAGAAATACCTTCTCAATTCCTGTAGGAGGATGAGGCCTGATATGAGAAGATAATTGTTCACCGGTCCGAAAAAAAAATCGACAATCATAGATGAGCGGTACTGATCATCAAGTGAAAAGAAAAGACGTGCATAGTTTGCCTCTTTTGCGCTGAGAGACTTGAATATAATTATAGAGCCGCTGGAGGGATTTGAACCCTCGGTCTGCTGATTACGAATCAGCCGCTATACCCCTAAGCCACAACGGCGTGCTTATACAAGTCTCCTTGCAGGCATTAAAAAATTGCGATGGATCAGGAGTAACCAGTCATCGAGGTGACATTCGGGGACTTCTCCTGTGATTCAAGAGCCCTGAACTTCTGCTCGTACTCCCCCACCGTCCGCTGGAGAACCTGAAGGAGGTTCTTGGCATGAGTGGGTGAGATACTGACCACTGCCTTGCCTCTCGCCTGGTTGATCCCCGGGATCTGGTGGAGGAACATGAAGGTGAACTCATCCTCCTTATACGCAATCTGGATCATATTACTGTATACCGGTTCCAGGTTCGGGGGTATCGTCACCTGGATCTCGTTCGAACTCATACGCATACATGACACAGGATCTGCATTAAAATGACCGATTCTCAGCCAGATAATCCCGGTATCCCGGTCTCTTCGCTCGTCCGGGCCTATCAGTGTCCCCGGCGGTACTACTTCTCACGCCATGATCCGGTCCCGGTATCAGACCGGTACATCATCTGTAAGCAGGTATCCCTGACCGGAGCAGTCATGAACGAAGAAGAGATCTGGGACCAGGTCTCCATGGTTCATCCGGACATCGATCCCGGCATGAGAGCCTACCTCTCTGAATGCCTCACCCGGGTATCCCGCATGCCGGCAGTATCCTGGACCGAGTCAGATATCAGCGTCTCCTCCCCCCGGCTTGGAATCCACGGGATGATAGACAAATATGACTCCGGAACGGAGAAGATGTCAGTCGTACGCTGCACCCGGGCCCCGGCCGCCGGGTGCTGGCCTGCGGATCGGATCAGGGTGGCGGCCTATCTGCTCTGCCTCTTGGAGACCGGTGGTATCAGCCTTCCGGGAGGCTACATCGAGTACATCCCGGACGGAATCATCCGGTACTGTGAACCCGGACCAAGAGACCGGCGTGCCCTGCTCCAGGCGGCAGCCATGACCCGGCGAATAAATCAGGGAGAACTGCCCCCCAAACCACTCCATGCCCCGTGCCGTTCCTGTCCGCATACACAGGCCTGCTCGCCCCCGCCTGCGAAGAGACTCTCAGAGCTCCTCTTCAAGAAGCGTGAGTGACCGGATCGACTCTCCGGCTGCCTCCCGGGTTGTGCCGACGATTAACCATCGTTCGCTCCCGTGCTGCTCAATGACACCCTTCGCCTCGATCCGCTCTCCTCTCTGTGCTTGGCCGGTATAGGTGTGGGTGAACGAGAGGATCCGGGAGATTTCAGGGTGATCAATGCCAAGGATCGACGGGCTGTCATACGCGAAGGTATCATCCGTCACGACCGCTTCAATCGTATCCCGCCGGACCTCAATCCCCTTCTCCATAAGAGGACCCGGCAGATCCTCATACCCGCGTGAGTAGAGGAGATCGAAGTACGTCCCGTGAATCTGGCCACGATTCCATTTCCGCTGCTCGTGGATGATGAACTCATCAAAGGAAATGTCTGGAACGCGTTTGTGATATACCGTCTTCCAGAGGTCGTCATCCAGACCCTCAATCGTCCCTGCCTCGATTCCTTTCCGAAGCCGCTGCTGTGCAAGACTGAACCAATTGCCATAGACAACCCCGTCAATGTCAGATGACTGATCATCAAGTCCACAGAGCATGGATCCGGTTACCCCGAAGGATCCCGGAGGGAGATCCAGGATGCGGACGAGTTCCCGGACCCGCTCATCCCGTGCGGCGATTGCCGTGATCTGCTCATCTGGTTTGAGAACACGACTGATTCCGGATGACGGGATCCGATGGACAAGCCCGTGGTATGCCGGTTTCATCTCCTGGACAAGACGGAAGGCCTCCTCAAAACCGACCTTCCGATACCGGATCCCGTCAGGACCTACCCGGTCACCAGCAGGATCAGGGATATAGCGGAGGAGGCAGCCGGCTGCAGACTCATTATCATACGCGGCAACCGCGTAGAGCCACTGGTCTGAATCAACGATAAAATCTCGGATGCGCAGGGGTTTCAACATCCCCACTCCGCAAGGAGAGATGCGATCTTTTCAAGTTGTGCACCCGGCCTGATGATCTCCCGGGAGACGAGATCAACCACGGTTGAGGGGGTTCCCCGCAGGGCACCGACATCGATCACCAGATCATGCGGTACCAGGGCGTCGTTGACCGTGACCGGGTCCGGACCGCCGGAGGGATTCGCACTCGTGGCAGTTATCGGACTGTCAAACTCCCTGATGATCTCCAGGGCAACATCCTGGGCAGGGAACCGGATACCGATCCTTCCCGTCCCCCCGGTCAGGATGGACGGGAGAATGGACCGTGCCGGAAGGATCAGGGTCACCGGCCCGGGTAAACACTCCCTGATAAAGACCTCGGCGATCTCATCGACCCAGGCCACCAGGTCAATCATCTCGGGATCTGATACCGCGATCGAGACAGGATTATGGTACTGGCGTCCCTTCGCCTCGTACACCTTCAATACTGCCTCCTCAGAGAGGGCATCGGCCCCAAGGCCGTAGATAGTGTCAGTCGGGTAGATGATCAGACCGTCTTTCCTGAGGGTGGTGACCGCCTGCTGGATCAGGTTCTTCAAAATCGTCTCCCTTTTACCCGGTTGACATCAAAGACCGCCTTCGAGGAGACATGCATCACGGCAAACACTCCGGCCTGGATTGGGTCCGTGACAACCAGATCCGCATGCTCAGTCACTGTTCCGGCCATGTTCAGGGTAATTACCGGGATTCCTGCCTCTTTTACCCGCTCAACCGCCTGAGTCACCTTTCCCCCCATGATAGATCCTGCGAGAACCAGAATGGCAGCCCGGGGAAGACGGGTGACCGCATCGACCGCGAGAGAGAGGGTCTCCTCCCCGACCAGGGGGATGGTATCGACCGAGATACGCTCCCCTCGGATATTGTGACGATCAGCCTCGTTCACTGCACCAAGCGCCACCTGGGCGACCTGGGCCCCACCGCCGATGATGATCACCCGTTTCCCGAAGATATCACCATGGGATCGGTGCATCATCACCTCATTGACACCAGCCAGGGTCTGAAGACCGCTCCTGAGGCGGGACGGTTCCACATCCCCCTCAAACTCGATGTAGAGTTCATCATAGGCCTCATCACCCATCCCTTCGCCTATCTCAAGGTGAATCATCGTGATATTCGCATTATTGTCGGCAAAAACCGTTGCAATATCCTTCAGTACTCCTGATTTATTCCGTGCCAGGATGCAGACCGCTTTCAGATTCTCTTCCATTCCTGATCCATCACTTAATTCTGCCTCTCCGCCACCCGGCGGGATGAGACCGGTCAGATTCATCGGTCATACACAATGACTGATGCCTGTACATGATCCGCACGAGAAAAGAAAGAATGTTCTGGTCAGGGAGCGGGCACAGGTGTGGTGGTTCTCCCAAATGCCGCAGGATGCCGGAGTCATGCGAGAAGAACCGGTCACCTCCGATTCTGCATGATTCCCTGGATCAGTGCCTTAATCACCATACCGACTGCAAAGAGGCAGAGGAGGAGGACAAACCACATCAGGACCCCGACATTATCCTGCACCACCGGGATGTTCCCGATGAAATATCCCCCCAGGACAAGACCGAACGTCCACAGGAATCCGCCCAGTACATTATACACGAGAAATGAGCGGTAATGCATGTCCCCGACCCCGGCAAGAAACGGAGCAAAGGTCCTGATATAGGGTACAAACCGGGCAACGACGATGGTTGCTCCCCCCCAGCGCTGGTAAAACTCGCGGGTATACTCGATCCACTCACCCCTGACAAATCCGGATAACCGTCCCTCGATGATTCGCATCCCCGCATACCTGCCGATCCAGAAATTCACGGTATCCCCGGTAATAGCAGCGATGAAGACGATCCCCAGCAGAATGGGGAGGCTGAGCACCCCGGTCCCGGCAAGGGCTCCCGCGATGAAGAGGAGCGAGTCCCCGGGGAGGAAGGGAGTCACTACGAATCCTGTTTCGCAGAAGATAACGAGAAAGAGGACCAGGTAGATGAGCAGGCCGAGTTCACCAGCCATCTGGGAGAGAGAGTGATCAAGATGAAGGAAAAGATCGATAATATTGACAGACATGCCCGGTTACAGGTCGTCGTGTATCCTGATGAGGTTTCCCTATCCCGGATCCAGTCCTCTCCACCGGGAATCATCATGACAGACAGGAATTGCTAATACCCCTCAGGGAGAATACCAGCTATGGCCAAGAAGATCCTGGTTGCTGTTGACGGTTCACCCGAAGCTGATACCGCCCTCCTGAAGATACTGGACTATGTCAATCCACAGGATGTTGAGATTAGTGCTGTCTATGTCATCTCTCCGGCGAAGTACTCCACCATCGAGGGGGCAGCCGGGTATGAAGGGATCTCCACTCTTCACGAAATCCGGGACCGTATCATTGCAGAAGAGCGGGAACATGTCACCGAGCGGGTGAAGAACATCGCCCGGGACCTGGGAACCGGGATCTCAATGCTGGTCAGGATGGGAGACCCGCGCAGCGAGATCCTGAAGGCTGCAGAAGAGGCAGGGGCAGAATTGATCGTCGTCGGATCAACCGGGAAGGGACTTGGACAACGGATCCTCCTGGGAAGTGTGAGTACATACATCGTGACCCATGCTACCATCTCCACGATGGTCATCCGGTGATGCCCCACAGGGCTGTTCATAGGTTTTGAAAAACCTGAAATTATCCATCTTTTTTTATCCCAGTCACACAGAATACTGGCTATGGAACTCCGCAGCGGTATCTGTATACTGATCTGCATCCTGGTTCTCACGGCAGGATGCACCGCACTTGATGAGACACGGGATTCACTCTCCGTCTCTCGGTCTGCAGAGGAATATGCGGTCGCTGAAAAGATGATGTCTCCCGCTCAGGCCCCGGCATCTGCAGGTGCCGGAGAGAGAGATTCCTGGAGTACCGGGGAGGATGAGCCGGCGCCGGTCCTCAGTCAGGCAGATCAGAAGATCATCAGAACTGCAGATATTGCCATAGAAGTGATGAATGTCAGTGAATCCGTCGATACCCTGAAGAATCTCGCTGAATCAGCAGAGGGGATCATCCAGGGATCGTCGATCAGCGCCGGAAGGAATAACGAGTACCAGGGAACGGTGACGATCCGCATCCCCACTGACCGGTTTGATGCTGTTCTGCAGGAAATCCGGTCACTGGGCAGGCTCACCAGCAGCAGTATCTCTGCCGAGGATGTCACCGAGGAGTACGTCGACCTGAATGCCCGGAAAGGAGCACTGGAGACCCAGCTTGCCCAGTATAACCGGATCCTCACCCAGGCCGTCAATGTCTCTGAAGTGCTCCAGGTCCAGCGGGAGATTGAGCGGGTGCAGGTCGAGATCGATCGGATCACCGGCCGGATGAAATATCTGGACAGCAGGATCTCCTTCTCCACCATCACCGTCAGACTCTCAGAACCTGACCAGGTGGTCACGTCTACCGGTCTCTCCGCAGCCTCGGTCATCACTGAGGGAATATCAGGGTTTATCGGGATGGTTGCGACCCTGGTCATCCTGGTGATGACTTTCCTCCCGGTCATCATCATCATCGGGGCGGGATATTATCTGTACCGGCGGTTCCGCCAGGGTTCATAAATCCCCCCTTTCTCCCTGAGACTGACCTTTCTATCCCTTCAGCACGTATATTGATCATGGATGCGATCGATGGGTCCACTGTCCTGGCAGATGTCCTGATACCCGGGGGACGGGTTGCTGATGTCACCATCTCGGACGGAGTCGTCAGGCATATCGGTGCATCAGGAAAGGCATCAGTCCGGATCCGTTGTGCCGGGCTTCATGTTCTGCCGGCAGGGGTGGACATGCACGTCCACATGCGGGACGGACTGCAGGCCTACAAGGAGGACTGGAAAACCGGAACCCACAGTGCTCTGGCCGGAGGGGTCACGGTGGTCATTGATCAGCCTAACACGCTCCCCCCGCTGACCACCGTTGAATCATTTGAACAGAGGGTCCGTCTCGCAGCTGCACAGTCCTGTTGTCATTTCGGGATCAATGCCGGGGTCACCCCCGGGGCTGATATCGAAGGGATGAGCAGGGCCGGGGCAATGGCGTTTGGCGAGACTTTCGCCGGTCCGTCCAGTTTCGGCGAGGCGGTAGGACGTGATGATCTTCGGATGCTCATGGAACGGATAACCGGGGTAAACGGCCTGATAACGATCCATGCAGAGACGGTACGCGAGGGTCGGGATATCAATCTTGCCGCTCACCATGCACTCAGGGCCCCCGCAGGAGAGACAGACGCAATCCGGATGGTCCGAATGCTCGCCCCTGCAGGTGCACATATTCACTTCTGTCACATCTCATCTTCGGATTCTGTCAGGGAGATCAGAACGATTCCAGGCGCAACCTCCGAAGTGACGCCACACCACCTCTTCCTCTCGCTTGACCGCCTTCCTCCCTATTCAGGATTCGGAAAGGTGAACCCGCCGGTCAGGACTGAAGAGGAGAGACGAAATCTCTGGCGGCACTGGAATGAGATCGATGTCATCGGATCGGATCATGCCCCTCATTCAGTTCAGGACAAGACCGGTGAGTTCAGTGAAGCACCTTCAGGAATCCCGGGGATCGAGACGATGATTCCCCTGTTCATGGCCCAGGTTCTGAAAAAACGGATCACTCTCACTGACCTCATCAGGAAGACCTCTGAGACTCCTGCCCGGATTCTGGGAATACCGGAGGCGGGATTCATGCCCGGGATGCGTGGAGACTTTGCGCTCTACCCTGATGAACCCGGGGTTGTCAGATCTGAAGATCTCCACTCAAAAGCCGGGTGGACCCCGTTTGAAGGAATGGAAGCGGTCTTCCCCGTAATGGTGGTTCTGGGTGGGGCAGTGGCGTTTGACCAGGACCACGTCACCTTCACCACCCCTGAGTGGATGAAGGGAAGGGGATATAAGCAGAGCGTATGAATAATAACCTGTGCCTTCCTCATTTCCTTTAGGTCCCCGGGAGATCTGATGAAGCATCAAGATATGATCCATGGGACAACCCGGAAATGGTACATATTTACGGCACCGCCTGGCAGAGGGCGTTTAATGGGTGAAGGACGGCAAAAGCCACTGATGAACACCATTTGTTAATGCCGGGCGACAACTCTTATGGTCAGTGCTATCGATATTCTTCCTGCTCTCACCGCCACAGACGGTGGTTCGTTCATCACCATTGAGGTTTCTGCCGGAAGCAGGAGGGAGACGTTTCCGACCGGATATAACCCCTGGCGAAAAGCTGTCGGAATACAGGTCAAAGCACCGGCAGTTGAGGGAAAAGCGAATAAGGCAATCATCACCCTGATTGCAGCCACCCTCAGGATACCCGGATCGCAGGTCAGAATCGCCACCGGTCAGACATCATCAGTGAAACGTGTGTTTATCGCCGGTTACACTCCGGAGCTTCTCGCAGAAGAACTTGCCTGCCTGCCGGACTGGTAGAATTCCGGCACCGCTATCGCATAGTTTAAATATTTTGTGAGACCTTTTGTTGCCTGTATTATGGTATTCATGGTAATGACCGGAGGTCACGGGATTGTATGAGCAGGAGACTACGAAATACCGGATCCATCTCACCGTTCAGGCAGACGGGGTGGTTGAACGGTCTGACGTAGTCGGGGCCATATTCGGACAGATTGAAGGACTGCTCGGCGCAGAAATGGAGCTGCGTGAACTCCAGCGCCAGGGAAGGCTTGGGCGTATCGATGTCAAAGTCATCAGCCGGCAGGGGAAATCTACCGGTGAGATCCTCGTCTCCACATCACTTGATCGGGCAGAGACCGCCATCCTTGCCGCCTCCATGGAGACGATCAGCCGGGTCGGTCCCTGTTCTGCCCAGGTAATGGTCCAGAACATCGAGGATATCAGGGTCACCAAGCGGACCCAGATCATCGAGCGGGCGAAATCGCGTCTGCTTGAGTTCGAAGAACCGGGGATCGATCCTGAATCCCTCATTGATGCAGTCAGGGAGAGCCAGCGGATCGAGAAGATCGAGACCATCGGGCCTGATAATGTTCCGGCCGGGCCGAATGTCATACATTCTGACGCGATCATCGTGGTCGAAGGCCGGGCCGATGTCATCAATCTTCTTCGGGCAGGGAGAAAAAATGCGGTGGCGGTTGAAGGGACGAGCGTCCCCGGCACCATTATCAACATGTGCCACAAGAAGACGGCGACCGCATTTCTGGACGGAGACCGGGGAGGAGATCTCATCCTCAGGGAACTCCTTGAGCTGACAGATATCGACTTTGTGGCATTTCCTCCCAGGGGAGAGTCTGTTGAGGACCTCTCCAGGAAGGAGATCATCAAGGCACTCAGGAATAAGGTTCCGATAGAATACGTTCTCGAAGACCGAATCGAGGAGTATTACTCATCCCGAAGAGAGGAAGGGCATCATACAGTCCCGGAACAGGCCGGTTCTGATACCGGTGAAAACGGGTCAGATAAGCGGGCTCACGGGGCTGAGCCGGAACAGGAAGAGGATCTGGGGGCGGATGAAGCACATGAGGAGGGAACTGATTCTGATACCATCCCATACAAACCCAGATCGGTCTTCACCCATATCAGCGAGGTGAAAGAACGCGGAGTGATACGGATGCTCTCAGACGGAGAGGTCGCCCTGGAGGTCCCGGTCTCCCGGATGGAGGAAGCCCCATTCACTGATGATCAGACCTATGAAGGAGCAGTCATCGATCAGGAGGTGAACCAGCAGCTCCTGGACCAGCTCTCCCTCCTCGGGATCCGGTACCTGGCAGCTCCCTCTTTTACCGGAATCGTCAGAAGACCCGCCCAGGTCCGTCTGATTCCTTTTCGGTAACCCTGAGCGACCATTTTTTTATGTTCCGCCTCCAAATGTGTATACAGGGAGTGATAGTGTGCACAAGGAAGAACTAATCTCACTCCATCAGATGCTCATTAATGTGAAGGATTACATTCAGGAGATTAATGCAGACTCGGATTTCTCTGAGTATGAATCCCTGAAGATCACGCCATCACAGGTTCACCGGAGCAAAGTGGAGCATAAGTACGCAATTTTTGTTTTGGGGAACGCGATTGCCAAATCAATGAAGGATATTGATAACCCGTCCACCGACCGGATGTCAGCCCGGATGCATGAACTTGCTGAGAAGGCATTAAAAGAGATTGAGTGCGGTTCCTGACCCGTCAGTCTGGTCTGGCGTTACCTTTTTTCCGATCTGCTCTCTTCCACCAGGTACTCGGCGAGGAGCCGGGGGATGGGAGCCTCCATACAGTGCCAGTTCGGTGTCCCGTTGACCTCCAGGACGGTATAGGATCCCTCATGAATGAGCAGGTCCACGCCCCCGTAATCAACCCCGACACTCTCAGCAGCCGAAACCGCCACATGGGCCATGTCTGAATCAATCGGAGCTGCACTCCCGCACCCTCCCTGATGAATATTATGGGTGAGATGACTGGAGACCCGCATAATTGCTCCGACTGCCTTGCCACCAATCACGAAGACGCGGAAATCACGGTCGTTCGGGATGTATTCCTGAAGGTAGAAGGGAGGATCACCCAGATGGGACTCATCTTCGACCAGAGTGATACCAAACCCGTCAAACCCGTATACCGGTTTGGATACCGCCTTCCCGCAGGACGAGATGAACGTTCCTGCAAGATGTCGTGACTCGGTGAAGAAGGTTCTCGGTGTCGGAACACCATCCCGGAATAACAGGGCTGAGGTCTGAACTTTGCTGGCACAGGTGACGATCCCTTCCGGTGGATTTATCACCCGGTTCTGAAGCGCCAGTGCCGAAAGTGTCTCGAAATTATGACCGTTCTGCCTGATTCCGCATGCCCAGATCGTCTCCCCGTGAAGCGGGGATGAGAAGGGATCGATCGTCTCGAGAAAGACCGCACGGTACTTCTCCCCCATCCGGTCCAGTTCATCCATGACCATCCGTGTCGAATTATCAGACGGAATATCGGTAGGTTTGGGAATGATGGTGATCATATCCGGCCCCCGTCACTCTGCATCTCTGCTGAACTTCTTCCAGACCTGTTCCCGGTATACCGGGCCACTGTTATACGTGCAGAAGGGGATGAGCCGGCCGTCCGGGGTTGCATAATGGATGCAGCACCGGCTTACACGGTCAATATCATAATTGTAATTATCCATGAAATGCATGGTCCCGATGAAGAGAGCATTCCAGTGGAATGACCGGAGTGCCTCGAAGTTATGGGTGATAAGCGTCTTCCCGAGGATCTTCCAGACATCAAGACCGCTATTCTCCCCTTCCTGTTTAAACTGATTATAGAGTTCACGCAATCCGTTCACCGCAACCATTTTCCTCGAGAGAGTGTTGCTGGCGTCAAGTTTCCGGGACAACTGGCTGATGGACCTGAAGAAGGCATCGACATCGATGATCCGGTTGATAGGGGTTATCCCCTCATTGCGGACAAAGACATAGGTCGCCGCCCCGCAGTGCTGATGCGCTGTGAATTTGATCTGTTTCTTCCCGGTATAGGCCTCAACAAACTCTGAGACCGGGAGGACACAGGGAACCGGATAGAAATCCTTCTTCAGGATGGCCTGGTTCGTCTGTTCCTCTATCTTGCTCAGCAGCTGGGGGATGGTGATCCGTTCACGGCTGATCGCTTCAGGACTCGCCGCCCCGGTAAAGGAGACCGGCTGGAAGTTTATCCCCCGGATGACCCCGACATTCTCGGCAGCAAGCCTGATGATATCCCCGATCTCGTGGTCATTCTTGGTATTGATGATCGTGGGAACCAGGACAACGCCGAGTTTCACCTGTTTGCAGTTCTCGATCGCTTTCAAGTCCTGGGCGATCTTGGGATTGGTCTCCCTGCTTACCCCGTCAAAATGCAGGTAGACGGTTGAGAGTCCGATCTCTTTCAGGGTCCGGGCCATCTCCGGATCTTTGGCCAGGAGAAGCCCGTTGGTTGCGAGCTGAACCTGCAGAAATCCCATCTGCTTCGCCATTCTGATGATCTCATACAGATCTGACCGGAGGGTGGGTTCTCCTCCGGCAAACTGGACCGCTGGAGTTGGATTTGGCCGTTCCGAACGGAGAAGTTCGAGCATTCCCCTGACCTGCTCAAAGGTGGGTTCATAGATATAGCCACATGCCTTCGCATTTGCAAAACAAAACTCGCAATTGAGATTACAGCGGTTAGTGAGATCGATATTGGCAAGCAGAGTCGTGGAATGATGGTTACTACAGATTCCGCACTGGTGCGGACAGGTTTCTGGTTCTGCATGAACCTGCGGGTTATCGAGACCGGATCCTTTGTAGTCGTAGGCGTCGAAACGACGGTACATATCTGCGTCATCCCAGTAAAGGTATGAGAAGGGTCCATGCTCAGGACACGTTCTTTCGATGAAGACCTGTCCGTTTTTCTCGATGATATCAGCATCAAGGACTTTTTTACATTCAGGACAGAGACTTTTGGTCTTTTTCAGAAGCACTTTATCACCCGCCACTGGACACGTTGATGAATACGAACAGTTGTATCTGTTATTTATGCAGATTGGACCCTTATATGTATTCAGGAG
>CAZSVH010000035.1:0-14327 GCA_964610235.1 uncultured Methanospirillum sp. | reverse complement strand
AGTCGTCACCAGAGTCCTAAATCTGGATGAAACCATTCGAAAAATTGTCAGATTGCTGGGACCGGAGTACGAAAAATATTATTTTTCATAAAGGACTGCGGAATGTCGGTTACCTGATCAGACGGAGTAATGTTCAGTTCCCGTTCAGAAGGTAACAGGAGAATAGTCAGAACAGGACATCCGAACGCAGAGAGGAAACGATCGCACTCCGGTCATCATCAGAGAAAGAATATTGCCTGATCCTGATGATATTGCAGTAAAATTCACGGAGATGAGAAGGAACAGGGCGAAAACCGGTACTGGAGAGGGTGAAGGGAAAACAATCAGACTTTCTCCACGGTCACCCTGACCCGGTCTCCCGGAACCAGCCCATGATCTTTTGGAACATCGATATTGAACCAGAGTGTTCCTGGATCATCCTGAGTATTATCCTGGGACATGAGGCAGTCCTTCACCTCGTTAATGACAGCAACAAACTCGAGTGATGACTCGAAGGATACAATGGTCTTCATCAGACCAGATTATTGGTGAAAAAAGAGTTTAATTCTTTGCAGGGCTGACCATCCAGGTAGTGCTGTTTGAATAACTCCACCTGACTATGGATATCTCCTGGCAGATCTCTGCCAGAATCGCCATGTTGGTCCCTACTTCCTTGGAAGACAGACCCAAATCTTTTGCAATGTATTTGGACTTAAAGTAATGTCTGCCGGATCCAAGGCCATTCCGGAGATAAGTGATAAGACGCGTCTGCGTCTCATTGTACTTCTCTCTCAAACGTGTGTGTGATGGCATTATTCGTCCTCCATCAGCGTACATAGAGATATGAGTGCATGCATATAAAGGTGCTTTAATCATCACGATTAATCATGATGATTTTTCCCTTCCTGGCAACCGGCCTTATCCGAGCGGAAATTCAGATATCTTCTCTGACAACCGTGTAGCAACTTCCGACCTCATTCCTTCCACAAATTTAATACTCCCTACGACCAGGTGTCCCCCTCCGTTCACTCCTGCTCCGGGAAGGAGCTCCCTGAGTTCCCTGACCATCCGGGGGATATTCATGAGCACTCCCCGGGATCTGAGCACCACAAAATCGGGGCCGAATCCAAGGGTTACAACCGGTTCTCCCGGGAATTTCTGGCAGAGGCGGTCATGGACCTCACCGCAGGTCTTCCCTGGCGGGGGGAAGGTGAACTTGTGGGCATGAATCTCCACGTCAATGGTGAAAAGGAGTGCTCCGTTTGAAAGCCGGTCTTCGGTGACGTGCGGCATGCAGGTCTTCACCTGTTCAGTGATGGCAGTATTTGCTTCCTCTTCAAGCAGACGGACCATCTCAAGATGGCGTTCATGGTTTCCGTTCAGGTCAAGAATGTCTTTGATGAGTTCTTTTCCATCGTTGAACCTGAGATAAAACTGGATGTAATCAAGGGCAAGGGCGATCCGTCTGCACTCATCTTCAGAGAAGCGATCCGCAGACAACTCAAGGTACCTGCGCCGTTCCGGAGCATCACTCCGGTCTGCCACCCCGGCGATGGCAGCGATATGCCGGATGTTCCGATCAACAGCCGGACTTATCAGCCTCGCAATTTCAGTACCGAGCATCCCTGCTGTTATCCCGTAATCGCCACCCACATGATAGGGATTGACATGAGCCTCAAGATACTGGTCCACAATCTCATCAGGGTGGTGATGATCAAACACCATCATCGGGATACCGTAGACCTTTGCCATCTTCATCGCCGGGAGATCCTCTTCGGTTGACCCGTTATCGGTCAGAAGGACGAGAGGCATCTTCTGCCCAAACCTTACGTTATCGCGGGTGGCATAGTCAAGATCCCGCACGATATCCTCTATTTCATAGAATGGTGCCTTGGACGGGGCACGCTTGAAGAGGAAATAATCTGAGTCATAATCCCCGCCAGACTCCTTAATCAGGGAGATGACCGCCTGTTCGATGGACACCGCAGAACAGATCCCGTCGGCATCAGCATGATGGCGAAGGAGGATCGGCTGGGCGGTAAAAACAGCACGGCGGATGATCTTCGCGATCTTCTTCATCGCAGGCCTGAGTTTCTCCAGGACCTCACTCTCAATCAGGAGCGGCAGGTCTGCGGGTTCGGCCCGGGCATCGATCGCTGCATCGATTCCTGCAAGCACCTCATCGGCCTCCGCCCCCTTGAGTACGGTGATGGAATCCAGTTCAATCTGGACCTGACCGCCCCGCTGCATCACCTCGCCCGTCGCCCGGACCACGTCTCCCTGATCCGCATCAGGATACGCACGTTTTCCTGCCTCCACGAAGCCGGCTCCATTCTCTGAGCCGGTTGCATCGACGAAGGTGAAGATGGTCGGGCCTGAGGTCTGCTTCACCTGAGCAATGACCGCCTCGATCATCACCCGGCGTCCGACCCTGGACCTGAGATCTCCGAGCTGGACCGACCGTTTCTTACAGACGACCGGCTGGATCTGGTAGGAGCTGATCACAACCTCCTGGAGGTCGATGTTCCCGTTATCCCTGATATTATTGACCCTGACAAGGATGGTATCCCCTTCCTGGTGGGTGGTAAGCATATTACTCTTATGGATGAGCCCTTTTGTTGAGCTATTGAGGTACACAAAGGTTCCGAATGTTGCGAATCCCTGCACGGTTCCTGAATATGTCTTGCCCACAACCACGTCAGGAAGGCTGCACCCGTCCCCAAGGCTAAAAACTATCGTATCTGATTCTTTTGGCATAGGTATTATGCACCGGCCTTCGGCCAAATCGCTGTCATCTCACTGTGAAAAAATATCCCGAACGGGTATTAACAGATATCGCGAGCGACCGATCGCATTATAGTGGATGTTGTAATGATTTATACCAACCCGGTCTCTCCATGACCAGGCCGGCCCCCGGTTCCGGTCAGAATCCAGGAAAATCAGCCCCCCATCAACGGGAGGCAGGCCGGTCGGCGAACGGAATATCGATCATGGAGAGATCATCAGGGGCAAGAACCTCCCCTGCGAACTTCTGTTTTGCATCCAGGATATGCCGGTCTGCTGAGGTGTACCGGGGACTGGTATGAAACAGGGCAAGCCGTTCCGCCTGGAGGAGGGTGGCCGTCTCGCCTGCCTCACCTGCAGTCGAGTGCATGAATTCCCGGGCACGATCTGGTTCACTGTCATCAAAGGTGGCATCATGAATGAGGAGATCTGCACCAGCCCCAAACCGAGCCAGGGATTCGGGAATCGGGCGGGTGTCGCCGGAGTAGATGATCTTCCTCCCCGGACGGGGTTCACCCATCACCTGGTCAGGGGTGATAAGCCGTTCAGTTCCGTCTGTGCTGATGAGAACACTCTCCCCCCGCTGGAGTCTTCCGAAGAGCGGACCTGGCCTGATCCCAAGGGAGATCGCCTCTTCCCGATTGAATCGTCCAGGGCGCCGGTCCTCCTCGAAGACGTAGGCAAGGCCGGGAATGCCATGATCTGTCTGAACCGCATGAACCGCGTATCCCGGGAACGCAAGGGTTTCACCCGGTTTTACCCGACGTGACTCGATAGAAAACTTGATCCTGCTCCGGCAGATCTGCTTCATATCACTCACGATATCATGCACCTGGTCAGGACCATAGATGGTGAGCGGTTCCTCCCTCCCTGAAAAGGACATCGTCTGGAGCAACCCGACGATACCGAGGAAGTGATCTGCATGCCAGTGAGTGACGAAGATGGATTCAAACGAGAATCCGGTACGGGCCTTCATCATCTGCCGCTGGGATCCCTCCCCGCAGTCGAAGAGGAGATCATGTGAACCCCATTTGATAAGAACACAGGGAAGGTTGCGGGATATCGTCGGAAGTGCCCCTGAGGTTCCCAGGAAGAAGACCTGGAGGGTCTCCCCGGCTATGCTCCCCACCCCCGGATCTTCTCCAGTGACTCCTTCGCTTCAGGGATGGAACGCCCCTCCACGACGACTATCCCCGTGTACCGGCTGACCAGATCAGAGGAGAGTCCGTTCCAGGGGAGGTTTCCTGCACCGATCGGAAGATGCTCATCAGATCTCCCATGGTTGTCATGAATATGCACATGTGAAGCCATATCAAGGTATTTCCGAAATCCCTCGACCCGTCCGAGGGTATGGGCATGTCCGAAGTCAAAGGTCATCCCGACCCCTTCAATCCCTTCGACAAGTCCCATGATTTCTTCCGGGTACTGGCAGAGGAAATCAGGAATATTTGGCATATTCTCGATACAGGCAAGAACCCCGTACTCCTGGCCAACCTCCCCGAAGATCCGGATCGCCTCTTTCTGCAGGCTCCACACCTTGTCAGGAACCATCTTTCCGGTGCAGGAGAGGTACCCGGGATGAATGGTCACCCGGTCGGTGATGGAAGATGCCCTCCTGATACACTCCGAGATCTGGCTGATCGTCTCCTTCCAGATCGGTTCATTGATCGCAGCGGGATTCAGGTCACCAAAGGGTGCATGAACGGTAGCTTTCAGGCGGGTACATGCAAGGGTCTCCACCACCTGCTGGTAGAGTTCAGGCCTGCTGAAATGATAATTCCCGTCAGCACAGACCTCCCATCCTGCAAACCCTGCTTCTTCAATCCCGAAGATCCAGGAGATGTCATCCCAGACCTTCGCAGATGATCCATAGTACGGCTGAATCCTCATGCCACTCCTGCCAGTTCTTCCAGCAACACCCGCACCCGGGTACGGAATTCATCAAGAGTCCCAATATTCTCGATCCTGAAATCAGCCAGGGCCATGGCATCTCTCAGGCCAAAGGAGGACTCTCGTTCATCTCGCGAGGACAACCCGGCAATCCCGTCCACATCATCAGACCGTAACCGTGCTGCGAGCCGGTTAAATCGTGTCTCCAGCGGGGATTCTATGGATATCAGCCGGAATCCGGGAAAGTGCGCAGCGAATTCGCGGACCTCCGCATCACCCCTGATCCCGTCGATGAGAACAACATCAGCCCCCGCAGACTCAACAAAAGGGATGCATGCCTTAGCAATGGCAGCCATTCCATCCCTCTCCCGCAGTTGTCTCGCAACGATCCCCATGCTGCTGTCAACCGGAGGAAGACCAGCCTTCTCCACCTCTGACCTGATAACATCACCCATCACGATGACAGGGATCTGCAGCCCGGCCGCGATGGCAGAGAACTCACCCTTGCCTGAACCCGGCATTCCCACGATTCCCAGTACCTTCATATTCAATCTCTCCCGTCTCCCGCGTTCGAATCCTGACCTTCCGGCCCAGGGTATCTGCAATGCGGGTCAGATCTTCGAACTGCAGGGCCCGGATTCCGGAAAAAACCCCCTGCTGCAGAACCAGTTCAATGTCAGAACCGATGACCGTGATCACGGATTCTATCTGCTCCCTGCTTGCCGGAAAGAGGGTGAGAACAACCTGAAACTCAGGGAGTTCCCCTGAGTGGTACGCCCAGGTACAGATCTCAAGCGACTGCCTCACCTCAGTTCCGAGGGCCCGCTCCTTCCCTTTCACCGTGTTCAGATTCCACTCAGGCTTCATATCCAGAGCAATGAGATCGATCAGACGGAGTGAGATGAGTTCCTCGATCACTCCGGGATAGACCCCGTTCGTATGCAGACCGGTATTCAGACCCATCTGCCGGACTTCCCGGGCAAGACGGATCAGGGGTCCGGCCTGCATGGTCGCCTCCCCTCCCGAGAAGACAACCCCGCTGATGAGGAGTGATGACGACCTGACCAGGTCCAGGATATCACCAACCGGCCGCATGTCAGAACCATTCTGGATCCCCGCATTATGACAGTACCAGCACCGGACCGGGCACCCGCGGAAGAAGATGACACATACAGACCTCCCGCGCCAGTCTACGGTGCTGAGAGGGACAAATCCGCCAAAATTCATCTGAGTTGAATCAGTCACTGCAGTGTCAGATATGTTGTCGCGTTTCATGACTGTTTTCATCAGGGTTGTTCAGCCGTCCCGGGACGGACAATCTGCAACAGGTTTCGGACGCAAGTTTCCTTGAGTTGCAGGAAACCTAATTGGAGTCATTTTTTTGAAAACCGAGCCTTTATGTATCATATTACTGAACATATAAGACATGTCAATAGTCGAGGATGCCCGGCGTGGGATCATCACCGAGGAGATGAAGACGGTTGCCACCCAGGAGGGAGTAACTGAAGATTTTATCAGGCGTGGCATCGCTTCCGGGCGTATTGTCATCCCCGTTTCCCCGTATCGGAAGGTCAGGTTCTGCGGTATCGGAGAAGGATTACGCACGAAGGTGAACTGTTCAGTCGGGACTTCCTCAGATATAGTTGATGTCGATATGGAAGTGGCCAAGGCGAAGGCCGGAGAACGGGCCGGTGCCGATACACTGATGGAACTCTCAACCGGCGGAGATTTCGCTGAAATCCGTCGCAGGGTCATCGAGGCAACCCCCCTCTCGGTCGGGTCTGTCCCCCTCTACCAGGCCTTCATCGAAGCAGCCCGCAGGGATGGGGCAGTCATCCACATGAAGGAGGACGATCTCTTCAAAATCACCGCTGAACAGGCGAAGCTGGGTACCAACTTCATGGCGATCCATACCGGTATCAATCGCATCACGCTTGAGCGGCTGCAGCGACAGGGGCGGCACGGAGGACTCTGTTCCCGGGGAGGAGCGTTCCTCACCGCCTGGATGATCCATAATGACAAGGAAAACCCCCTGTACGCAGAGTTTGATTACCTCTGCGAGATCCTCAAGGAGCATGAGGTCACCCTCTCAACCGGAAACGGCATGAGAGCCGGAGCAGTGCACGATGCAACCGATCGTGCCCAGATCCAGGAACTGATCATCAATGCTGAACTCGGAGACCGGGCACATGAACAGGGGATCCAGGTCATCGTCGAGGGTCCCGGACATGTTCCGCTCGATGAGATCGAGACGAACGTCAGGCTCATGAAACGGATGTCAGGGAACAAGCCTTTCTACATGCTCGGTCCGATCGTCACTGACATCGCTCCCGGGTATGATGACCGGGTCGCGGCAATCGGGGCGTCCATGTCCTCATCCTTTGGTGCAGACTTCATCTGCTATGTCACGCCTGCCGAACATCTTGCACTCCCGAATGTCGAGGACGTGTATGAAGGAGTGATCAGCAGCCGTATCGCGGCGCACATCGGCGACATGATCAAACTGAAGAAGCGCGATGCAGACCTGGCAATGGGTCATGCCCGGCGTGATCTCGACTGGGATGCCCAGTATGCCCTTGCCATCAACGAGGAGCGGGCACGCAAGATCCGTTCTGAACGGATGCCGGCGGACCGCGAGGCATGCACAATGTGCGGGGATTACTGCGCCCTGAAGATCGCCAACAAGGTCATCAAGAAACTGAACTGATTCCGAGAGGTCTCTGCTCCCGGTCTGTTTTTTCTTTTCCCGCGCCAATATATCCGTATGTTTCAGAAACTTGTCACCTGCCCGACGGCACAGGAGGGTGACATCCTCAATCTCACCCCCCGCCTCAGTGAACTGGTTGCAGAATCCGGTATTGTTAACGGGCTCTGTTCTGTCTTTGTCACCGGATCAACCGCAGCAGTGACCACGACTGAGTTTGAACCCGGGGTCCTGCAGGATCTCAAGCGCTCACTGGCTGCGTTTGCACCCGATGATATCACCTATGCCCATGATGCCCGGTGGGGTGACGGGAATGGCCGATCCCACGTAAAGGCAGCCCTTCTTGGCCCTTCTCTGACCATCCCGGTCAGTAACAAGAGACTGAGCCTGGGGACCTGGCAGCAGGTGGTTCTCCTGGAACTGGATACCCGCGCCCGGTCCGATCGGATGATCATGGTTACCATCATCGGAGAATAAGAGAGATACTCCCCTTTCAGGTCAGAAATCCGTCTGCGCAGGGTTCAGCCAGACCGGTGCAGACATATCAGGAGAGAGAGAAAAGGGGTGATTTCAGGTATCGAGCGGGACGGTCTCCAGGTTGGATACCAGTTCCCACACCCGGGTCCGGGCATGCATCGGCATATTGGAATCATTGCTTATCTCATCGATCTTCGAGATGGCCTCTGCTGCACGGAGACCGATGAGTTTATCTTTATCCTGCAGGAGGGTCCGTGTTTCATCGGCTACCCGCCTGATATTGCGTGGAATAGTTCCGTCATCTATGATGGCGGAGAGCATTTGAATGCAGTAATCTACCGTCTGTTCCGGATTTGGCATGCTATCACCCGTGAGGAAGCTTCTCTTATAATTACTTACGGTACCCCATAAAACTATAGTGAAATCAATATGAGAAAACCCGATGAGATAATGGCTGAATATCTTCTCAATGGTGGGAAGATGCTCGCAAAAACCTGCCCTTCCTGTAATTCACCCCTCTTTGAGTGGAAAGACGAGACACTTTGCGTCGTCTGCCGGGAAGAGAAGGAAGAAGAGATCAGCAAAAACGGTGGTGATACCAGGGAATATTCAGGAGAAGAGCCCCGGAAACCAGGGAGACCGGCTCAGGGAGATACGGACTTCAGGGGGACTCTGGAGACCGAGTTTGCGCAGACGATCGCAACCCTGCTCAGCCGTGCACGGGACGAGCAGGATATGCGCAGGCTCAGCCACCTCCTCTCAGCAGTGAAGAAGGCCTCACAGGCCTATGCCATCCTCTCTCACTGATACCCAAGCCGGGACAGGTCATAGATGCGTTCAGCCTTCTTTGTCCCTATCCCGGGCACCTGCTGGAGCTCCTCTTTTTCTGCCATGACGATCGCCTGAACCGAACCAAAGACTGAGAGGAGCGAGCGAGCGTGTTTCAGCCCAATTTCCGGGTATGCGGAGATAATAGCCTCGAGAAGAGCCGCATTCCCCTCGTACCCACGTTTTGTGGCATTTCCTCGTTCGGCCACGGGATCATCCGATTCTCTGCGGGCAAGAACCATGAGGAGATCCGCTGTCTCCCGGGGATCAGCAGTCATGAAGATTGTAACCCCGAGGTTGATCCCGATTGCAGCGAGCGCCCCACGAATCGCATTCGGATGAATGTCACGCTGGCGATATACATCCTCCCCTTCGATGATGAGGACCGGTTTGATACAGCTCGCCGCCATCACCCGGATCTGACCGAGCAGATCACGGTCAACCAGGGTGTCCACAAAGTCCCGGGAGGTCTTCCGCTCAACCAGAATCCGATCACCAATCCGGTAATCGCCGGTGAGAAGCCGTTCAAGACGTATCACCGCCCCAGCTTCTGAGAGATGCTCGGTGACCCGGGAGACGAGTTCCCGGTCATCAACCACCACTTCAGGGCCTGAGAACGCTTCTTCCTGAACTGCACGATCCCGGGCCTGCTCCTCTGCACTGATGACGAGCGCAGTCTGAATCCCGCCTCCCCCCTTCTTCCCAAGACCTGCCACCCGTCTGGCCATCGCCTTCTCCCGGCTCTGGGATACATGCCGGAATGTCTCATCTGAGGTGTTCCGGGTCACCAGCACGATGATTCTCCCGGATCCGTGTCTGCCGGTCCGTCCTTTCCGCTGGATACTCCGGATCTCAGAAGGGACCGGTTCATAGAAGATAACGGCATCGGTTGAGGGGATGTCCAGGCCCTCCTCACCAACGGATGTTGCCACCAGGACCCTGAACTCCCCTTCCCGAAACCGTTTCAGTGCTGCTATCTGTTTCTTCTGGGAGAGCCCTTTCTCGGTATCCCGGGTGGCCTGGCCGACGAACCGCTCGGCTGCGATCCCCGCCGCCTCCAGGGCATCCACGATCATCTTCACGGTATCGCGGTATGTGGCAAAGACGATCACCCGGGTGAGGGGATCCTCATCCAGGATCTGCCTGATGATTCCGGGAAGAGCGAGGAGCTTGGGATGGAGTTCCTCCTGCCATCCTTCTGCTATCTGGAGCAGCCGGGTAAACCGTTCGTCCTCAGCGATCCGCCGGCTCGCCTTCGAACCCCCCTGGCCTGAACCTTCTGCTGCGAGCTTCTGCAGGTATCCTTTCAGAACCAGGCACCCCTGCGACTCCGCAAGACTGACGGCATGTCGCAGTTTCATGCATTCTGCGTGGATGCTGGCAGCAACAAACCCTTTCGGATCACGCTCTGCGATCTTCTGCTGGATCATACCGTTCAGCGCCTGGAGGGTCTTCATCGAGAGGTTTCTGCGATCCGGTGCAGGAATCCCCATCCCCCTCAGCTGGGAGAGGCGGTCATCGATCAGGGCATAGAGATCAACAAGCGCAGACCTCAGTTCATCCGGGAGCTGAACATTGATGATCTCAATATCCTTTTCGTGGATGTACGGCCGGACATCAGGATCCTCTTCGGTCCGTGCCTCTACATGCGAGATGTGCAAATTCGAAACGATATCGGCAATTTTTTCCTCATTTCCCCCCGGTGATGCAGTCATTGCCAGGATGAGCGGTTCTTCAGCCGTCTCCAGATACCGGCCGGCGAGGAAGACATACGCATAATTGCCTACCGCACGGTGTGCCTCGTCAAAGACCAGAAGAGAGACCTCACGAAGAGAGTACCGACCGGCTATCAGGTCGTTCTTGATCACCTGGGGAGTGGCAAGGATCACCGATGACCGGTCCCAGTCTTCTCTCCGTGATTCAGGCGCAGAATCTCCGGTAAAGAAGACGCAGTCTCCCGCAGTCCCACCGGGGAGGCTGAGAAGAGACTGGAAATAGCGGTGATGCTGCTCGACCAGCGGCTTGGTCGGGGCCAGCATCAGAACCTTGCCTCCCGTGCTGTACAGACGGGAAGCAGCGACGATAAGAGCAACGGCAGTCTTTCCAAGTCCGGTCGGAATGACCACCAGGGTATGTGCATCCAGGGACCGCATCGCGATCGAGAACTGGTAGGCCCGCTTCTCAACACGGTCCGGGACGATGAGGGGGTGGGTGATGTACTCCATCAGGGTTGTTCAGAAGATCCCGGGAACGGGCTGGTTCCCCGGATCAACCTCCCGATAAGGTCGGGGAGATCGCATATCGGGACCCGCACCTGCTTCATGCTGTCCCGGTCACGCAGGGTGACCGTCTGATCCTCTTTTGTATCATAGTCCACCGTGATGGCAAAGGGGGTACCGACCTCATCCTGCCTGCGGTACCGTCTCCCTATGGCACCGGAATCATCGTATTCGGCCAGGATATCATGGGTGTGCAGCGTCCTGGTGACGGAACGGGCGATTTCATGCAGTCCGTCCCGGGCCATGAGCGGGAGAACAGCCACCTGGACCGGAGCTATCCGGGGCGGGAATCGCATGACTCTCCGAATCTCGCCATCCACCTCTTCCTCATCAAACGCGTGTTCAAGGGCGGCATAGATCATCCGGTCGATCCCGTAACTCGGCTCGATGACATGGGGCCTGACATCCTCACCCCTGACATCCACCTCTTCTTCGCTGATATCGAAGAGATGGGAGGGGACAAAGAACTCCTCCCCGTCCACGGTCACTGTGGCCCCGTCCGGACCCGGCTCCACGGTCCCTAGGGCATCAGCAATAGCCTTTGCCTTCCCCCGGTACTGGGGTCCCAGAACCCCCATATTCGCAGAGATCACCTTCCGGCGCTCCCGGCGGGGAGCAGAAAACTGAACATACACGGTAAAGGAGTCACCGCTCCCGGCCGCATGGGCACGAAGGTCATAATCGGTCCGGTCCGCGATACCGACCGTCTCGACCCAGCCGAACCGGTCGGATCGGATCTCGGCATCCCAGCAGTCTTCGGCATAATGGGCCCGCTCATCAGGGAGATGCTGCCTGAACCTGAGTTTCTCAGGCCTGATACCGATACTGAGGAGGAGTTCATGGGTCAGTGCCAGATAATAGGCGACATACTCGTTGGCGATCACACCCGCCCTGACCGCGTCCTTCATGGAATAGGTTTTGGCATCACCTCCTGCCTGCTGTTGATCAGATGAGAAGAGCGGAAACGAGTAATCAGCATACCGGGAGAAGTTCGGGTGATTCTTCTCATCAGGGTGGACGAAGATCTCGGCTTCAGCCTGGGTGAATTCACGGAGGCGGATCATCCCCTGCCGGGGAGAGATCTCGTTGCGGTATGACTTCCCAATCTGCACGGTTCCGAATGGAAGGCGATCCCGGTAAAACCGCAAAAGCCTTCCAAAATCGACAAAGATTCCCTGGGCGGTCTCAGGGCGGAGATACCCCTTCCGTTGCGAACCCGGACCGATGCTCGTCTGAAACATCAGATTGAACGCAAAAACCTCGATCTTTTCCAGTTTCTCTCCACAGGAGGGACAGGGAAGACCGGTTATCGCACGCTCCAGTTCTGCTGCAGAGAGAACCGATGCGTCAGGAACCTGATGGGCCTCTGCCACATGATCAGCCCTGAGGTACTCCTCGCACGAAGGACACTGGCACATCTTGTCAGCAAACCCTCCCACGTGACCGGAAGCAACATATATGGCCTCCTGCCCGATCGTCGGGCACTCAATCTCGTAGTACCCTTCAGAGATGACATAAAAACGGCGCCAGAGGTCCTCAATCCGGCGCTTGAGCAGGGTTCCGAGAGGCCCGTAGTCGATAAATCCTGCTACTGACCCGTAACATTCAGATGACGGCCAGACAAAACCCCTCCGGCGTGCAAGATCAATAACCTGCTCATAAATATCATTCCCCCCAGATCCGGATTTCTTATCTGCCTTTGAAACCACCGCGAAGACACCTCATGGAAAATTCCTTTATCGTTTGGTAAAATCAGACGATATAGATTCCGATACCCCCGATCCCCGGCCGGCCCTGTTCCATGGGGGAGGGTATTACGAGGATGGCAGGGGAAGGGTCCTGCACCCTCCACGCACCGGAAAAAAATTGCGTCTCTGATACCCGGATATAAGGGTTTGCGGTCATAATCGGGGAAAATTACAACAAACTTAAATAATTGCAGTGGCATCTATATCGGTAACCCGAAAACTGTGTGATTCCTCATGCCTGAAGAGCTTCAGAAGAAAGAACAACTTTTGCAGTTGTTTGCAAATATGACCGGCAACACCAAGATCGTGGAGCCGATGAAGAAGATCCATGGCACCCTTCGTGACAGCGATGCGGTTGAACGGGAGATCGCACTCATCATGCGGGAACTCCTTGACCAGGGGATCTTCAAGACAAAACTGAGACCAATCCAGCTCGCCAAGCTCATCTGTGCGTACCACTCGGGGAAGAATGATACCGAGATAGCCCGGGATCTGGGTGATGAGAAACTCTCCAAGACGGTCGCCCGGGCCCGGGTCAGGATGAAACTCTTCCGTGAACTAGACTTCAAAATGCCGTTTGACCGGCACAAGATGGAGGAACTGATGACCTCAGGAAAGACCATGAAGGAGATCAGTGAGCTCCTGGGGATCAGCCCATCCACCCTGCGTGAATACCGCCATGTCCTTGAAGCGATGATCGATCACGACATGGACCGGTATATTGAACGGATAAAAGACGTCATGGAAGACCGTGATCTAACCGAACAGATGACGACCAGCGCAACCAAGGATGCTTTTGGCGAATCGATTGATATCACCGAAGCCGAACTGATTGATATCACCTGATCCACGCCCATGATCCTGACCTGGCTCGGACATTCCTGTGTCCTCCTTGAGGGGAGCAGGAAGGTGCTGATTGATCCGTTCATCCCTGAACTGCCGCTCCCCACGACCCCGGATATCGTCGCCGTCACCCATGCCCATGCTGATCACCTCGGTGTGACAACCCGTCTGGGGGTGAAGACCGTGGCGATGAATGAGATCGCCCGGTATCTGAAAGGGAGAGGAGTACCGGCAGAACCGATGAATATCGGGGGGACGGTTGAGGTCGACGGGGTCGGATTCACCATGACAATGGCAACCCATTCGTCATGGCTCGAGGAGGCAGGACCCGGTGTGTATGGCGGAGTCGCTGCCGGATTCATCATCAGGATGGATGGACGGGTCATCTATCATGCCGGTGATACCGGACTTTTCGGGGATATGCGGCTCATCGGAGAGATGTACGCCCCGGATGTTGCCCTGCTTCCGATCGGAGGAAGATACACCATGGGCCCGCGTGAAGCGATGATGGCTGCCGAGTTCATCGGTGCTCCAGTGGTCATCCCGATCCATTATAATACGAATCCGTTGATTATGCAGGATGCAGAGGAGTTCAGGCGGATCATTGAACGGACCACCGATCTCAAGGTGATCATCCTCGCACCAGGGGAACCTTACCAGTTCTCCTGAAGGATGAGGATACGTTCCCCTCTTTTTTCTGATACCGGAACCTGAACGGTACTCCTGACTCGGATCTCTTTTTTAAAAAAACGGCATGATGTAGCCATCAGGCTCCCCTGATGAAAAACGGATAAA
>CAZSVH010000034.1:0-14341 GCA_964610235.1 uncultured Methanospirillum sp. | reverse complement strand
ACTTCATCCCGGGAGTAATAAGGCAGCTGGTACCTTCCGGAGGCGGCTGCTCCCCTCTTTTTCTGGTCAGCCACTCCCGGTCCGGGTATCCCGCCGGACGTTCCAGGAGATCAGGACGCCCTCATCCAGGGTCTGTACCCCGGCCAGATCGAGCCGGGTGAACTCCTCCTCCCGGATCCAGCCCTCCCCGTCGGCAAGGGTAGGGGCGTTCTCTCCCCCGATGATCATGTTCCCGATGAACATGCTGAGCTGATCCACCAGACCGGCGGCAAAGAGAGAGGAGATAAGCCGTCCTCCTCCTTCGACCATGAGGCGGCGAATCCCCTGCTTCCCCAGTTCTTCGAGCAGGAATGCCAGGTCCACCCGGTCTCCGGGGGTGGTGATGATCGTGGCCAGAGGCCTGAGTCCTTCGATCCGTGATGGAGGGGCATTCTCCGAGACCACGATGATCCGCTGCCCCGGGCCTTTGTGCAGGATCTTTGCATCCGGCGGAGTCCGGGCGAGACTGTCGACCACCACCCGGACCGGATGTTCAGGTCTTCCCTGGCTGAGCCGTTCCTGGATACGTTCTGCAGATTTGATCGTCAGGGACGGGTTGTCAGCCAGGACCGTTCCGATCCCGACCATGATGGCATCAGCCCCTGACTTGATAATATCAACCCGGTCAAAGTCATCAGGTCCTGAGATCTTCACCTGCCGCCGCTCCCGGGTCGAGAGTTTCCCATCTGCAGAGACCGCGACGTTCACCAGCACGAAGGGGCGGATTCTTTCTTTCCTGTTCATTTTTTGCGTACCCGGAGTCGTTCGATCTCTTCGGCCGCTCCCTGGACCCTGACCAGGAATGTCCCGTGGCAGGGTTTGGTGAAGGGAAAGAGGACGGCGTCGCCGTCAATCGCTATCCGGATCGGGGGAACCCCGATGATCCTGATATCAAAGATCCGGTATCCCGGCTCCACATCGTACTTCTCCGGGTACCGGGCCAGAAACTCCCGTGCCTCCTTGAAAGAGACCCTGGCCAGGAGAACCTCGTAGGGGAGTGACTCTAAACATCCCATGGGGCAGCCTCGTCGATCTTCTTCTTCAGCGGCATCGGATTGTGGGTTGCCGGCTCTGCGATCACGGTGCAGGGAAAGGTGATTCCGGCTGAGACGGACCCTGCCTCCTCCCCGAAGATGATGGCGGTCACCGGTGCTCCGGTCAGGGACTGGATGCTTGCTGCATAACTCACCCCGGCGTCGTTGTGAACATACACATAACTCTCGCTGACGGTCAGGGTCTGTTCTGCCAGCTGGTTGATGACCTGATCCAGATCCTTCATCTCGGCGATATAATGCCCCTCGCTGTCCGCCACCCTGATGAGCTGGCGTGCAGACGGCGTGCCGGCGATGATGGTTCTGACTCCTGCCTTCTTCATCCGCCCGGCAAGATAGAGGACCAGACTGGTCTGGACCGGAACTTTCGGGCACCCCATGACCAGAAGTGCGGTCCTCCCGGGTGTATCATCTGCCATAATCGTTCTGATCCAGTATGTATGTATCCGCTCGGGTATGAGGTGCTCGGTCCATCTGGATGAGGGCCCGGACCGGCGGGGTCAGAAGAGTCCGAACCAGATGGTATAGGAGACGATCACCATGATGACCATGAGGATGGCGACCCCTTTCATGACGCAGTCGTGACAGATCCCGGTTCTCCGGCTGATGCATTCCCCGCAGCAGGGGGCTGCACAGATCCTGCACTCAGATTCTGCCCCGGTATCCGGATGGTTTTTGCAGGGTTCCATACCCGGGGTTGCACCGGGGAAGGGATAAAAGGGGAGGGCCGGTTACAACAGGTACTTCAGAAAGAAAGCCTTTGACCCTGGAGGGAGAACGGTATATGATGATGCGTTATCTCTTTCTGCTGGCTGGCGGGATTCTTCTCCTGATCCTTGCCGGTGCAGCGTTTACCGGGGCAGCAAATACGGAACTGGTCGACTGCGGGGATGCGACCTATAACCCTGAGTACCAGTCCTGCTGCCAGGGCACGGTCTATGAGGGAACCCGGTATGCGAAGTGCGGGAATTCATGCTATAACATGGATACCCAGACCTGCTGCTCCAAGAAGGTGACTGACGGGCCGTGTTTCCCTGAATGCGGGTCAGGGACCTATAATCCGACGAATCAGACCTGTTGTCAGAAGAAGACCTATGACGGGCTGAAATGGGGGATCTGCGGGGGAACCTGCTACAACCTGACCACCCAGACCTGCTGTATGGGAAAGATCTATGACGGACTGGGATGGAAGCGGTGCGGTGAGACCTGTTATGATCCTGCCAACCAGAGTTGTTGCCTGGGGCAGGTGTATGAAGGAAAGCGACTGGATCTGAAGGTCTGCGGCAGGGACACCTGTTATGACGCGAAGAACATGACCTGCGTCAGAGGAAAGGTCCAGCCCAGGGATCCGAACGCTACCACGATGTACTGGTAATCAGCCGGTAGTATCACGGAATAGGTATCTGATTCATGAACCGGGTCCGGGGGATTCTCCCCCGGCCTCCGGGTGACCCGGATTCCTCTCTTCTCCAGTGGTCCCGGTTCAGGTTGAGAACCGCCCCATCTCCTGTGAGATCCGGTCTACCGATGCGGTCGCATCAGTGATGACCCGGGTGATCTGATCCAGGGCGGCTGATGCCTCCTCGGTGGCTGCCGATGAATCGACGGCTTCACGGGTCGCCTGCTCCATGTTCGTGTTCACCTCATGGATGCTCGCCGTGATCTCCTCGACTGATGCGGCCTGTTCCTCGCTCGCCCCTGCGACTTCACCAACCCGCATGGTCACGGTCCCGATGGCGGCTGCAATCTTCTCGAAGATCTCCATGGTCTGTGAAACGGCGGTATTGCCTTCTTCCACGTCGGTGAGTGACTGTTTCATCGACTCGGTAACGGCGAGGGATTTCTTCTGTAGTTCAGAGATGAGGTTCCCGATCTTCTCGGCTGAATGCTGGGATTCAAGGGCAAGGGTCTTGACCTCGTCAGCCACCACCGCGAACCCGAGCCCGGCATCCCCGGCACGGGCTGCCTCGATGGCGGCATTGAGTGCGAGCAGATTGGTCTGATCCGCGATTGAACTGATGACATTGACGATAGTTCCGATATCCTCCATCTGGCTGCTGATCTCACCCACGACCCGGTCGGTGTCACTGAACGAGCCTGATATCTTCCTCATCCCACCGTCGGTCCGGGAGACGAGTTTCACTCCCTGTCTTGCGAGATCGTCCGTCTCCTGGGAGAGGTTGGCGACCTCGTTCGCCTGGTTGGCCACAGCAGCGACCGTGGTGGAGAGATCACTCATCGCCTGCAGCACCTGGGTCAGCCCTTCCCCGCTCTTCTCAGCCAGGTCACTCACCGACGACGAGTTATGGGCCAGGTTCTGGGCTCCTGCGGTCACCTCCTCGACGCTGGCACTCGTCTCCTCCATACCGGCGAGTAATGAGTCGACCTCCTTCTGCACCCCCAGGATTGCCCTGCCGGTCTCAAACCCGATTTTGTTCATGGAGTCGCGGAATGTTGTGAAGTCTCCTGCCACGGTCACCTCTTCCCGGAACCGGTCTGAGAAGTTACCGGATGCATATTCATCGGCCATTCTCATCGCTTCGGTGAGCGGGCCGAGGATATTGTCCAGGGTTGCATTAAATCCTCCGATAATTTCCCTGTATCCACCCTGGAATGCAGATTCATCACCGCGTACCGAGAGATTGCCATCCTTTGCCGCAGAAACCAGTTTATCAGTCTCATCAATCAGATTATTGATGGTATCAGCAGTATCACGAAGAGCAGGCCCTATCTCATCCTTATCGTCCATAATCGGGATATGGGATACCCTTTCCCCTCTGGCAATCTTCTGCATAGATCCGATAACCTCTTTTTGAAGGTTATTCGCAAAAGAATCCATCGTCTCAGCCATTTCACCGATTTCATCTTTCCTGGTCATATTAAGACGCATTCCAAGATGACCTCTATTCATCTCCTGAATCATGGTGACGGCCTGCGATAGCGGCCCTGTGATGCTCCTGGTGAGAAGGATCGCGAATCCGAGACCGATGACGGCACCGATGATCGTTACGATGATCATCATGGTCTTCGCGAATGCCGCATTGGCATCGTTCTCAGCCTTGATCGTCTGGGCAACCTGCAGATTCGTCAAAGTGAGGGAGGTAAGGGCAGCATCACACTGAGAGCGGTATTTCGCCAAATCAGTATCCGCTGCCAGTGTTGCTATTGCGGTCGTGGTGTCGTCTCTCCGGATCGCATCAATGGTTATTGCTGCTTCTTTCTTGTATGAGGCATACGCAGTCTTGAATGTCTCAAAAATTTTCCGTTCGTCAGGGGAGAGGGCGACCTTTTCAAGGAGAGCGGTGTTCTCGTCCACCCGTGCGAGGGCGGCATCACCAGATTTGAGACTCTCCTGCCTGAGCTCAGGGACGAGGATCGCCTTGTATGCATCCCCCCTGAACTGGAGGAATCCCGCGTTTATCATGCCGATCTCCTGGATTGGGATGAGACGGTTCTCATACATCTCATTGCTCTTCTCCGCGAGATTGCTGATATAGAAAAATCCGGCTCCCGCAATGATCACCGAGATGATTATCGTAATGAGAAATCCACCGATGAGTTTCTTTCCAATCTTCATATCTTCCAGCATGTTCATCACCCTGTATTGATTGAATATACCGGTTCAGTATATGAAGGTATGCTGCACCAGCACCCGGCACGTCAGATATCTGCCCTGGATTCGCGACTCATGCCCGGCAGATGGCGGCTTTTCGGGGATAATTGGGGAAATTCCGGGTTTCACGGTCAGGAGTGCCGGAGGAGACATCCTTCTGGTGAAGTGGTCCCGCCCGTAAAACCAGTCCTTCCCACCATGGGGCTGCTTTCACTCCCTGAATCTCATTTCAGGGTTGAGATCTCTGATCCTTCATCCGGCCCCAACGGGCGGTTGAGGATCTCTGGTCAGGCCGGTCCCTATCACTGATGCTCCTCCCTGGTATCAGCACCTGGTCCGCGAAGGATGAAGTACCGGTACCCGTACTCCTGTGAACAGTGCCGGAAGGTCTCTATCTCTCTCTTCAGCCCGTCGATGATCACCAGTGCATCCGGATTTCCTGCGTACCTTTGGCTGAGCCCTCCGAGACGGTCCTCCAGCGGGAGGTAATAATGGGTCCACCACCCGCTCTCCGGCAGCCTGAAGGAGCCCATTACTGTGTACCCTTCTGCAGCGATCATCTCTTCAGCATCATCTTCCATCAGGGTATCAGGGGCCGCCTCAGACACACAGGTTGTACTCATCACCGACGGAGATCTGGTAAACCAGAACAGGTCCGAAAGAACCAGGTACCCGGATGGTCTGAGGAATTTCTTCCAGTACTGCAGGGCCTGCCGGACGCCGAGGATGAAGGCAGACCCCTCGGCCCAGATGATGTCAAACTCACCATCTCTGAAGGGGAGGTCATCCATTGACGCTCTCCGGGTCTCAATTCTTCCGCTCAGCCCTGCTGCGGCTGCCCGGCGGGTGAGGTCATCGAGGAACGGCTGATGGAGATCTGAAGCCGTGATCCGGCAATCAGGGCATATTCTGGCAAGAGTGAGGGTCTGCATACCGGATCCACACCCGATATCCAGTATCCTCCCCCTCCGGTCACCGGGAGGGATGAAGGCTGCCGCGAAGGCGGTTGCCTCATCCAGTCCGGGTCCCTGTCTCGGTAATCCTTCAAACATTGATGAAATAATTGATACATCCATGATAAGGAGCGTTACCGGTGTTGAGTAAAACCCTTTGTGCCATCATTTGAAAAAATCCGGGTATTGTGGTAATTATCTCCCGTAATCGCCGGGTATGGGGCAGGGTGTGGATTCCTCCTCCCGCACGGCATTCATACCGGCATGGTGGTCATCTCTGATAAGGGATGGTGTCATCTCTTCATCGCCGGTGTGATACCACCATGGTATCTTCTGCCGATCATCCCTTTGGTCCTTCACTCACCTGTCTGAGGGCGGGATGAGCAGTCTCTTATGGTCACCTGATCAAGAGAGCTCGTAGATGAAGACGATCCTCTCTCTCCTGCTCTGTCTCATGGTAGCCGGATGTACCGGGGCTGGTGCCCAGCCTGTGGAGGCTCCGATCACTGAGGAAGGTCTGGCATCGGCCGACCCCGGAACCAAAGCAGGAATATTTGCGGACTTTTTTCTGATATGGCTGAATAAGGGATGGGATCTCGCAGATGACGGAAAGTACACCCGTGCCCTGGAGGCCTTTGATCATGCATTCAGGTACTCCCCGTCTGACCCTGTGCATTCCGCCCGGGCCTGGGCAGGGAGGGCACGGGTCTATCTTGCCCGTGAGCAGTACCCGGAGGCCCTGGAGGCGGCCGATGAGGTGCTGGAGTCAGGGTCAGGGGACCAGGGGCAGATGGCCCGGGCGTGGGTCAGCCGGGGGATCGCCCTGCGGCATCTCGGACAATACTCCGAATCCTATGATGCATTCGGCCAGGCCCTGGCCCTCGAACCCGGCGATGTGAGGACCCGGCAGCATCAGGTGATCACCCGCCGTCTGATGCAGGCTGCCGGATGATAGGCCTCCCTCTCCCTTCACCGGATTTCGGGACCGAATGAGGGCTGGGGAAAGGCTTCTATGAACCGGAGGTGCGTTTTCCCAAAAAGAGTCTGATCTCTCCGCCACCGCCTCCCCATGAAAATTCTTCCGGAAAGTGGATGGGTATTTAGCCTGCCGCGGTGCACGAATATCTGAAGCAGACCGGGATCACCCATGAGTGACGCCATCATTGATATACGGACGATTGTATTCTGCGTTGTCCTGATAGAACTCTTCCTCTCCCTGATCATGGTGCTCTACTGGAGGACGGGGAGGGGATATCCCGGGTTCGGGATATGGGCTCTCTCCATCTTCATCTTTGCTGTTGTGCACATCTGTGTAATGCTCAGGGGGATCATCCCGGATCTCATCTCCATCGTGGGCACCAACCTCTTCTCAGTCCTCGGATTCCTCTTCGCGTATGAGGGGGCGAAGCGGTTCTGTTCTCATCAGCCGATCAGGAGATCCTGGTACCTGCTCATCCCCCTCAACCTCATCGGGGTGGCGTACGGGTATCTCATCGAGGACAGTGTCGGGCTCCGTACGATCCTTCTCGCGATTCCTCTCGGTATTCTTGCGTTTCAGACTGCCCGGGCCTTTTACCAGTCATCAGATGAGAAGAAGGATCTCTTCACCTGGCTTATCATCCTGAACTTCATCATTCTCTCCCTGATCTTCCTCCTCCGCCTCATTGATTACGGGACCCGGATCCAGGAGCGGCAGTTGCTGGAGAGTTCAGTATCAAATGACATTCTCTTCGGGTACTCGCTCTTTGCGGCGATCATCTCCTCACTCCTCTTTATAACCATCAATATTGACCGGTTGTCCCGCGAGCGCGATATTCAGACCGCGAAAGCGGAAAAACTGGCAGGTAAGCTGGATCTCGCGATAAAGGCAGCCGGGGCAGGAGTCTGGGAGATGAACCTCACCAGCCGGGAGCTGAGCCTGGATGATCAGATCTACCGGTGGCTTGGGATAGACACGACCAGGGAGGATCATCCGGTCCCGTCACTTCGGGAGGTTATCTTCCCCGAGGACTACCCCCTGATCATGAGCCGGATCCAGGCGGTGACCCATGAAGATGAGGAGATATCAGCAGAATACCGGATCATCAACTCATCAGGAGAGATCCGGTATCATCTCGCCCATGCACGAAGCACGCGGGCGGATGCCGGATCAGATCTCCGCCTGGTCGGGCTGAGTCTGGATATCACCCCGTTGCGCAAGACCCAGGCTGCGTTACAGAATGCGATGAAGAAACTCTCTATGCTCTCAAGCATCACCCGGCATGACATCCTCAACTGTACAACGGTCATCAAGCTGAGTGTCCAGCTTCTTCAGGATGAGTGCTCTGATCCGACCGTCCAAAAGAGACTGCATGCGATTAACCAGGCAGAGGATACCATCACCAGCCTGATCCGGTTCACCCGGGAGTATGAGGATCTCGGGCTGCACAATCCGGTCTGGGTTGATCTCTCTGAAATACTCGCAAAAGGGTCGGTTACCCGTCTTGCCGGGGGAGTGTCCCTGGTCATTCCTGAGAAGGGGGTGCGTATCTACGTGGATCCGATGTTTGAGAAGGTCATCTATAATCTCATCGACAACTCCATCCGTCATGGCGGGCATGTGCAGCAGATCTCCTGCTCGTACCGGTATGCGGGTGCTGATCTCCAGATCATCTTCGCCGATGACGGGGGAGGTGTCCCTGTAGCAGAGAAAGAGCGGATCTTCGAGAAAGGATTTGGGAAAAATACCGGAATGGGGCTCTTTTTATGCCGGGAGATCCTTGCGATCACCGATGGGAGTATCATTGAGGATGGAGAACCCGGGAGAGGAGCCAGGTTCGTGATGACGATCAGGCCCGGCTGGTATGAAGATGGACGGGGGGTCCTGAACGAAACTTCCGGGCCTGTCATGTCCTGAAAAGAGAGCTGATTCGGCAAGAGTACAATGGGCAGGCAACCCACTTGTCAGCCACGAACGTTCTGTGAGCGATCGAGATCGCCGGACATTTCTCCCGGAAGCTGGCATGCTCGTCTCCGAGGCACCAGATCTATGATTTTTCCGGTGAATCACTGACTGAGACTGTTCCCCGGTATAAGTTCCGGGTGGTCAGTTCCTGGAACGGGACATGGCAATGGATCGTGATGATATTCGAGGTCTTCTCCACCGCACGTATTACCTGAAGGTATAGGTGATCCCATGCTCTGCAAGAGACGAAGTGATGAGCGCATTTGGTCAACGCATCCCATAAAAATGATTTTTAAAAATTCCCAATCCCAGTCAGTCAGAGATCAGACGAGAACGATCAGACGCGATATGATGCGGTCAAAAAAGTATCAGTGAACTGAACTCACTGTATTCATGCCCCAGCCCGGATTTGAACCGGGGACAACCAGATCTTCAGTCTGGCGCTCTCCCAGTCTGAGCTACTGAGGCGCGACTATACAGATACGTACTTGATCTACTTAATCCTTCTGCAAGCCTCCTCTCTCTTCCGGAATAAAACGCTCGTATTATCTGGTTCCGGGCATGACATATACTCAATGTTCTTCAGGAAAGGAAAGAAGGGCCCGGATGCCGCATCCATCTCTGCTGATATTGCCCTTCGGACCGCCCATATCATTCACCTGACGCATAATGACTTTGATGCGGTCGGTGCAGATGCCGTGCACCGGATCCGGTACCGGAAGGAGGGAGTTCATACCCTCTGGAGTTCGGTCGGAAAATTCCCGATGTACCTGGAGATCATCTCCCAGGTGGCAGGGAATGGCGACACCCTCAGTATCAGCGATCTCTCCTACCGCCGGGGTGTTGAACAACATCTGCGGCGGATAAAACAGCAGGGGTGGCGGATCGAATGGCGGGATCATCACCGGTGGAACGAGGATGAGATCGCCCTGGTCCGGAGGATCGTGGATCATCTCCATATCGATACCGGGAGGTGTGCCTGCGGGATCTGTTCCCTTGATCTCACCCCTGATGATGTCATCGCCGAGGAGATCTCCCTGGTGGTCTGCGACTATGATCTCTGGAAGCATAAGGATCCCCGGTCCGGGGTCCTCGGTCTCGTCCTGCAGCGGGAAGGGAACCGTGACCATGTAAGGGATATGCTCATGATCGGGGTCTTTGACGACGGGAAGATCCGGCGGGAGTACGAGGATATCATGCGGGAGATGCAGAAGGTGATGCACCGCACCCGGCGCTCGGCGACGATCCTGGGAACCAGGTACCGGATGGTTATCAGCCCGATGTACGGGTATCCGAGTGAAACCGCTGCATACCTGCGGAAAGAACTTGGATCCGACATCGAGGTGCTCGTGTCAGAATCCGGAAAGTTCTCCATCCGTTCTGTCCCCCCGGTCAGCCATCTCATCGCCCGGGAGTTCGGGGGAGGAGGCCATCCGCATGCGGCAGGAGGATTCTTCAGGTTCTCACTCTGGGATAAGATCCTCCTTCGGTTCACGAAGAAGAACCGGTACTTCCCCCGGATATCGGCGGTCGCGGATCAGAACTGATCAGCCGGCCTGAACCGGCACCTCTGCCATCCCTGCCAGTCCGGCCCAGTACTCCCGCTCACTTCCGGTTCCATATCCCCCTGCCACGATCTGGTCAGGATCGAGGATCTGCATCACTGAAGCATAATCCGGAGGAGCGGGATCGATGATCGTCACCTCCCTGATAGTATACTGGTCTGCAAGGGCAGGGAGGAGGGGGAGTCTTGTCCGGGTCAGGATGATCGTCTCCTGGAATTCGAGCAGCTGCTCCTGCACCGCCTGATTCCCGTCCGGTGCGATGAACCGTGTTCTCCGTGACGCCAGCCGCTCGGCCTCAAGCGGGATCCCCTCAGCGGCATGGAGGATATGTCCGTGCGTTCCTGCATCCCGCATCTCCCTGAGCAGTCCGGCAAACCGATCACAGAAGTCTGCATACCGGTCATCATCACCGGAAGGAGAGCCGGGGATGAGATGGGGTGCCGGTAGTGCCATCCTCACCGGTCCGGCGATCTGCAGCATGAGGGAAGCATCACGTCTGGGATCCTCCATCCACTCCCCGTGCCTCCCGGCATCAGCATCAACCAGGTCTGCGATCCGGGGGAGATAGTATCGCCCTCCCCCGCAGACTGTGCCAATTCCTGCTTCTTTCTGGGCGGTGACGGATCTGATCAGGTAAAACCTGATGAGATCCGTCTCTGATCCCCGCTGGGTTCTGACAAACTCTGTCAGTTCCTTGATATCCGGTTTTTCTGGCTCTGATCCGATGGAAATCGTATTAAACCGGATTTTTTTCTTCATTTCTGATGATCTTATTTATGTAATCAACCCCAAAAATGTACGCAATGAACAGCAGGCCCCTGTTAGTCACATGCGGACTCCCCTATACCAATGGTCCCTGTCATCTTGGCCATCTCCGGACCTATGTCCCTGCGGATTTTTATGTCAGGTTCATGCGTCGGAAAGGAGAGCATGCTGTTTTTATCTGTGGATCTGATAATCACGGTACCCCTATCGTGGTGAGTGCCGAGGCAGAAGGGATCTCCCCCCGCGGGATATCTGAGCGGTATCATGCGCATTTTGACCAGACCTTCAGGAGGATGAACGTCCTCTTTGATCACTTCGGCATGACCGATGATCCGGCGACCCACACCCGGACCACCCATATTGTCAACCGGCTCATCGAGCGGGGGTATGTCTATCCGAAGGTCATTCAGCAGGCCTACTGCCCCCAATGCAAAAAATTCCTTCCCGATCGCTACCTGGAAGGAATCTGCCCGCACTGCAGCAAACCTGCACGCGGAGACGAGTGTGACCAGGGATGCGGGAAGCATCTCGAACCGGGTGAGATCCTGCAGCCGACCTGCCGGATCTGTGGGACGTCTGCCGAGTTCAGGGAACAGGAACACTTCTTCTTCAGGCTCTCGGCCTTCCAGGATTATCTGAAAGGCTTCCTGGATGGACTGAAGGGGACGGACAATGCCATCAATTATGCCCGCGGCTGGGTCAATGAGGACCTTCGGGACTGGTGCATCACCCGGACCCTTGACTGGGGGGTCCGGTTTCCCGGTCATGACGATCTTGTTGTCTATGTCTGGGTTGATGCTCCCATCGGATATATCGGGTTTACTGAAGAATGGGCAGAAAAAGCCGGCACTGACTGGAAGGCCTACTGGTGCGGAGAGGAGACACGGGTCACCCATTTCATCGGTCAGGATATCACCTATCATCACTGTGTCTTCTGGCCGGCGATGCTGAAAGCAGCCGGATACGGAACTCCGTATGCCGTCGTCGCCTCCGGGATGGTGAAGATCGATGACCACAAGTTCTCCAAGTCCCGTGGATATGTCGTCTGGACGAACGAGGACTACCTTGACCAGGGACTTCCGGCTGACTACCTCCGGTACTACCTCCTCACCTATACCAGTCATACCAAGGAGATGAACTTCTCCTGGAAACTCTACCTCGAGCGGATCAACTCAGAGGTGGTCAACACCCTCGGGAACTTTGTGTACCGATCCCTGCATCTCTCCCAGAAACAGTTCGGCGGGGTGCCGGATGCCCTGGTTGAACCTGAAGTCAGGGAGCGGATTCGGGAGGCGATCACGGTGGTGACTGCCCTGGTTGAAGGGTATGACTTTAAGGGAGCCGTGGATGCGATCCTCGGTCTTGCCGCATACGGGAACAACTACATCCAGACCCGTGAACCCTGGAAACTGGCGAAGACGGACGTTGCCGGCATGGCACAGGTGATGCGAAACTGCCTGCAGATTGCCAAGGCCCTTGCCCTTCTGATTGAACCGGTCATGCCGGATAGGGCCCGCCTCCTCTGGGAGCAGCTGGGGATGCCGGGTGATCTCGGCACCGTCAGGTTTGATGAAGCGCTGGTGGACCTTCCGGCCGGCCCGCTCCCGCCCCCTTCAATCATCTTCGGAAAACTTGACGAGAAACAGATAACCACCCTTGATGTAGCCCTCCGGGAACGGGTGGATGCCCTCACGGGAGCAACGGAACCTGATACCCGGATCTCCATCGAGGAGTTTGCCCGGGTGGATCTCAGGATTGGGACCGTGCTCAGTGCTGAGCCCGTGCCCAAGTCATCCAAGCTCCTGAAACTCCAGGTGGGATTCGGGTCTGAAACCCGGCAGATCGTCAGTGGAATCGCCCAGTTTTACTCTCCTGAGCAGCTCGTCGGCAGATCCGTTACCGTGGTGATGAATCTGAAGCCGGCAAAAATATTCGGAATTGAGAGTGATGGTATGATACTCGCTGCAGGGGATACAGCATCTCTGCTGGTTCCCCTCGCCCCGGTCGATCCCGGAACACGAATCCGGTAAGCCGGTTATCCCTTCTTTTCCAGGGACTGTTCCATCCGCTCGCGGACACAGGGATCATGCTCATGGCGAAGGGCTGAGAGGATCGCCTCCCTGCTCTCTCTCCCGCCGATTCCAGCCAGTCCTTCTGCGGCAACCGCCCGGGTATACGGGTGTTCATCAGCCAGGAGCATGACCAGCGGTGAAACAGCCGCTGGATCCCGGATCAGACCGAGTCCCTTGGCAGCCATGTATCGCACATGGTCCTTTGGGTCAGCACACCCCGTTATCAGGGCTGGAACAGCCACCACTGATCCGATCAGTCCGAGCGCTTCGGCAGCCCGGTACCGGACCGTCCACTCAGGATCGCCGAGCAGGGCAAGCAGGCCGGGGACTGCCCGGTCACCGGTATGAACCAGGTTTCTGACACACTCTGCCCGTTTTTCCTTTTCAGCATGACGGAGACCGGATAACAGATCGATCACATCGTCGTTCTTCTCAGGGTTCATGAAAAAAAGAGGATTAGTAGGTGGAGGTATATCCGACCGTCTGGGCAAGGTCAAACAGGCCTCTTACCTGGGTCTGCTGGTAATCCATGATACCGGTGGTCACATTGGACGATGTTGCATCCTTTGTTCCGGTCTCGAAGTTGGTATTCTGATAGACCTCGGCTGCACCGGTTGCCAGCTTGTCCTTCGAATCGGTATCCAGACCCTGGGCATCGAAGCTGTAGCGTAAGCTGACCGGGATCTTGGAATTATCAGAGATCATCCGTCCACCCATCTGGGTGACTGCTGCTACCTCTTCAACGTTCATCAGACTGCCCGCGCTGACAAACCCGCTGAATCCGGCTGCACCGGCATCGCCACCCTGCGCAAAGATACACCGGGCGGTGGTCTGGTTCGTGGTTCCTCTTCCCCACTGGGAGATGGTACCCTGTTCATCCCAGAGCATCAGACCATTCTGGCTCTCATCGGCGAGATAATTCACCGTATGTCTGACACCCAGGTTGTCGTTTCCTGCAGACGCATTCGACCCATCCATGCTGAAGTCCTTGGTGTACCGGGTTGTCCCGGCAACCGCCATGGTATCCTCACGATACGTGGTCTCGGTCCTGACCTCATCCCCGGCCAGGTTGTTTGATCCGAGATCCGCATGAGGATCATTCGTCTGATCCCACTCCATGTCATGGTTCACCATAAGCGTCCCGATACAGGTCGCGTCAATGGTTGTGGTGAGACCCGTCTTATCATAGAGTGCGGATGTCGGCCTGATTGCGGCTGCGTATCCTGACAGAAGGAGCAGGGTAACGAAAGCCACTGCTACAATTCTGCCAAATTCTCTGTTACTCATTCTGATCTACCCCATCAGATGTCTGACCATCTAACCCCAGATTATTACTGG
>CAZSVH010000033.1:0-14462 GCA_964610235.1 uncultured Methanospirillum sp. | reverse complement strand
CGGGACATCACTCCGGGTAAACGCGTCCCAGAGATCCTCTTCCATGGTGGTGAATGCCTCATCACCGGTAAACTCCCCGATCCCGCCCATGAAGTTGTAATCCCCGAGATGGATGGCGGCATATACCAGGTCTGACGTCTCCCTGGTCTGGTCTGACCGGAAGATCGCATGGCCGGTGACCAGCCTGAGGATACCCGCCTCTCCCTGCCGGTGCGACTGGGAGCAGATGGTATAGGTATGGATACGGGCCTCCCTGGGATAGGGTTCAATCAGGGAGGTGATCGCATAATGGAATGCGAGACGGGCGTGATCGATGGCTGCGGTCTTCACGTAGGTGGTGTAGATATCAGCACCGGTTCCGAGCCCGGGGAGGTTGCTCCGGGCCTGGCTGAGCCGGGTGATGAACTCAGGCTCAGGGTCGGTGCCGGATATCTCCCGTGCCAGCTGCATCGCCCGGCACGCGTACATCATCACCTGGACCGACTCGATCCCTCCGATGTCGTCAAAGAACCATCCGCAGCTCGTGAACATCAGGAGTGCGTGACGCTCCATCTCCAGGAGCCGCAGTCCGGTCACCACCCCGTCATCACCGGTCCCGTTCACCCCGTGACGGGAGAAGAACCACCTGATGTTCTCATCAGACCGGTCCCGGAAGAGGTCATAGTACTCTTCCCGTGCCTTTTCGGGATCCTGGAAGAGACCGGTGGCACGTTCCTGGTACAGGTGGGTAAGGGAATCGTTCAGCCAGTTCATCGCATCCCTGAGGGGCCGTCTCCACTGCTGGTTCCATGTTCTCGGGTCTCTTCCGGGTTTATCGGATCCCTCAGGGAGGAGACAGTGTGCCGGGTTTGAGATGAGGCAGGCATGGTAGGTCCGGCACCCGCAGTCCTCCTGCCACCGGCCGATCCCGTGGGGGCAGCTCCATGACGTCTGCTCCCGGATCCTCACCTCCCGGACCGGGGGATGCTTCTCAAGAAACTCTCCGAAGATGGTGATCCCGGCGATATCCCGTTTTTGGACGAGATGGAGGGCATAGGCGAGGGCCATATCTGCAAACCGGTGATGATGGCCGTAGGTCTCCCCGTCGGTGGCGACGCTGAGGATCCGGGGGGACGGGGGACCGGGTGGGAGTGCCTGCATCATCCGGTCGGCAAAGAGTTCGCCGCTGGTGAGAAGTTCGCCGAACGCGATCTCGTTCGCGATGGCATGATCATAAAAGAAGATCGCGATCGTCCTCCCGGATGGGAGGGTGCACCGGTACGGAAGACCAATCTCAAACCTCCCCCCGCTCACGGGGGTCCACGGGGACTGCGGATCAGGCCGGATCTCTGCCGCCTGGTTCGGGTCAAGGATGGTGAACCGGATCCCCTCTCCAGCCATGATATCAAGGGTCTCTTCGTCAACCGCCGTCTCGGAGAGCCACATCCCTTCAGGCATCCGGTTGAACCGGGTGGTAAAGTCCCGGATCCCCCAGAGGATCTGGGCCCGCCTGTCACGGGTGGATGCCAGTGGCATGATGAGGTGGTTGTATACCTGTGCGATGGCACACCCGTGACCAGAGAACCGTTTCATCCCCTCCCGGTCCGCATCAAGGATCGCCCCGTAGACCTCCTGGTTATGCCTCTCCAGCCAGGAGAGGAGGGTCGGGCCGAAGTTGAAACTGATCCGGGAGTAGTTGTTGACAATGTCGGTGATGGACTTGTCAGGCCCCAGGATCCGGGACGAAGCGTTCGGGGCATAACACTCGGCCGTGATCCGCTCGTTCCAGTCATGGTACGGGTATGCCGTATCCTCGGTCTCGATCTCCTCGAGCCAGGGGTTTTCCCGTGGTGGCTGGTAAAAATGGCCATGAATACAGATGTACCGGTTGATTCTGATCCCCTCTCTCTCCCTTCCCGGACTCCCGCCCTGCCCGCCTGCTGATGCGGGAATCGTGGATGGTAGGAGGTATGGCGGTGCATAGTGTTCTATCTTGTGCACGACTCCACAAGGTACATCCGGGGTGACGCTGAGTGGATCAGGATCAACCCGTAACCCGTGACCCCCTGGCCACGGGACGGGTCTCCCTATTACCACCTATGACCCAGGATGATACCACCCCGGTCCGGTCCCGCACCCTGCGGCGCACCCGTCCCGGGAACGGGACCGCCGGCCCCTTCTTCAAGTGGGCAGGAGGAAAAAGCCAGCTCCTCTCCGAGTTTGAACACCGGTTTCCGTCCGGGCTTGCGGACGGAAGGATCGACCGGTACGTCGAGCCATTCATGGGGGGAGGAGCGGTCTTCTTCTTCGTGATGCAGCGGTATCCCATCAGGGAATCCATCATCTGCGATGCTAATGAGGAACTGGTCCTCACGTACCGGGTGGTGAAGGATCACGCAGATGCCCTGATCGATCTCCTCCGGGCCTATCAGTCCCGGTATGATCGTCTGGATGAATCAGGCCGCAGTGAGATGTTTCTTGAGGTGCGGGCCACCCTCAATGCCGGGCGGGAAGGGTTTGACTACTCCGCATACCATGGGGGATGGGTGGAACGGGCAGCTGCCCTCATCTTTTTAAACCGGACCTGCTTCAACGGGCTCTTCAGAGTGAACTCGAAAGGGCTGTTCAATGTCCCGTTCGGCAGGTACAGAAACCCGTCCATCGTGAACGAGGCAAACCTCCGCCTCGCATCGGGTCTCCTTGCCCGGACCACCATCCTCTCCGGAGACTTCCTGCAATCCCTTCCCTTCATCGATGAGCGGACCTTCGTCTACCTGGACCCCCCCTACCGCCCGCTGAACCGGACCTCCCGGTTCACCTCCTATTCCCATGAAGGGTTCACCGATGCGGACCAGGTCAGGCTGGCAGACTTCTTCCGTCAGGCAGATCACGCCGGCGGCCGGGTGATGCTGAGCAACTCGGATCCAAAGAATGAGGATCCTGATGATGATTTCTTTGATACCCTCTACCAGGGGTACTGGATCGGGAGGGTCCCGGCAAAACGGATGATTAACAGTGACAGTGGGAAACGGGGTGCGATAAATGAGATCCTGGTCATGAACTACTCCCCTGACGATCCGTGATCCGCCCCTTCCCGGGGATTCTGCTGCCGCTCCATGCCTGCTCTCCCCCCTGGCTGATGCATAGCAAAGGGCTTTTGTTTTCAGGTGAAGAGGTAGTACAGAGAGACAATCACGGGATACCTATGAAACCTGAACTGTGGCTGAACCGTGCGGATCACGAACTTGCCCTCGCGAAAGAACTTCTTGGCGCAGGGTCACTCCTCTGGGCATCCAGTTATGCCCACCGGTCTGCAGAATATGCCCTTGAAGGGCTGATCGTCCTTAAGACCGGTGAGCGGCCCGAACGCGGCTCCCGGTTTGGTGATCTCTCCGGCCTCGCTGTCCCATATCTCCCTGATAGGATCCGGCCGCTGGTGGAGGATCTGAATACCATGAGTCCGTATGCCTGGCAGTCCGAGATCCGGCAGGATGATATCCGGTTTCTCACGGAAAAACGTGCAAAATCGTATATTGAGGGTGCACAACAGGTGCTCACCTGGATTGGTGAAGAATGGGACCGGTGCACCGGATCAGAGATCCCCTGAGCCCCCCGCGATCAGGGATTCTTCTCTTTTTCTGCCCTGATGATGGCGGCCAGGGTCCGGGCCGCTGCAGGGATGTCGTCCTGGCTGACGACTGCGGATATGACCGCCAGGCCGTCAGCACCTGCATGGATGATCTCCCCGGCATTCCTGGTGGTAATGCCCCCGATGGCTATCACCGGGACTGATACCGCTGCCCGGACTGCCGCCACCATCCCGGTCCCGGTTGCCGGGCCGGCATCATCCTTTGACCCGGTCGGAAAGACCGGACCGACCGCGACATAGTCGGCTCCGTCTGCCTCTGCCCGTGCTGCCTCGGCTGCAGTTCCCACCGAGACCCCGATGATGAAGGGCCGGGGTGCGATGCGGCGGGCTGCGGTGAGCGGGAGATCATCCTGCCCGAGATGAACCCCGTCTGCCCCGCTTGCGAGGGCGATGTCAAGCCGGTCGTTCATGATAAAGAGGGCACCGGCATGCCGGGTGATGCTGCTGATCTCTTCTGCTATCCGGGTGAGCTCCTTTCCGGTGAGCCCTTTCTCCCGCAACTGGATGACATCGGCTCCCCCCTGGACTGCCTGTCTGGCGATCCCGGTATGGCTCAGTCCGCCTGAGAGGTGCTCATCGGTGATCACATAGAGGTCGAGCCGCATCTACTCATCCCTGATGCGTGCATATGCGGTGAGATCCCCGGGTGTGACTGAGGCGAGGGCATCAAAGAGTGCCGGCCGGAAGGTGCCCGGCCCCCGGGCCACGGCTGCCGCCCGTTCTCCGGCGATCCCGAATGCAGCAAAGGCTGCAGCGGATGCGATAACCCGGTCCCTGGAGACCGCGTTGTACACCCCGGTCACCGAGGCTGCCATGCACCCGGTCCCTGAGATCCTTCCCATGAGGGGATGACCGTTCTCCACCAGGACTGTCCGGTCCCCGTCACTGATGATATCGGTCTGACCACTCATGATCACGGTCATGCCTGAATCCGCGGCAAGGGTCCGGGCGATGGCAACCGCGTCCCCGGCGACCCCTGCCGAGTCGACCCCCCTGACCGTGGCATCCACCCCGGCAATGGTTCCGATCTCTCCCTGATTCCCTTTCAGGACCGCGATCGGGAGACGGCTGATGAGCTCCCGGACTGTCCTGGTCCTCAGCGAGGTTGCCCCGGCCCCGACCGGGTCGAGGATGATCGGGATATCCCGCCCGGCTGCCTCTTCCCCGACGATCAGCATGGATTCTGCCTGCCCGGGGTCAAGGGTTCCGATGTTGAGGACGAGGGCCCCGGCGTGCCGGACCATCTCAGCGACCTCGGCGGCTGCATGGGCCATCACCGGGGAACCCCCGGCACAGAGGGTGATGTTCGCACAGTCGTTGACCGTTACGTAATTGGTGATATGGTGGACGAGCGGGCGGGCGGCCTGGACGGCGGCGGGCACCGCAGCCTATACTGAGTGATTCATGGGTATCCCGTGCTGGTACACGTTTTGATACCAGGCTGATAGAGCTATCTCAGATCTCCGGGGGTTTCTGAAGGTCATAGACCCACCGCGAGATCCCGGGGGCAACATTCCCGCACCGGTGGTACCGGGCGACCCGGTATCCGGCGTTCAGCAGCTCCTCCCTGACCTGTTCCGCCTCCCGGGCTGGTTGAAGGGTGTAGAGATGTATCCATCCCCCGGGCCGGACCGCCTCTGCGGCGGGCCCGGGGATCCGGTCAGACCCGTAGGGAGACGGGATGATCGCCCGGTCAGTCGTTCCGGGCCGGATCCGGCATTGCCAGGCATCTCCCCTGATTACCAGGACGGACTGTTCCAGGTGGTTGGTCCGCAGGTTCTCAGCCAGAAGGCGGCATGCTGTGGGATTGATCTCAAGGGCAACCACCTCCGCCCCCTGCGCTGCTGCCGGAATGACGAAGGGTCCGTATCCGGCATAGGGGATGAAGACCCGCTCACCGGGTCTTATCTGGAGGGCGATCCGTCGCCGCTCTCCGGCAAGCCGGGTGGAGCAGAACGCCTGTGCCAGGTCCACCCGGTACACAAACCCGAACTCACGGTACCGGGTGGTCGTCCCTGACCCGGTCACCGGCTCGTACAATGCGACCCGGTGGAGTCCGTCCCGGTGTGAGATGCGGCGGAGGACGGTTCTGATGCTTCTCCTCGTCTTCATCAGACTGTCGGCGATCTCCGCACGGTACGGGAGCAGCTCAGGGGGGATTGAGATGACGGCGATATCCCCGATGACCTCGAACCGGTCAGGAACAAGTGGGATGAGGTCCGCGGGAACCGTTCCGGCGAGGAGATCCGAGATCCTCCTTCCCGCTCCCCCCCTTCCCTTTCTCACGGACATCCTCCGCTCTCCGCGCTGTCCTTCATCCTGCTGCTCACCCGGCTCCCCGGAATCAGCCCTGGCATATCCTGGTAATTCGCTTCTCCTGGTGATTCAGAGCCCATCCTCCTGATTCTGCTCCCCTGCCCGGACCCTGGTGGCGCTCCTCGGGTCTGCCTCCCGGCCGGCTGCTCCCCGCGGCTCTGACCTCCGGGGATCCAGGGTGTCACTGGCTGCTCCCCCGTCATTCGAGCCGGTTCCCGGGTGTTGCAACCGGTTGCAACGGTTTCAAACCGGGTATTTCAGGGATTTATCCCCCGGGTGACGGATAATTCAAAGCCACCTCCGGTCTGGTATGAACCGGGTGCAACACCCGGTCCGGACCAGAGACGTTCCACGCAGACCGACCGAGGGCAGATGACGGTGGAATCGCTCATAAGGGCGTATAAACTAATTTCAGACTGATAATAATCAATTTTATCTATCTGCCTTATAGCCTGTTTCATGGAACATTGGTATGTCACACGGAGGCCCGGATGACCAGGCCTGTCAGGATGTCTGCCTGACAGCCCGGCTGGATCTCCTGACCGGGATATCCTGGAGACATGCGTTCATGATCTCCTCCTACCATCCTGTACCCTGCCTGCCAGGATACTCCGGTCATGAGTCCCCGGGAACCTCCGCTCCGGGGCATCGCCCCGCCGGACCGGAAGAGGGTCCATCAACCCACGCGGTCGCTGCATGCGACCGTCTCCTCCTACCGTGGGTATCTCCCTTCCGGTCCTGTCTGATGAGGATTTCCAGAGGGTTACAAAAATGTTGTTACAATCCCGTTTCAGCACCACCTACAACGATCGGCAGGTCTGTCTCATTCAGTACCTGAAAGATAAAGTCCGCTCAGGGAAGTGTTTCCTGAAGTCGAAGTACATCGCCAAGGAACTCGGCCTCTCATCCAAGGAGGTCGGGACGAACATGGCGATACTGGCAGAGACCTGCCCTGAGTTCTCGATCGTCAAGTACAGTTACTCGAACAGCACCACCTGGATGGTCACCCCTCCCCAGGTCTGAGCGGGATCCCGGATCCCACTCCCTTTTTTCCTCCTCCATTCCTGATCCGGCGCATGCCCGGCACTCATACTCTGCATCCCCTGTTCTGATCCGGTGCTCACCTGATCCCGGGAATCTGTTCCAGTGGAAATTCAGGGGATATCACGATGATGACTCCGGCTGACGGGAGCGGGGTCAGGATCAGCGGCATCATCCTCAAGACGCCCGTCTCTCAGGAAGATGACCCGGTCAAAGTACTCCTGGTGCCAGGGTTCATGGGAGACCATCACGATCGTCTGCCCCAGGCTCTGGTTGAGCGTGCGGAAGAGTTCCAGGATCATCCGGGAGTTTGCGGTATCAAGGTTCGCACACGGTTCGTCTGCATAGATAATCGCCGGCCGGTTCACCAGGGCACGGGCGATCGAGACCCGCTGCTGCTCTCCTCCGGAGAGTTCACAGACGAGGTGGTCCTGCCGTCTGATCAGACCGACCTTCTCCAGCACGTCCCGTGCTGCCGTGTAGCAGTCATCGTACGGCTCTCCGCGGGTGATCATGGGGATGGCGACGTTCTCCATGACATTCAGTTCGGTGACCAGGGCGTAATCCTGGAACACATATCCCAGGTGCATGAGTCTGAACCAGGTCCGTTCCTCATCCGAAAGCCGGGTGACATCGGTACCCTGCAGCCTGATGAGACCGGATGTGGGCCGGTCAAGGAGGGCGAGCTGGTGGAGAAGGGTGGATTTTCCACTCCCCGACGGTCCCATGATCCCGACATATTCTCCCTGGCTGATGGTGATCGAGACTCCCCCGAGTGCCTCCACCGTGACCGCACCCAGGTGATAGATCCGTTTCAGGTTTTCCGCTTCAATCATTCTATCCCCTCATCGCATCAAGGATCTCTTCATTCGTGACCTCCCGTGCAGGAATGAAGGCTGAAACAAGGGAGACCAGGCAGAGCAGGATGATACTGATCCCGATAGCATGATAGTCAAGAACCGGGGTGATGAAGCCCATCGGGAACCGGATCTTATGCATGGTCAGGGTGAAGACGATGATGTTCAGCATCAGGATCCCGACGACGGACCCGCAGGCACACTGGAAGAGGACCTGAAGGAGGTAACTCCCGTGAATAATCCGCTTTCTGACGCCGATCGCCTTCAGGATAGCGATCTGCTTCTTCCGGTTGATGACGTTGATGTAGGTCACGATGAAGATGACGACGCTGGCAACGATGAGGGCGACGATCGTCATGATCGCGTTGATCAGGTTGATACTGGCGATTGCGTCCCCGAGAATCCCCTGTCCTTTCTCGTTCCAGGTCTTTATCTGCTCCCCGACACCGAACCCGAGGAGGGTATCCCTGAGTACCGGGGCATCACGGGACGATTCCCCGGTGATGAGGATCCCGGTAGCCTCATCACCGTCCGGGATGACCTCGTTCATCGCGGCCCGGGTGATGAAGGCCTCGTGATCGATCAGGGCTCCCAGGGTCTCATAGATGCCCTTCACCCGGAAGCTCTTCACGACCCCGTTCCTGAACGCGACCTCAACCCGGTCTCCCACTGATATTCCGCCGAGGGATGGCAGTTTATCCTGTGACTCCTCCTCCTCTCCGGCGAGGAGCGTGCCGATGATGATCTCATCGGTATCCCCCGGGGAGAGATAATCCCCGTCGATGATCTTCTCCTGGTACCGGGTCACATACTGCTCATCGCCAGGATCAAACCCGGTCAGGGATATGGGCTGGAACCTGCCGTTTTTCGGGTTGGTGATCGTCACCCCGGTACTGTACCGGGCACTGACCCCTTTCACCCCCGGGATCCCTTTCAGGCGGCTTACCAGCAGGTCTGCGTGATGGATCCTGTTCTCCCTGTCCCTGGGTTCAATCATCACGTGCCCGTACTGGAAGTCGATCATCTGGTCATTGTACAGGGTAATGACCCCCCCGATGATGATCCCGAGGAAGTTCATCAGCACCATCACGAGGGCGATGATGAGGATGGTCAGGAGGAGGGTGCTCCGGTTCCCTCGGTATACCGATCGCGTGGCAAGGTACCACGAGACCCGGGTCCACCCTCCGTTACGCTCCATTCCGTTTCCCCGGCCTGATCCACCAGTACCAGACCGCCCCGGTGATGAGGGCAGCACCCAGGATGAGGCCTCCCAGAAGGGGAAGGTCTGACGGCGGTCCGGTCGGGATGGTCGCTTCTTCGGTGATTATCTGATCCCCGGAATCGTCGGTGTACGAGATCGCCAGGGTGACCGGGATCACCTCCTCAGAGCCGGCACGGAGGTGGAAGATTGCCGGAGCATCGCTCTTCTGGCCGATGGATCCGATGAATGCGGACCGGGTCCCTGCTGCCGGGCTGTCGAGAGTGACCTTGACCGATGTCGCCTGGCCGGTCCCGGTATTCTCAACCCTGACGATGAGCTTGAAGGGACTGTGGGGTGAGGGGATAGCGGGTTCGGTGGTGAATGACTTCACCGCCAGCTCAGCCGTCCCGGTCACCGGGACCCCGATGATCTCGGTCTGCTCCTCGAGGGTGTCGTCCGGGTTGAGGTAGGTGATCGTGAGGGTGACCGGGTCTATCCCGGTCGGGGTGGTCTTGTCAGTCATCAGGGTGAGGGAGATGTTGTGTATCTCCCCGGGGTCGAGATGGTCCACGTAGTACCTGCCCGGTGAGGCGAGGAGGAGGGATCTCGTGGATGAGTTTACCTGGATAGCGATATCCCCTGCCCGTGTCAGCCCGGTGTTCCGGATACTGATCTCTGCTCTGCAGTCATCTCCGGGAGTCACCCGGTCCGGGAGGGAGCGGGTCACGGAGAGTGCGGGTTTCTTCTGTGCTGATATCACGGTGTTCACGTTCACCGTGACCGGGTACCGGGTGCTCCTCCCGTTCCTGACATCGATCCGTGCCTCAGGGAAGTAGATTCCGTCGGTATCCGGGGCCTGGATCACAAAGGTGACCGGGACCGACTGACCCGGCCCCAGGGATCCGAGGCGCTCAAATGGATCGGTGAGCACCCGGACTCCGTCTCCTTCCAGGCTGACCCGCTCGATGTAGACGTTGATATCGGTATTCCTGGTCATCGCATACGCCCCGTTGAGGGCAACCCCGCTGTGTTCACTGACTGATGCCGTCCGGGCGGTATTCATCAGGGTGATGGTCACCGTTCCTTTGTCTCCCGGGAGCAGAACCGCCGGCGTGACCGTGTACTCGGTGATGATAACGGTAGGATTCTCCATGTCTCCTTCATTGTCCATCGCGGATCCCGGCACCACCATGAGGGTTACCAGGATGACAAGGAGCGTGCCGGTGATGGCCCTCCTCTGACCGGTATGCAGATTCATCTTCATATCCTCCTTCTCTCTCATGGGAACGGTCCCCTCTGTCAATATACTCTCGTACACTTTATTAAACATACGTTTAGTTTACTATCCTGGCAGTCTTTTTAGTGTCAGGAAGCATACATAGACAGATAGCCGGGGATGCGGATATGCCACGAATCAATAAGGAATACCGGGAGGAGGCGAAGAAGAAGATTATCGCTGCAGCGCTCGAGGTTGCGGCGAAGGACGGATGGGAGCGGGTGACCCTGGATGCCATTGCCCAGAGGGTCGGGGTGACAAAGGGGGCGTTCTACTCCTACTTTCCGAGCAGCAGCCTCCTCATGCAGGATGTGGCGGTCGGGATGGTCCGGACGATCCGTGACCTGATGCTGGAGAGCCTCTCTGAGGGGACCGATGGTCAGATCTCCCTTGAAAACGCGGCGGATTTTATATTCATCAAAATCCGTCCACTCTTCCCTGCCTTTGTACAGGCGATGGCCTCGGAGATCCCGAAGGATCCGGCGTTTTGCGAGCGGCTCTCCGGAGTCATCGATGAGAATCATGCACGGATCCATGAGGTGCTCTCCCAGTACCAGGAACGGGGGGAGATTCCGGCCGGAGTGGACCTCCATGCTGCCGTTCACGCGATATACGGAATGTCCATCGGCCTTGGGATGATGACCCACATCCTGGGGAAGGATCCCATGATGATAAAACAGATCTGGGTTGATTCGGTCAGAAAGATCCTCTGTATCCCCTGCCCTGGCTAATAAGCCCGTTCCGATGCCCCGGCTCCCGGGACCAGGTGCAGTTCTCCTTCCGCTCTGAGGGAGGGATGATCGCCCTCCCTGAGATACCATCCGGGATCAGCAGACTCCTCTCCGGCTCCGGGGGATAACACTGCCATGATGATCCCGGTGTCATACCGATCTTATTAACCGGTCACAATCACCACCATCCATGATTGCGATGAAAGGGATCCGGATTATTGCAGGATTATTCGCTCTTCTTCTCTTCTGCGGAGCAGGAATGGCTGATGGTCGGAATGATGCGACAGATTATACCCGGGCGGTTCAGGAGGAGATGAACGACACCCCTGCCTGGAATAACAATGATGAGGACTTCGATTTTGCGAACCGTGGATTCATGGCCACGGATGATCCGCTCACGATCCCGTCTGCATACCCGGGATACACGGCCTGGGATATGGAGGCATACGATTTTCTTGAAAATGAGACCCGTCCTGATACCATCAATCCCCTGCTCTACCGGCAGGCTCAGCTGAACAATATCCGGGGCCTCTTCAATGTCTCTGACGGCATCTATCAGGTCCGGGGCTATGATGTCACCAGCATGAGCCTGATCAGGGGGAAGACCGGCTGGATCGTCATCGACCCGATGGTATCGGTCGAGACGGCACAGGCAGCGATGGCACTGGTGAATTCAACGCTGGGATATTATCCGGTCAGAGCGGTCGTCTACTCACACCCCCATGTTGACCATTACCAGGGCGTGAAGGGGGTGACGACCCAGGAGGAGGTTGATGCCGGGAAGGTGGAGATCATCGCACCCGAACACTTCATGGAACATGCCCTGAGTGAGAACGTCTATGCCGGGAATGCGATGTTCCGGAGAGCAACCTACCAGTACGGGATAAAACTCCCCCGGGATCCGAAAGGGAATGTCGACATCGGTCTTGGGAAGAGTCCGTCCACGGGGACGGCATCACTCATTCCCCCGACGATTGATATCACCCATACCGGGCAGACGGTCACGGTGGACGGGGTGACGATGGAGTTTCACCTGACCGAGAACACGGAGGCTCCGGTTGAGCTCGATATCTGGTTCCCTGAGAAGAACGCCCTGCTGATGTCAGAAGACTGCACGGCAAGCTTCCATAATATTCTCACCCTCCGGGGTGCCCAGGTCCGTGACCCCCTTGCCTGGGCAAACAGCCTGGATGAGGCACTGCGGCTCTATGGCCACAAAGCAGACCTGGTCTTCTGTTCCCATCACTGGCCACGGTATGGCAACGACAAAGTGGTCGAACTCCTGGAGAACCAGCGGGATATGTACAAGTACATCAATGACCAGACGCTCAATCTCCTGAACAAGGGGTACACCATGGACGAGATTGCAGACATGATCGAGCCCCCGGAGTCGCTTGAGCAGTACTGGTATACCTACGGGTTTTACGGCCAGGTGTACATGGGAGTCAAGGCGACGTACCAGAAGTACCTCGGGTTCTACGATGCCAACCCGATTAACCTGAAACGGCTTCCCCCTGAGGAGTTTGCCGCACGGATCACCGGATACATGGGCGGTGCGGATGCCACCATGCAGCAACTCAGGCAGGACTATGATTCGGGGGAGTATGAACTCGTCGCCTCGATTGCCCATTACCTCGTCTTTGCCGATCCCTCCAATATGGAGGCACGGGAGATGGAAGCGGCTGCCCTTGAACAGCTCGGATACCAGTCAGTCTCCGGCACGGCCCGGAATGCCTACCTCATGGCAGCCCAGGAGCTCAGGAGCACTGAACCGGTAACGGTGAGAAACGCGATATCCGAAGATATCATGGCGGCGATGACCGTCAGCCAGCTCCTTGATTATATCTCGGTCAGGGTGAATGGCGGGAAGGCCGCCGGTGAGGAGTACCGGATGAACCTGGTCCTCTCTGATACCGGGGATACCGCCCTCATCCAGGTGAAGAACAGTGTCCTCGTCTACCGGGTCGGTGAATCATCGGATGCCGCAGACGTGACCGTTACGATGCCCCGCCAGAGCCTCGAGCAGCTCGCCCTCGACCCCTCGATCACGCCGGCTGATGTGACCACCACCGGGGATGCAGGCGTATTTGACCGGTTTGTCGCGATGCTCGATACCTTCAACCCCGGGTTTAACATCGTCATCCCCTGATCCCTTTTTTCTGATCATCTCTTCGTTCTCTCTCTTTGGGAAGACCGGTTCTGATGGGAAGGGATCCGCGGGTGATATTCTGTCCCGTGCATCCGTATGCCGAAGGATACCTGCCGGGTATCTTCTCAGAACTGATAGTGTGGTGATTTGGCGATGAAACGCTGATGGTTCCTCCGCCGATCTGAAGATCCGGGGGATGGGGATATCGCGGAAGAACCACTGTCTCGTCAGAATCTCCGGAGGGATGATGACCCGATGGCATGAGCAGCCGACGCTGGTGATGGAGTGGCCACCGGAGGCAGCGAGCATCCCGGCAGATTCACCGGCTCTTCCGCCGGTACCGCTGAACTGCCTTCATGACCCCGGTCGCGATCACGAGGATCGCCATGAGATTACAGAGCCACCTGATAACCGGATTTTCCAGGTCCTGCCCCACGAAGTTGGCATGGATGATCCCGAGGATCAGGGCCGGGTACATGATCCGGTGGATGGTCAGCCACCTTCCTTTCAGTGCCGCCTGAAAGACTGCGGCAAGGAACCCGGTATAGACGAGGAGGATCGCCACCCTTCCCCCGTTCTGGAAGAAGGCGGTTACAGAAGAGAAGGTCGGGATAAAGATCGCCGCGTTCTGGAACCTGAGTGCGATCAGGACCGGGTGAAGGGTGATGAGGAGAAGGCCGGCCAGAACGAAGATATGGTGTACTCTGATGAACGGCTGTCCGAGCGTGGTCCGGATCTCATCCCTGAGGATCGTCAGGATGGCACCAGTACTCAGGGCGATGAATCCGCACAGGCCGCAGAGGCGGATGAGGAGACCTGCAGGCTCCTCTGATCCGGTGCTGATGACGATCCCGGAGACGATGACGTAGGGGGCGAGCAGAATCAGAAGAAAGAGCGTGCGCCGCAGACGAAGGTCCATAGATTGAGAGATACGCCAGCGGATAAAAAGATTGGGGGCCGGCCGTGACTGAACCGGTTACTCTTCCTGATCCTGAGCTTCGGCGTCCACTCTCTGCATCGTCCCGTCTGTTATGGAAAATTCTGTCTCAACCAGGCGGGTCTCTATCCCGTCATCGCCACCGGTCCGGAACCCGACGGCATACTCACCGTCAGGGAGGATGCCGAAGACGACCTGGGTACTCTCGCTCCAGGTGACCGGCTCCGGTTCACCGGGTGTCACCGGGATGATGACATCACCGGGCTCAGGGGAGTAACTGGACCCGAAGACCACATTCCCATCCTGGCTGGTGGTATAGGGGAGGA
>CAZSVH010000032.1:0-14795 GCA_964610235.1 uncultured Methanospirillum sp. | reverse complement strand
GGCCCGGGGCGGGTAGAAGTACCTGCCACAGGTGGTACAGTGTGTTCCGATGAGATTGTACCGGTTCTGCTGTTTTCTCCAGAAACGTGCCACACTCATGTTATACCCTCCCGAAGATGTGGCAGACGACGGTTGCCCCGGTTCCCCCCACATTATGGGTCATGCCGATCTCGGTGTTGACCTGCCTCTTGCCGGCATCACCCCGGAGCTGTTTCACCACTTCGTAGACCTGCTTGATACCGGTGGCTCCCACCGGGTGACCACAGGCCTTCAGCCCGCCACTCGGGTTGATCGGGATCTTCCCTCCGAGAGCAGTCACTCCCTCTTCAGTGAGTTCTCCTGCCTTTCCCTTCTCGCAGAATCCGAGGTCCTCGATAGCACAGATCTCTGCAATGGTGAAACAGTCATGCACCTCAACAAATCCGATATCCTTATGCTCAACCTTTGCCATCGAGAATGCACGCCTCCCGGCAGCCACGGTGGCGTCGATGGTGCAGATATCCTTGCGATCATGGAGGGCGATGGAGCTGGAAGCCTGCCCGCATCCGAGTACCTTTACCGGGGTATCGGTGAACTCTCGTGCGCGGTCAAGCGGTGCCAGAATGACGGCAGACGCTCCGTCTGTCACCGGGGAACAGTCGAAGAGCCGGAGCGGGTCTGCAACCAGCGTCGATTTCGTCACCGTCTCGAGGGTGATGGGTTTCTGGAACTGGGCATTCGGATTCCTGGCACCGTTCTCATGGTTCTTCACGGCGACCTGGGCGAGCTGTTCGCGGGTGAGTCCGTACCGGTGCATATACTGGGTGGCGATCATCGCATACAGGCCGGGGAACGTGACTCCTGCGATACCTTCCCACTCACGGTCTGCGGCAGCAGCCAGGACATCAGTGGTCACTTCGGTCCCGACATCGGTCATCTTCTCGACCCCGGCTGCCACCACGATCTCAGACATCCCGGAGGCGACTGCCGTGTATGCCTGCCTGAATGCAAGCCCGCCTGATGCACAGGCTGCCTCGACACGGGTCGCGGGGATGTTGTCGGTTGCCAGTCCCGCATAGTCTGCGATGAGGGCACCGATGTGTTCCTGTTCGACAAATCGTCCGGCACTCATATTCCCGACAAATATCTCGTCGATCTTCTCTCCTGAGAGGTCGGCATCCTCCAGTGCCAGTGCACCGGCCTCGACGAAGAGGTTCCTGAATGAACTCTCCCATTTCTCTCCGAACTTCGTGCACCCGACTCCGATTACTGCTACCTCTCTCATTCCATCATCACCACTTTTCCCTTGTGCTTTGCATAAATCGCATAGTCAACTATCTTCTTGTCTGCCAGCAGTGCAGCGACGGTGGGTGCTGCATCACGGGTGAAGAGGTCAGACCCGATGACATCGGTGACGGTGATATCAAACGAGTCACTCCCTGACCCTGATCCATAACTGGTCATGAAGATCCGATCCCCGGGTTTCGCCACATCAAGGACCGAGGCGAGCCCGACCATGGAGGCACCTGAGTAGGTGTTTCCGAGATAGGTGACGGCAAGCCCCTGTTTGATCTGCTCCATGGAGAAGCCGAGCATCCCGGCAGCCTGTACCGGGAATTTTCCATTCGGCTGGTGGAAGACTGCGTAATCGTAGTCTGATGGTTTCGTCCCCATCTTCTCAAGCATCAGCCGTGAAGCACCCAGGACATGCTTGAAGTATGCAGGTTCCCCGGTGAACCGGCCCCCGTGGCGTGGGTAGGGTTTGTGTTCCCGGCGCCAGAAGTCAGGGGTGTCGGTGCTGAATGAACAGGTGTTGTTGATCTCTGCAATCGGATCATCGTTTCCGATGATGAATGCGGCTCCTCCGGCTGCAGCGGTGTACTCAAGTGCATCACCCGGTTCTCCCTGGGCGATGTCGGCACCGACGGCAACCGAGTACCTGACCATTCCTGATTTGACCAGACCCATCGAGGTCTGGATGGCGGCAGTTCCTGCCTTGCAGGCGAACTCGTAGTCAGCTGCCGTCATCAGGGGGGTGGCCCCGATGGCTTCCCCGACGGTTACAGCACTGGGTTTGACCGCGTAGGGGTGGGATTCGGAGCCAACGTATACTGCTCCGATATCCACGGGGTCGACCGGCCGGCGTGCCATGGCACTGCGGGCGGCTTCGACCGAGATGGTGATGGTGTCTTCGTCCATGTCCGGGAGACTCTTTTCGAATACACCAAGACCCTTGGAGATCTCAGCGCCGTTTGCACCCCAGACCCGCGCTATCTCTTCAACTTTTATGCGGTACCGTGGAATATAGGCACCGTATGAGATGATTCCTACCATTTTTCTTCCCTCAGACTATCCACGATATCTTCAATTTCTTTCTCAGTACACATCAGGGTAATGTGGTCCTTCTCTGCCATCTTCGGCACGATCGGGTGGACATTCCCTGCGGAGATACCGTGGAGAACGACGCACCGGGGCTTAAAGGGGGTAACCCGGATTGCCACCATCGGTGACTTTCCGTTTGAGACTCCGGTGAAGATGAGCGCCCGTTCAGTGCTCCAGCCGTATATCCGGTTGAACTCGTTGGCAGAGAGGTTCATGATGGCCCTGATACTGTCGATGATCGTGTACCCGTAGATGGTCAGATCCACCGGTCCGGTGAGGATCTCACCCCCGATCACCCGGGAGAAGGTCTCCAGGGTAATTGGGCTCGAGTAATCATGGAGATCGTAGATCACCCCGTCTCCCATGTCCATGAAGAGAAGGGATGCAAATTTCTGGATGTATCTGCCTCCCCGCTCCTCATCGATGGCAAGGATGCTGTCTACGATTCTTCCGATGATCGCAGTACCAGGACTTTTTCTCCGCCCGCTCTCATAGTCGCTGATGACTGAGGGCGAGACGCCAAGATACTCGGACAGGTGCCCCTGAGAGATGTCAAAACTCATTCGCCACTTCTTCAGGGTCTTCCCCGGAGAGTCAGAGAGGGTTATCTCTCCCGCCATCTTCTCTGCGAGCCGATGACGCAGTCCCGGTTCCATGCCTGTACACTGAGGGAATAAAAAGTTAAATAATTAACGAAAATTAGTTCGACAAAGATCGAATTTTTCCTGGACCTGAGACCGATCTCCGGTCAGCCGGATCCCTCATGAGTATCCTGCTGAACCGGGTGGCTTCGTGGTATGCGGGCTACTCAGATTCCTTCTCCTTTTCTGCCTCTCTGCGGCGCCGGACCAGTTCTTTCTTCTGCTGCCTGAGTTCCTCGTCCCGTTCCCCGGGTGTCACTCCGGGATTGGAGAACCGGGTATGTTTTTCGCAGGGCATCTCGTCACAGTATCCGCAATGCGGGAGATGCCGCTCCTCCACACAGCAGATGTACACCGGACATGCTTCAGTGTCCACGTACTCTGTCCAGAATACGCACCCTCCTCCACGTGAGCATCCCGGGCAGTCGGTCTCAAAATGCTCGCAGTCGTCACACCAGAGCCCGCAGACCGTTGGATAATACCGGGGCTTCATGCATCAGGTTGGGATTCGCCGTCTGATAATGGTGTGCCTCCCCCTTCATCCGACTTGAGAAAAAATTTATCTGCATGCGTACCTTTTCATGGTATTGGATCAGTCCCTGCAGGAGGTGTATTGAATGGCTCTCATCAGACGTGATCCTTTTAATGCATTCAGAACAGGTTTCACAGCCTGCTTCCTACCGTTCCGGCCTGGTCCCCGGTGATCCGGCTCTCCCCGGGATTTCCAACCGGTGGTTTTTCGGTTGATCTGGCCGAGACGGGTGACGGGGTGGTCGCTCATGCCGATCTCCCCGGCTGCCAGAAAGAGATGGTCAGGATCAGGCTTCTCAGACCAGACCTCCTCTGGATCACCGGTGAGAGGAGGGATGAGAAGGAAGAAGAGGAGAAGGATTTCTTCATCAGGGAACGATTCTATGGGTCTGTCAGCAGGAGCGTTTCCCTTCCGCGTGAAGTGTCAGAGGATGGAGCAGAGGCAACCTTTGAAAACGGGGTTCTTGAAGTCATATTCAGGAAATCTCCGCGGGATGTTTCGGGAGACATCCCAATCACCTGATTTTCTCTATCAGTCCGGCAGGACCATTGCAAACCGGTGTATCGGCTGGATACTGATGGTCACGTTCTCTGCCGTGCAGTTCAGGAGATGACCTCCTGCGTCATGGCCGGAGGTCAGAAAGTGGGAGTGGAATCCTGCAGCATTGACCCCCTGCATCCAATCCGGGAACCAGAATCCTCCCACTGATCCGGAGACACCGGAGAGGGGGAAGATCGTCTGCCTGGCGATCACGTCAGGCAGGGGGGGGTAGGGTTGCGTCTGCGGGGGGATACTCCTCACCTCTACCCGGGAGAAGTCTCCGTCGATCCGGTATGCATAGATAGTATCATGATCCGGGAACGACTGGTTGATCATTGCGAAGAGGTCATCCCTGCTCGTCGTCTCATTACAGGGAAGGGTCAGAGAGGGATCGAACCTGACGGTCGTGGCAAAGCAGACACCGGTGTCCCCGGATGGCTGTGAAACGACTCCGTCGTGGGTGATCTGCCAGACCTCCCCGTCGAGTTCGAGGAGTTCGCCATTGAGATCCTCATACCCTCCGATACCCAGTGTCCCCAGCTCTTTCAGATCATCCACGCTCATCACCTCTGTATAGTCCCCCTCTTCAAACGGTCCCCACGATGAGACCTGATATATGGTGGCGGACGGGTCTTCCGGCTGGGCCGCTCCTCCCCCGGCAAGGCAGAGGATGACGATACCGGTGAGGATCAGGCTGGTGATAGAGCAATGCATCATGAAAGAGGATTATCACTGTCACTACTTCATTCTATAGTTTCACTCCATCCGCTCTGGTCTCTTCATCACCGGGGTCATCAGGCCGGGCCTGGGGAAGACATCTCATTTTTGTTATGCATTTCAGAAAAGACAACTCATTAATAATATCCCTCCCATATATGGAATCATGGCAGAGCCGGAGGATCTTGAATGCCTGAAACGGATAGCCCTTCGGGGAGGGCTGAACGAACCGGTCTTCCTCAACTCACAGAGCCTGGGGGCAGAACTGGGGATCAGTCCGCAGACTGCATCCCGTCGGTTGAAGTCCCTTGAACAGCAGGATCTGATCACCCGGCATATCCTTGCTGACGGACAGCAGGTCTCCGTTAGCGAAGAGGGTGAATCAGCCCTCAGGAAAGAATACTGTGATTACTACCGGCTCTTCGGGGGGAAGGAGAAGCAGCTCCGCTTACCCGGGGTTGTGGAGTCCGGGCTGGGGGAAGGGGCATACTACATGAGTCTCCGCCAGTATACGGAACAGTTTGAGAAGATTCTTGGATTTGTTCCGTATCCCGGAACCCTGAACCTGCGGCTCTCCCCGGTGGCAGTCCAGCGGAGAAAGCGCCTAACCATCGCGGACTGGTTTCAGGTCGAGGGATTCGTCTCTGAAGGACGGACCTTCGGGCAGGTCCGCTGCCTCCCCTGTATGATACGAGGGATTCCCTGTGGTATCGTGGTCCCCGGGAGGTCCCATTACCCTGAAGCACTGGTTGAGGTGATCGCTCCGGTCGGACTCCGCCGGGAGCTGGACCTGCAGGACGGGGATGAAGTGATGATCGAGGTATCAGTATGATTCAGAATGCATTGCAGGCACTGAAAAAAGGTGAGATGGTTCTCCTCTATGATTTTGATAACCGGGAGCGGGAGACTGATCTTGCCATCCGGTCGGATTGCATCACTCCCCGGGATATCTGCCGGCTGAGGCATGACGGGGGGGGATTGATCTGTACTGCCATTCCCTATGCCCCGGCAGGAAAACTGGGGCTCCCGTTTGCGAGGGATGTCCTGCGTCACTGTGCAATGGTGGAGAAGATCGGGGATATTCCGTATGATCCCACGAATAACTCCTCCTTCTCGCTCTGGGTCAATCATCGCAACACCTTCACCGGGATCACGGACCGGGACCGGTCCCTGACCGTCAATGCCATCTCGGAGGCGGTCCGTGATGTTCTGTCAGGCAGGGAAGTCTCGTTCAGGGATCAATTCCGGACTCCCGGGCATATGCCGATCCTGATCGCAGCCGAGCATCTCCTGGATCAGCGGCACGGACAGACCGAACTCTCGGTGGCCATGGCTGAGATGGCCGGGATAAACCCGGTGATCACCATCTGCGAGATGCTGGATGATGAGAGCGGTCTTGCCCTCTCGAAAGAGGATGCAGTCAGGTATGCAAAAAAGCACGGTCTGGAGTTTATTGAAGGATCGCAGGTTCTTGATGCGTGGGAAAAATAAGGGGTCTGTCTGATCCCTCTCCCTCTCTTTTTCAGATCTCGATAGTCTTCAGGGCATCGTGGATCATCTTCCGCCACACCTCAGGTGCGTGCTTGTAGATCTCCTGTGCCTTTGTGCTATCCGGGGTTGGTGACGTCTGTTCAAGACGCTCCAGGGTACGGGTTGCGGTATCGAGGACCCAGCAGTCATACATTGCCTTGTCAACAGCAGCAACCGACTCTGCCCTGACTGATACCAGTACCCGCCCGTCCGGCGCCTGGAAGACATTGGGTTTTCCGATCACGGCGACATAGGGATACGGGCCGCCGGGAGGGGTGTCAGGAGGGAGATCGATGGCCGCAATCTGGTGCATCGCCTCCTGCTGGTAACTCCCGGCATTCACATAAAAGAATCCGGTCGGATCCCTGACCCTGATCTTGTAAAAGACCATCTCACCCTCTGACTTCTTCTTCTCGGTCATCGGTCCGATGATGAATATCCGGTTGCATCGCTCTCCGGTAGGGAGAAGGACAAAGGTCGGGCTCTTATCCTCGGTTCCCTCCCTGAAGTGGTATGATGTCTCCCTCAGTTCTGCCGCAAAGACCCGCTTTGCCGGCTCACGCTCATACCGCTGAAATGCCGGCTGGTCACTCATGTCCGGACCCTCCGGTACGGTTCAGTAATTCCGCATGGATCCCGGGATCAAGGGTGTGGAATGAGGCTGAAGAAGAGAAGAGCCGGTTGTCAACGATCCGCCCCCTGCAGACGAGGTACCTGCCGAGTACCAGTTCACAGAGGTGATAATAGACCGCTTCCGTGCCGAGCGGGTTGTTCTCTGCCATCTCCCGGGCAGCATCGAGGGTCAGACCGAGGAGGTTCTCGACCCCTTCGCGGGAGATGATCGTATCCCAGGTCTGGTTCCCGTTGTCCATCCATCCCTTGATCCTGAGATCATACGCGAAGTCCGGCTGGATCTCATGGACCTGACAGTAGTTCTGGCGGCTTAATACCCTGCCACACCCGTCAACCGGGCATCGCTTGATGAGGCCTGAGCCCGGCGAGATATGGACCAGGGCACCGATGACCTCATCCTGGGTTGATCTGACCGTGATGTCACCGTTCTCATCTGCCATGCAGATCGCCCCGTTGAGGGTGAGGGAAGGTCTGCCATTAAACTCGTCGGCGGCTGCATACGTGATGGAATAGACGGTTCCGGGAGTAAGACGCTCTGCATTCTCATCCTTCCAGGTGACGAACCGGATTGTTCCTGTCTCATCCCCGAGGATTCCTGACTGGAGCATTCGGTCTCCCGCAGTCTCGTACTCCTGGACCACTTTCACCCTGAGCGAGACGATCCCGGGTGTGATCTCACTGACCCGGGTGATGGACGGCGTCAGCTCCCGCTCTTCTTCAAGGGGCTGAACCAGGGTACCGGCTGTTATCTGGAGGTTCATCGCCCCCCGATAGAGGTCTGCTGCCGCATCCTCAATCCGGTACCAGCGGCCGGTTTCGAGTCTGCAGGACGGCTCCCCATCCCGTATGGTGAACCGGATTGCCCCTGATGCATCAGCGATAATCCCGCTCACCCGGACCGGTCCCTCCTCCCTGACCATGCAGGAGATGATCTTTCCTTCCAGGCTGGCCAGGCCGCGTTTCAGGTCCGCGACCGGGGTGATTCCGGCCTTCGGGATCTGGTCCCCGGAAAGCGGGGTAATACGTGTTTGTGCGTTTATTTTATACCCGGGCTGGCCGTTGTACTCATCCCTGATCACCGACTCGAACCGGTACCAGCTCCCGGCAGCAAGCGTTGGGGCGCCGGCATTGGCCCATACGGTAAACCGGACCGTCCCGGTGGAGTCTGCAAGGATGCCGGTCTGTGCGATGGATGGTGACCGGGGGGGGAAGAGGGTGGTGACGACCCCTTCCGTGGTCACCTTCTCCCCGGGGCTCCCGGTCTCATAGGACTGGATCTGGATTGCCCCGGGATCATCGGGGAGAATCGTCGCCCCGTTGGTGGTGAGCGAGAGCCTGCCGTTGAACTCATCTGCTGATATATAGTAGAGCGTGTAGACCATCCCGGGTTCGAGCCGCTGGGCACTCTCATCCTTCCAGGTGACAAACCGGATCGTTCCGGTCTCGTCTCCGGCGATCCCGGATTGAAACACCCGCTCGCTTGCACTCTCGTACTCCCGGATGATCTTCACCCGCAGGCAGACAATACCGGGACTGACTTGTGAGACCGGGATGACTGCCGGTCTGAGGCTCCTGTCCTCGGTAATGGGTTCACATATGGTTCCGCTGTGAATCTGCAGGTTCATCGCCCCCCGGTACATATCTGCCACCGCAAGGCTGACCCTGAACCACTGCCCTGCCGCGATCTCCGGCACTTCTTCCCCATCCCGTATGGTGAATCGGATCGCACCGGTTGCGTCAGCGATGACCCCGGAGACCCGGACCGGTCCGTCCGGGCGACGGGTCAGCGAGACGAGTTTCCCTTCAAGACTGACCACTCCGGGTTTCAGGTCCCTGATCGGCTTCAGATCGGGTGCCGGGATCTCCCCGGGATCCAGGGGGGTGATGGTCGTTGCCCCTTCAACCTTGAAACTCATCTGGTTGTTGAACTCATCAGCAGCCGCATGGCTGATCCGGTACCACCTGCCGGTCTCAAGGGTCGGAGCGTTGGCACTCGTCCATACCGTAAACCGCACCGTTCCGGTGGCGTCTGCCATGATCCCGGTCTGTGCAACGGATGGGGACCGGGGGGTGAAGAGGGTGGTGACGACCCCGGCAAGGGTGACGAACTCCCTGGGTTTCATCCCGCTGATCGGGGTGATCTCCCCTGCCTCCTCGACCGGCCCGGCATGGTCCTCTTCTGCCCCGAGTCCGAATTCCCGGGTGTAGTCACTGATGATGGTCCGTTCTGCCTCTTCAGGTGGAACACCAAACTCCTGGATTAACCGGGTGAGTTTCTCGGTGATCCGTACCGGGTCAACCTGGTGCCCGGATGCTGCAAACATGTCGGAGATCCTCTGTGTGATCTGGGTGAAGTCCATTTGTCATCTCCACTGCATTCTCAGGCCGGGTGATATTTAAAATGTGGAGGGCGCGTGCTGAAAGTGAAGGGACCGGGATGGTGATGAATGGATTCAGATCCCGCGTACAGTTCGTGCTTTTACTGATTCCCACTCTTTTGTGCAGAGAGTGACTTCAGCTCGCGAAGTGATGCCTCCGGGTTGCGTCGCAGGTGCCGGACCACCGCCGGCTGATGGTTCAGGGTACAGGGGGCACAGCTCCAGACTCTCCCCCGCCCTGATGACCCTGCAGACCACTCCCCCAGACTCTCATCCTCGCAGGGGTAGAGGGGACAGTAACAGAAATCACATCGCTGACCCGGATAATGGCAGGGGTAATACGGACACCCCTCTTTCTGCCATTCGATCCACCGATCTGCACCCATGGTTGTATGTACAAAGAAGGCTGGTCCCCTCCCGGCTCTCTGTCCGGCGGCATGTTCCTCATACCGGCGGAGGGCAACCCTGACCCCGTGAAGGACGGATTCATGAATTGATCTCCCCAGGGTGGTAGCGGATCCGGCATACCGGGTATCTCCCTCCCCTTCGGCTGCGATGATGACTGCGTCGGTCACCGTTCCGGCGAACGGGTATCCGGCAGATCCGAGGGCGAGTGCTTTTGCCTCTGTTACCGTGATGAGGGCGTCGAGCAGGCCCTGATCTGCCATCCCCCCGGTGATGCAGCAGATGATGTTGATCGTCCCGGTCCGGCCCCCGATCATCCCGTCCTGAGCCCGGGCACCGGTTGCAGCCGGGTCAGGGTGGGTCACTCCTGCAGTGATGAAGACCGTGACCAGGTCGTACCGCAGGATGCAGAGCGTCTCCATGGGAACCGCGGTCAGGAGACCGAATGCGGTCCGGGGAAAAAAGCCGTTCCTTTGGAGGATCCTATGGATCGTCAGATCCGGATCAGCGCTGAAGGCAGGGGGGACGGTATGGTTCAGAAGAGTGGTGACCGGTCGGATTCCCCCGCCTGATCCCGTGCTGCATGCATGGAATCTTCCCCTGACAATCAGGGTACTCCCGGAGAGGGAGTATCTCATACCACTGAATATCGCTGCCGGTCTTTGAGTTCCTGCTGCTTTCCGGCGTTCCAGCCAGAGACATCCTGGAGGTACCCGGTCACCCGGCTGATCTGGACAACGTCATGACTGCCGCACTCAGGACAGATCGCCTCTCCGCAGAGCGGGCAGTACTCAATCGTCGGTGAGATGTCATGGGAACATCCGCAGGTATCAAGCGGACACATGATCTCAAGATTCGTCTCCCCGCAGGACGGGCATTGTGACTCATCCACAACCAGGTGGCAGGTATGGCATTTATAGCGCCTCTGGTCTCCCGGGATATCCTCCTTTGATGAGTACTGTGCCGCGATCTTCAACTGCTCCTCACTCCATATCATACTCATACATACAGAATCAGGGCATAAGAAGATTCTGCCCCGATATCTGGACAAACCGGGTATTCAGGCTGCAGAACCAGGGTATTCAGGTACGGAATGATGCATATGCCACGGCTGCTCCGGCCGGGTCCTGGGCCTCGTAAATTGCCCTTCCCACGATAATACCGTCAACCAAACCGGCGATTTCCCGGGGATCACCCCCCTGTGCACCCACTCCCGGGGAGAGAATCTGCTTCTCCCCGATGATCTCACGCAACTTCCGGGTTCTCTCTGGCCGGGTGGCAGGGGCGATGATCCCATCTGCCCCGGTCTCACAGACCATCGCGGCGATCCGCTCTGCGACTCCGCCCTGGAAGAAGGCAGCCCCGCCGGGATGACTCATCTCAGCGACCACGAAACATGCCCCTCCCTGTGCATGGGCCACGTCGGTACAGGTCTGCACGGAATCAGGACCCGGGAATCCATGGCAGATGATCCCCGAGAATCCTGCAGCAAAGACCTGCTCTGCGATGAGCCGGGTCGTATTCGGGATATCTGCAACCTTGAAGTCAGCGATGAGGGGGAGACCGCATTCCGCAATCTCCCGGGCGATCCCCAGTCCCTCGGCGAGGACGAGCGGGTATCCGATCTTGATGGCATCCAGGTGGGGGGCGGTGGCATGGGCGATGCGTACCGCATCAGAACGGTTTGTCGTGTCGAGGGCGAGGATGAGCCGGGTCATCAGATACGCCCCAGGGTATCCGCGACGAGGAGCGGGAACGTGACGGTCGCATCCCCGTACACGGTGACGGTCAGGGCATCCTCGTCGACCTTTCCCCAGGAACGTGCTTCGTCAAGGGTTGCTCCGGAGAGCCCGCCAAGGTCAGGCCGGTCTCCGGTCAGCTGAACGGCATAGGTGAACCCTTTCGGGGTCATGAGCATGCTCTGGAGGATGAAGTTCTTGGGCACCCCTCCCCCGATGAAGAGGGCTCCCGCCTTCTCTGCTTCAAAACAGATATCGATGATCCTGGTCATATCGGCGAATGCGTCCACGGTCACCTTCTTTCCCTGACGGAAGAGCCAGAACTGCAGTCCGATCATGGAGTCCTGGATCGCAGGGCAGAAGACCGGGATATTCTTCCGTGCGGCCGTGGCCAGGATTCCGGTGGAGAGTTTTGATCCGATATGGCGGAGGAGATCACTGATCGAGATGACTGACCCCTCCCCAAGGTCGGAGAGGACGCCCTGCATGAACTCCTCAAAAGCGACAAAGGCGTCGTTGGGGAGATATACATCATAGATACGGTTTATCTCGTCATGCCTGAGTTCTATGTCATTGCACCGTTCCGTTCCCCTGAAGTGATGACAGCCGATCGCTTCGATCACATCATGGGTCAGGTTTGCCCCGGTCGAGACGAGGACATCCACCCTCCCCTCCTCGATCAGGTCACTGACAATGCCCCCCATCCCGGCAGGGACCATGGCGCCGGCAAGTCCGAGGAACCGGGTTGCGGTGGTATCCGTGAGCATGGATGAATAGATTGAGGCTGCCCGGGAGAGGGCACCTCCGTTATATGCCCCGGCCTGTTCCATGACCTGCACCAGATCATGGACGCTCATACCGGGTTTCAGGTGAGCCTGCCTGACAGGTATTTCACAGTCCATACCCACTGGTTCACCGCGGGAAAAGAAGTATCTGCTGCCGATGCCGCCTTCTGGCCCCGCTCCTGCTTCCCGACTCCATTCAGGGCGCCCGACCGCCGGCCTTTCCGGGCTGCGTTATTTCCTCCCCGTTCCCGGCGAGGTATCCCGGCCCGCGGATCAGGGGTCGGGAGAGATGTCTTCGGGCTCCCGGGGGGACTTCGTACCACCCTGGTCTGATGGTCCGCGGCACTATCACACGCTCCGGATCCACTGCTCTTCTCCCGCATCTCCTGCACTTGTACCCTTTCCCTGCTCCGGCACTGGTCATCCGCTTCAGGCAGACGGGGCACTGTGGTGCCTGCAGTCTCTGATCTTCCTCTCCAGGGAAGAGAAAGAACTTCTCCAGGTTCAGCCGCTCGTTCAGGAATGAACCGACGGCAAGTATCCGATCTCCGGGAATCAGGGATCTGACCGCGTTTCTGAACTGCTTCGTGGGTTCGAATCCCATGCAGGTGAGCGCCGTCTCCTGGTCGCGGATCATCAGGGAGACATGACCCCCCGGGCTGGTCACGGGGGCTGACTCCACCGTCCCCGGAACACGGTACGAGTGGCCGTCACGGAGCGATCCGATCCTGCCCTCCAGCAGGTGGGCGTCGGTTCCCTGGTTGGTCAGCCAGACCTGGCCCCAGGCATATGGTTCAGATCTGATGCAGGATACTGCCCGCATGATGGCGAACGGGCTCTCACCGCGGATCCCGAAGAGGACCGGGTCCGGCGTATGGGGGACACATACCACTCCTCTCCGGTGCGGGTCCACGCTGTCCCAGGTGTGCGGACTGGTCAGTTCTTCTGCGGTGAAGAGGCTCTCCCGATCCACGAACCGGACCGTCCCGGTCCTGCCTGCTTCCCGGTAGGCAAGGTACTCCCAGGTGGCGTCCGGGAGCCGGCTGGATACTGCTGCTGTGGCTCCGATCAGGCCGCGTCCCAGCCTGAATCCTTTCCATGCCAGGGCATGTTCCCTGAGCAGATCTTCGGCTTCCCTGATGGTGCAGATCGAGGTGACCGCGGTATGGTAGAATGCTGCCGGAGGCTGGTGGTCTGTTACCACGACTCCCGGGTGGGTATTCTCACCATCCATGTCCGCGTACCTCTCTACCAGCCTGCAGGCGAGATCAAAGGCATGGAACGGGTCTCCCCTGCACCTGACGGCTATCGCTGCGTTTCCCCGGGTTTTAAACGGGATGGTGGGATTGAGCCGGATCAGCCGGGCTTCGTCCACCCTGCAGCCGCTGATACGAAGCCGTCTGATGAGGAGCGAACCGAGCCAGGTGGTGCACATCCCGTCCGGGGAGTCGGTATCATCCATCCCCAGCCAGAACAGATCCCCGGTATCCGGTGATTCAGGCATCAGTTCCCGGGTCTCCGGAGGGATTTACCGGGTGATACCGGTTCCGGTGCAGGAAGATCATTTCGGGCGAGAATGTAGAAGAGGCCTTTCTGGTAGATACAGGTGTATTTCTCTGCAATGACGGGGAGGTCTTCGAGGAATACCTGTGACTGGGGCATGTCCAGATGCATGACGATGTAGTCGGGGTTCCCTCTGAATCCCTCCACGATGGATGCACGGTCTGCCAGGAGGGAGTAGATATTCGGCTGGGTCGCGATGGATGCATCCGCCGGGATGAGGGCAGTTCCCTCCCTGAACCACTCGGAATCAGCATGATGGAGCCGGTCACTGTGAACCAGCGAGACCGCATCCATCACCGGGGAGAACCAGAGGCAGGCCACCACAGCATTCACGACCAGTATTATCAACAGAGCGCGGTACCGGCCTTTGGAATCATCAGCCAGGCGATGCCGGATCTTTTCGAGGCCGAGGATGGTTGCAAAGAAGAGAATGGGAATCACCAGAGGGGAGAAATGGTACCTGATGTCAAAGTACGAAAACGAGAGGAGGATCTCTGCAAAAGGGGGGAGTGCAATGATGAGCATCTCCGGAACCAGTGCTGGTATGAAGAGGAGCGGGTAGAAGAGCTGAAAGAGGTACTCTCCCCGGGGATAGAGGTTCTCCTGGATGGCCGGGAGGGAGGAGGAATACTGGTGAACAAATGAATACCCTGTGGTTTCACTTGATGGAGATCCATATCCGGGTATGATGAGGGTGAACGAGACGATTACCCAAAGGATTGAGACGAGAATGAGGAAGGTATAGGCCCATTTCAGATTCCCTGGCTCGCGGTAATGCCTGATGAGCCCGACTCCGGATGCACACAGGATGAGCACTGATACATCCTCCTTGATCATCAGGCAGGCAATTCCACAGGAGAGGATGAGGAGCATTCTCCTGAAGCAGATTCCATAGAGGAAGAAACCCAGCAGGAGGGGAAGAAACGAGATCTCAAAAAAGTCAAAGAGGTTTGCCCCGTGGAGGGCGGGAT
>CAZSVH010000031.1:0-14817 GCA_964610235.1 uncultured Methanospirillum sp. | reverse complement strand
CGGCCGGGTACCCGGTACGGGGAACCATGTGGACTGGGCCGGTTGGCGTTTTGAGGTGGTGGATATGGATGGCAAGCGTATCGACAAGGTGCTGGCTGCGCCCATTCCCGAGGGAGGGGAGGGCGATGCCGTCGTACCGGAGTAGCCCGATTCGCGTGCAGGCGGGCTCCGTCTGCGGCGTCGCTGCGTTGGGGCGCTGAAGCAGCGGTCGACAGGACGGCACCTTATCGCCACGCCACTGGTCTACCCTTGGGAGGGCATGCTGCCCTTGCAGTAGGAACGATCATGGTGGCGCAACTTCCCGCGGCGTTGCGCGGCCTGCAGCTGCCCCTGCGGCTGCGCCTGTGGGACGGGCACCAACTGGATCTCGGTCCCGATCCCCCTCCCCTTCTTTCCGGTGCCGGTGACGCTGCAGACCCTTGCGGTCCTTCTCGCCGGAGCGGTCATGAAACGCCACGCGGTTCTGGCTATCGCCTTGTATCTGCTCCTGGGTATGCTGGGACTCCCGGTCTTTCACAATGGCATGGCCGGGCTCGGGGTCCTCATGGGTCCGACCGGGGGATACCTGGCAGGATTCATCCCTGCCGTGCTGGTGATCGGTCTCGCTTATGAGCACCCCCGCCGGGAGGTCCATATCATCGGTCTGGTCCTGGGAACCGGGCTTATCTATCTCGCGGGCCTGCTCTGGCTCATCGTATCGACCGGGATGGGTCTCCCGGCAGCAGTCATGGCCGGTATGGTCCCGTTCCTCCCCGGTGATGCGGTGAAGGGGGTGGCGGCGTACCTGATAGCAGCCCGGATAGGCAGTCATCCGGTCAGGCCGGCAGTCAGATGATCGAGATCCTCTCGGCACGGTGCGGGTGCCTCTCGATCCCCGAACTTCTCATCCGCCCGGGGGTGATTGCGGTCACCGGTCCGAACGGGTCAGGAAAAACGACCCTCCTCGAGATGATCGCCGGTATCGTTGAGCCTGCAGAAGGGACGGTCCTGATCAGCGGGCGACAGCCCCGTGATACCGTCATCGGCTGGGTATGTGAACAGCCGGACCTGAACATCACCTTCACCCGTGTCGTGGATGAGATAGCCTCACCGCTCCGGTTTGCTCATCTCCCGCAGGAGGCGATAAGGACCCGGGTGGACGCATCAGCCTGTGCATTCGGTCTCATTCCGCTCCTGGACCGGGCCGTCCGCACGCTCTCAGGCGGGGAGAAGGTGCTGGTCGCCCTCGCGGCAGCACTCATCAGCAGTCCGGCTCTTCTGATCCTTGACGAGACCGACTCCCACCTGGATGCAGAGACGATCCGGTCCGTGGATCAGATCATCTCCCGTTCCGGGGTTCCGCTGGTCCTCTATGCCACCCACCGGCCTGACCGGGTTGCCCGGGCAGACCGGGTCATCGTGATGCGGGAGGGGAGTGTCCTGCGTGAGGGGACATCTGAAGAGGTCTACCCCGGACCCCGCATGGGAGGAGCCGGGATCCCTGACTCCTTCAGGTCGCTGCGAAACCCGGCACTGTGGAGGGCGGTTCATGCAGTGCATCCTTGAATCTGTCAGGTTCAGCCGGGATGGATTCCTGCTCCGGGCTCACGGGGTCTTCCCTCCGGGGATCCACCTGGTGACCGGCAGGGTCGGGTCAGGAAAATCCACCCTGGGTGAACTGATGCGGGGAGTGCTGGAACCCGGGGACGGACGGATCACCAGGGAAGGGGTCGGGTCATCGGTCCTCTCCATGCAGTTCCCTGAGTACCATATCACCACCACCACCGCCGGGGAGGAGGTGCGAAGCTGGGGACAGGAGCCGGATTCCATCCTCAGGCAGGCGGGTCTTGCAGGACGGGCGGATGATGACCTGCTGACCTTCTCCCGGGGTGAACTGAAGCGACTCCACCTCTCCTGCCTCTTTGCCGGGGCATATGATCTGATGATCCTTGATGAGCCGTTTGCGGGCCTGGATGATGCTGCCCGCTACTGGGTAGTCTCCCGGATCGGCTCCTGCCGGGATCGGATCATCGTGATCATCAGCCATGACATCACCACCCTCCCCGGAATTGATCATCTCTGGGAGATGGATGGAGGGGCTCTGCGACACCTGGGCCCGGTCCCCCAGGCCCTTGCCGGATGGGAGCATGCTCCTCCCCTCCTCCGGTACCTGCATGACCAGGGGATCAGCCTGTCAGGCCTTTCATGGGAAGATCTTGCGGAGGCGGTATGCAGGATCCCAGGATAAGGCTCGCCGGGACCGTCATTCTCTCGGTCGCCTCCTTCGTCTCGGTCACCGGTGCCCTCCTCACCGGCCTCTGGTGGCTGGTCTGCACCTCCCGGGGCACCTCGTTTCAGGATATCAGGACAGTTCTGCTGGTATTTCTGGTCCCGCTCATCGCCGCAGCGGCAACCGCCCTCTCCGGGGGGGACGGCCTCTCATACCTGGTCAGGATATCAGCCGTCCTCCTCATCGCTTCCTGGGCATACAGCGAGCGGTACCCTGGTGAGCTCCTCGATGTCTCGGTCTGGCTCCTCGGCCGGAGGACCGGATTTGATATCGGACTGATCGGGGAGATGAGCCTCTCGTTCACCGAGGTCCTGGCAGACGAGCTGAGGCGCACCCGGATCGCCCTCAGCCAGAAAGGGCAGCATCTCACTCCGTCAGTTCTTCCCCCGGTACTCTCGTCTCTTCTGATCCGCCAGCTCAGGCTGGCCCGTGAACGGGCTTGCATCCTCGCCCTCCGCGGGTACCAGGGGGGTGGAAGCCTTTTTCCCTCGTTCGTGACCCCGTCTGCTGATATCATCGCAGGTGCCCTCTCCGTGCTGATTTTAGCCGTCTCCGTGATTACCTGAGACTTTTTTATGGTCCCGGATTGAACATTTACTGTTTGAATCGCGAACTGGCGGTTCAGAGGTGGCGTTATGAGTTCAGCCCGGAATACGAAGCTTCAGATCACCGATACAACACTCAGGGATGCCCATCAGTCCCTCATCGCGACCCGGATGAGGACCGAGGATATGCTCCCGCTTGCACGGGCTATTGATAAAGCCGGCTTCTTCTCGGTAGAAGCCTGGGGAGGTGCAACCTTCGACAGTTGTATCCGGTTCCTCAATGAAGACCCCTGGAAACGGCTGACCACTCTCAAGGAAGAGCTGAAGCACACCCCGATCCAGATGCTGCTGCGGGGTCAGAACCTGGTCGGGTATCGCCACTATTCAGATGACGTGGTGGACCGGTTCATCGATCTCTCCCACAAGAACGGGGTGGACATCTTCCGGATATTCGATGCCCTCAACGATATACGAAATATGGAGCACTCGATGACCCGGGTCAGGGAGACCGGTGCCCACCTGCAGGGCACCATCGCATACACCACCAGTCCGGTTCATTCCACGCAGGGATTCATCGCGATGGCCCGGGAACTCTACTCCCGTGAGTGTGACTCGATCTGCATCAAGGATATGGCAGGGCTCATCATGCCCGGGGCAGCAACCGATCTCATCACCGGGATCCGGGATGAGATGGATATCCCCGTTGATCTCCACTCCCACTCCACGAGCGGGATCGCTTCCATGTCCTACCAGGCCGCCATCGCTGCCGGGGTGGATATCCTGGATACCGCGATGTCTCCCTTCGCCCTGGGAACCAGCCAGCCGCCGACCGAGAGTGTGATCGCCTCGGTACAGGGGACTGCACGGGATACCGGGATCGATCTGCTGAACCTCCGGCTGATCCGGGACGAGTGTATGAAGATCCGGAACCGGTACGAGACGCTCTTCACCCCGGTTGCCGAACGGGTCGACAGTGATGTCCTCGTCTATCAGCTCCCGGGCGGGATGATCACCAACCTCGTCTCCCAGCTGCAGGAGCAGGATGCTCTCCACCGCCTCAATGATGTCTTCGCCGAGGTCCCCCGGGTCAGACAGGATCTCGGGTATCCCCCGCTGGTGACCCCCACCTCCCAGATCGTCGGAACCCAGGCGGTCTTTAATGTCCTCATCGACGGGGACCGGTACAAGAATGTCTCCAAGGAGGTCAGAGATTATGTCAAAGGCCTGTACGGGCGTTCTCCCGGACCAATCTCTGATGAGATCCGGACGCTCATCATCGGTGATGATGAGGTGATCACCCGGCGGCCGGCCGATCTCCTGGATCCGATGTACGAGAAGATGAAGAAGGAGGCCGAGGAAGCCGGATTTGTCAGGAAGGAGGAGGATGTGCTGACATACATCCTCTATCCGGCCATCGCCCCTTCATTTCTGAAAGGCGAACGGCAGGCTGAGCCGATCGCCTGCCCTGCTCCGAAGAAACCTGCCGGGTTCGTGATGCCCGAGAGCATGCAGGTCGAGGTGGACGGGGAGGCGTTCACGGTCAGGATCCTTGCCATCGGTGACCAGCCGGCGACCGAACGCCCCAAAGTATCAGGACCGCCCAAGGATGACCGTCCCGGCGGAGTCAGAAGCAACATGCAGGGGATGGTCCTCGAGATCAAGGTCGGGAGGGGTGATACGGTGAAGGCCGGTGAGACTCTCCTGGTCCTCGAGGCGATGAAGATGGAGAATCCGATAGCCAGCCCCCGTGACGGGACGGTCTCGGAGATCTTCGTCGATACCGGAGACACGGTCCTGAGCGGCGACGTGCTCATGGTGATCGAATGAAGTTCTTTGAAAAAGTACTGATCGCCAACCGCGGGGAGATAGCCATCCGGGTGATGCGTGCCTGCCGGGAACTCGGCATCGACACGGTCGCCATCTATTCTGAAGCCGATAAAAACTCCCTCTTTGTCCACTATGCAGATGAGGCCTTCCCGGTCGGTCCTGCCCCTCCGTCCAAGTCATACCTGAACATGGAGCGGATCATCTCGGTGGCCAGGACCGCAGGTGCGGAAGCCATTCACCCGGGGTACGGATTTCTCGCTGAGAATGCAACCTTCTCCGGCCTCTGTGCAGAAGAGGGGATCACCTTCATCGGGCCGCGGGCAAAGACCATCGCGGCGATGGGATCGAAGATCCGGTCCAAGCAGACGATGAAGGAGGCCGGGGTCCCGGTCCTTCCCGGAACCGAGGGAGGGATAGACGAGATCGAGACGGCCGCAAAGGTGGCAGACGCCATCGGGTACCCGGTCATCGTCAAGGCGAGTGCAGGAGGCGGCGGGATCGGGATGCAGATCGTTGAGGATCCGTCCACGATCGAGGAGGCGATCGCCGGGGCGATGCGGATCGCGGAGTCTGCCTTCGGAGACCGGACGGTCTTCATCGAGAAGTATCTCCGCAAACCCCGCCATGTAGAGGTCCAGGTCTTCTGTGATGAACACGGGAACCGGGTTCACATGTTCGAGCGGGAATGCTCTATCCAGCGGCGTCATCAGAAGCTCATCGAGGAGGCACCCTGCCCGATCATGACCGATGAGCTCCGGGAATTGATGACCGGATCAGCTCTCAAAGTTGCGGAGGCGGTGGATTACGTGAATGCCGGTACCGTCGAGTTCCTCTATGACAGCGGGAACTACTACTTCATGGAGATGAACACCCGCCTGCAGGTCGAGCATACGATCACCGAACTGGTGACCGGGATCGATATCGTCAAGGAGCAGATCATCGTCGCTGCCGGTCAGCCCCTTGAGTATGCCCAGGAGGACATCACCCTCCGGGGTCATGCGATCGAGTGCCGGGTCAATGCCGAGGATCCGCTCAATAACTTTGCGTCAGACCCGGGGAAGATCACCCGGTACCGGTCTCCCGGCGGCCCGGGTATCCGGGTGGATTCAGGGATCCATGCCGGGTATACCATCCCCCCCTTCTATGACTCAATGATAGCAAAACTCTGCGGGTGGGGCATGTGCCGGGAGTACGCGATCGCCCGGATGCGCCGGGCTATCTTTGAGTATGTCATCCTCGGCGTCAAGACCACCCTCCCCCTCCATCATGCGGTCATGCATAACCCTGAGTTCATCGCCGGCAATACCCACACCCACTTCCTGCAGGAGGAGCATATTGCCAAGACCCTGAAGCGGTATATCCAGGAGGATGAGACCCGGATGACCCAGCTGGCGATCCCGCTCAGAAGTGACCGCAAGATTGCAGCCATCAGTGCGGGCATCATGGCCGTAATAGAGAAGAACAAGGAATAGGCGGGCGAGCGGGGATGCAGCGATCAGATAAGGAAGTGACGGATCCCTCCTGGCTGGAGGCAGTGCTCGGTGAGGCACAGTTCTGTCACCTGGCCCTCTGTGACCGGCTCTCACCATACGTGATCCCGATGAACTTTGTCTATTCGCATGGTCATCTCCTCCTCCACTCAGCCCTTGAGGGGGAGAAGATGCGGATCATCAGACAGAATCCGAAGGTCTCTTTCTGCGTCGAGTCCGGGGTGGAACTGAAGATCAGTGAAACCCCGTGCGGGTATAGCATGCGGTTTAAGAGCGTCTGCGGTCATGGAATCGCCCGGTGTGTCGAAGATCCCGAAGAAAAGTCCCGGCTCCTGCGGATATTTGCGATGAAGTTCATATCCGGTCCGCTTCCGGTCTTCCCCCCTGAGGTCCTCTCCCAGGTGATGGTCATCGATGTGGAGATCCAGCAGATCGTGGGGAAGAATTCGGGGTATCCGGCCCCCTGAATCACCTCAGTGGGACGGGATCGCCCCGAAGATGTCAGACTGGGTGAGGATCCCGATGGGTTTTCCCTCTTCCACGATGACCAGCCTGCCGATCTGCTTCTCCTTGAACTTCCGGATCACCTCGTACAGCTGGACCGATGACCCGGACTGCACCACCTCCTCGGTCATCACCTCGCAGACCGGTGATTCGAGGCTCTTTTTCTCCTCTATTGCGATGAGAATGTCGGTCATCGTGACTATCCCTTTGAGAAATCCTCCTTCCATCACCGGAGCACCATGAATCCGGTACTTGTTGAAGAGGTGGATCGCATCCATCAGGGTTGACCGGGTCGAGAGCATCTTGACCGGGCTGGTCATGTAGGTGCTGATGGGCTTTTTCGGGAGTGAGACCATCTCGATGATCGAGACGATGAGCGCCGGCTGATTCTCATCTTTTCCGAAGACCTCCCCCTTGATCATCAGCCGGTTCATGGGAGTGGGGCCGATGGTGATGACATCACCGATATTGAAAAGTTTGACACTCCCGATGATCCTGATCTGGGCGTGACAGATATCGGCATGGGAGAGGGTGGTGAAGATGATCTCCGAGACCTTGACCCCGGGAATGACCTCGCTGTCCCGGGATATCTTCACTTCGTACGTCTCGCCGTCCCGCTTCAGGTTCAGTTCCCGGTATGCGGTCGAGGTCGGGTGATATCCCCCCTTAGGTCCGGGAATGCCGTCAACAAGGCCGATCGCCTTGAGTGCCTGCATCTGGTTTCTGACCGTTCCGGGGTTTCTCCGGATGATCTCGGCGATCTCCTCCCCCTTGATCGGTATCGACTTCTTCTCATAGAGGCTGATGAGGGTGATGAGGATATCATTCTGAATGAGGGACAGTTCCATGGTTGATCACTCATGCCGGCATGGCCCGCTGCCGGTCCGGGTGCAACCGGGTGGGCATCTGCCTGCATATTTCATAAAAAAGTATGGGTGTATCTTCATGATAAATCATGATGGTTCATGCCCACAGACGATCGGGTGGTTCCGGAAAAGTCAGGAGATCTGCAGAATAGATTCTCCGGGGGGTCTGCAGGGCCGGGCTCGTCACCCGGGTCCGGGCCGGGAGAATCAGGGGAGCCGTGCCAGGGTGAGGTTCAGGTGGATCGCTGCCTTCTCCAGCGCCGGATCCTCCCTTAGTGCCCGCCTAAATGCCTCTGCTGCTTCACGGTACCTGCCGGCACTCCCGTACGCATTCCCGAGATTATACCACCCGGCCGCAAACTCCGGGTCTGCCCGGGTGGCATTGATACACGCCGCTATCGCCTCATCAGAATGCCCGAGACGGTTCAGGGTTGCTCCGGCATTGCTCCATGCCCAGGCAAAGTCAGGATCGAGGGCAAGGGCACGGGAGAACGAATACAGTGCCCCGGTATGGTTCCCGAGTGATGAAAGGGCAACCCCCTTCCCGTTCCAGGTGACCGCCTGGAGGGGATCAATCGTGAGAGCGGTCTCAAAGGCAGAGACCGCCTCTTCAAAACGTCCCGTCTTCCTGAGGGTCACCCCCTGGTTATTCCAGACAGCCGACGCCCGGGGATCGATGGCAAGGGCCTCTGCGTAGACCCGGAGTGCCTCCTCATACTCCCCGGCGTCGTCAAACCGCATACCCCGGGTATTCAGTTCAGTGACCCGGTCAGGAGTCTGGTTCAGGTGGTCTGCCAGGAGGCTGGAGGGGGGCGGAGGGGAGTGAGCGGTCTCGTTCATCATCCCGGCTCCTGCCGGTCCTGCGATGGCGAGGATGAGGACGATGCAGACGGCGATCCGGATCATACCTGAGTATGGTTCTGATGATGGCGATGAATACTTTCCCGCTCCCCGCTCTCTCCCGTCCGGGAATCCCTCTCCGACAGGGACGGTCAGTTCCCAAAACCGCATCTCCCGCGATTCATGGCCATTACCCGGATGATCTGACCCTTTTTCTCACCTGCAGTACCATTATCCCGTCAGCCTCCCCACGTATTGCAGGCGAGCCGCGGGATACCCGCGTCATATCATCATGAAATTCGATACAATACCCACCGTTCCCACCGCAGACGAGGTGCTGGACCGTTCCCTGCGCAGGGCTGCCAAAAAGATGCGTGAGAAGAAGCAGAAGAAGCGTGCATCAGAGGAGTTTGTCGGAACCGTCTACCTCTCGGTCCATGACAAACTCGTCTCCGTGATCCAGTCCTTCCCTGATATGGAGACCCTCCCCCGGTTTTACCAGGATCTCTTTGAGGTGATTTGGGGGATCGACCGGCTGAAAAAAGCCCTCGGAGCCGTCGGGTGGGCTGCCCGCTGGTCCAAGGATCACCGGGGCGGGCTGACCAAGGATGTCCGGTACTCCAGCGAGGAGGATGCGACCGCCTCGCGGAAGAAGGCCGTGGCCCGCCTGGCATCGGTCGTTCACCAGATCGATGACCAGCTCATCTTCCTCAACGAGGTCAGGAATGTCGTGCGCAAACTCCCTGTCATCGATGATGTCTTCACCGTGGTGGTGGCCGGATTTCCCAATGTCGGCAAATCCTCGTTTATCAGAAGGGTCTCCTCGGCAGAACCTGAGATCGCCTCGTACCCGTTTACCACAAAGGGAGTGATCATCGGGCACCGGTACGAGAAGCGGGAGAAGATCCAGATGATCGACACCCCCGGTCTCCTGGACCGGCCGGCCGATGAGCGGAACTCCATCGAGAAGCAGGCGATATCTGCGATCATCAACACCGCAGACGTCATTCTCTTCATCCTGGACCCGAGTACCTACTGCGGATTTCCCCTTGAAGACCAGATGAAACTCCTCCATGAGGTGAAGGGGATGGTAGAAGTTCCGGTCATCGTCGTCGTGAACAAGGCAGACGTGAAGACCCTGGAGGGGTACCCGTCGATGTCCACTGCCTCAGGGGAGGGAGTCGATGACGTCCTGAATCTCCTCCTTGCCGTCAAGCCGGCACCCGGAGCAGCCCATCACCCGGGACGGCAGGGACTCTCAGATCCCGGAGAGGATCCAGCCGGCAGCGAAACCTATGATCGCCCCACCATTCAGTGGCGGGAGTCCGGCCTGCGGCCGTCCGGAAGAGACGAAATATAAGAGAACTCCCATTCCTGCCACCGATCCTCCCATCGCTCCCAGTGCAGGGAGGGAGAAGGGAGGGATCCCGGTTCCGGGCAGGAAGACGGTAGCTGATACGACGAGGATCGCCGGCATGATCAGGTCTCCCAGGCCCATCATATATGCTGCCCGGCCGGTCCCCGGCTGCTCTCCGGGAGGGTTTCCGTTCTGATCCGTCCTGCCAGACCGCTCTCCCCCGATGGATCCGCCGACCCCGTCCCTGATGAATGAATACCCCTCCCGCTTCGGAACCACGACCATGATCGGCATCCGGTTCTCGATCACCCCTTCAGCGAGGGTGATCATGTGTTTTGTCCGGTATACCGAGATCGCGTCATAGGCAGCGAGGAGGACGAGGAGAAGGATGACCGGCACCGGTTCGAGAGAGATCCCGAATATCGATGCGATCCCGGCAGAGAGAAGAACGCCGAGGATGTCGACCACCCACCACTCCGGGTACCGCACCAGGAGGAGGGTTGCACCGGTTGCGAGGAGCAGTCCGCCGAGGGTGATAACCGGCAGGGGTGCACCGGCGAGGGTGAAGAGGCCGGTGAATACATAGATGAACGAGAGGAAGAGGGATGCCCAGATGATGACCTGAAGGAGGCGCCGGAGGTGATACTTCATCAGAACCAGCAGGATGACGGTGAATCCGAGCAGCATCGCGATGAACCAGATCGGGTTTTCAAGGGATGAGGGATCTTCAAAGACCGCGTATCCTGACTGGATCATCGGTACCGCAAGTATTATCGCGAGCACTTCCACGACGAGCAGCATGACCGGCATGGCAGCCAGTGCCCCCCACTCCCTGATTGAATCCTTCTCCGTCATCGTATCCGTCCTGACAGGTTTGCCTGCCAGCTATCTCAACCTGCCCATCATCCGGATCACCCGGATTCTGATTCTCCAGCCCCGGTATTCCGGTCTCTTCGGATACATTCAAAGGCTCTCCCTGCCAATTATCGATACCAACAGTGATCGGTGTGACTGCCATGAGACTGAATATCATCCTCTCTCTGTATCAGCGGGGTTTCTGACGGTATGGATGCCCGCTCTCTTATCGGAGGCCTCGTCCTGATCGTCGCGGTATGTGGAGGCTCTGCTCTCCTCAGCACGGCTCTCTCCCTCCCGGTCTCCGGTTTTACCGGCCTGCTGCTGATAGTACTCCCTTTCTCTGCCCTCCTCTGGTTCCAGGAGCGGAAGATCCGTCAGCTCGAGGAGATCATCCTCTCCGGCAACCGTCAGGTCAGGCGTGATGTCGAAGACCAGGGAAGAAGGATGGTGCTCCGGTACGAGGAGTCGGTGCGTCAGGTCTTCGAACTGATTGATGAACTCAGAAAACGGGTGTACCGGTAGGACGTGCGGTCATGGGTGTTGCCTTACGGGATATCATCACGCCCTACAAGCATCCGGCCACCCCGGAGGATATGAGAGGTACTGCTGCCATTGATGCATACAACGCCCTGTATCAGTTCCTCTCCATCATCCGGCAGCCTGACGGTACCCCCCTGCAGGATCGGGATGGCAGGGTCACCTCCCATCTCTCGGGTATCTTCTTTCGGACAGCGCATTTCCTGGAGCAGGGGATCTCCCCGGTCTGGATCTTTGACGGTACTCCCCCGGAGATGAAAGAACGGACCATCAGTGAACGCCGGGCAGTCAGGGATGATTCGAAGGAGAAGTGGGAACAGGCGAAGCAGGAAGGCGACACCGCCGGGGCGTTCAGGTACGCGATGGCCTCGACCCGTATCGACGATGCCATTCTCTCATCCGCCCGAAGGCTCCTCGATCTGATGGGAGTGCCGGTCATCACCGCCCCGTCGGAAGGGGAGGCACAGGCCTCGTTCATGGCACGGTCAGGCCAGGTCAGGTACGTCGCATCACAGGATTATGACACCCTCCTCTTCGGGGCACCCTTGCTGGTCCGCAACCTCACCGTCTCGGGGAAACGGCGTCTTCGCGGGAGGATGGTCACGGTCCTGCCTGAAACGGTCCGCCTGGAAGAAGTCCTCTCAGGGCTCGGAATCACCCGCGAGGAACTCATCGATATCGCCATCCTGGTCGGTACTGATTTTAACGAGGGAGCGGCGGGCATCGGTGCACGGACCGCCCTGAAAAAGGTTCAGAACGGGGAGTTTGAATCGGTGATCGCAGAGAAACTTCCCGGGTTCGACCCCGGACCGGTCAGGGAGTTCTTTCATCATCCCCCGGTATGCGACAGCCCGGTTCCCGGGACCGGGAAGCCTGATCATGACGGCATAATCTCGTTCCTCTGCGGTATGCATGGATTCTCCGAGGATCGTATCACCCCGATCCTCGGGAAGATCACCGGCCGGGGCAGGCAGCAGACCCTGGACAACTGGTTCTGACCCGGAGGGTCAGAGGCCCGCACCGGATACCTGCACCTTTTTCTCTCCTGTTTTCATATATAACCGGGAGAATATGTCCTGTTCATCACCAGATCTCTTCCCGGCGTCCCGGCTCCGGGTTCTGCTCTCTCTCATCCTTCTCTCCGCCCTCTCTGCCATGCCGGTCCTGGGGGAGAACCTTTCTGAGAACATGACCACCCTGGCGACGTATGAGAACGGAACCGTCACTGCCGAGTGGGCAGTTGATTTCTACGGATCCCCGGTTGAAGGATACCCCCCGCTCTGTGTCAGATTCACGGTTGACGGCCCGCTCGGCGATTACTACTGGGACTTTGGTGACGGAAGCACATCCATGGCCAGAAACCCGGTCCACTGCTACCAGAAACAGGGATCATACTGGGTGAAGGTGAAGTACTTCGTCGGCTCGATATCAGGCGAGATAGTCAAAGAGAGTTATATCACCGTCAAGGATCCCACCACCTTCGTTGATTTCAGGGCAGAGCCTTCCAACGGGACCGTTCCGCTCACCGTGCAGTTCTCCCTCATCGGTGAACCGACCAATATCATCTGGGACTTTGACGATGGAGGTGAGAGCACCGAGTTTAACCCCCGTCACCAGTACACCCGCCCGGGTCTGTATACTCCGGTTCTGACGTACTGCGTGGACGGATCCTGCCAGCGGATGTCCAAGTACAACTTCATCCAGGTGAATGACGGGAACGAGGTCAACTTCACCGCCGAACGGCTGGATGGATTTGCTCCGCTCTCGACGAAATTCTTCATATCAGGGCCGGCCGAGACCTGGTCCTGGGATTTTGGTGACGGCACCACCTCGTACGAGGAGGATCCCGGGCACTATTACACCGAGCCCGGTCTCTACACGGTATCCCTGACCTATTCCATCGACGGGGCCACCTATACCATCACCCGGCCGGATTATATCACGGTCAGATCCCGTACCACCCCTGACTTCACGGCAACGACCAGGAACGGAACTGCCCCGCTCTGTGTAGAGTTTGACATGATCAATCGTCCGAAGTCATGGCTCTGGCACTTTGGTGATAACACCACATCTTCTGACGAACACGGTTCCCACTGCTACGGGGTGAACGGTTCGTATGATCTGGCGCTCGAATACTGTTCCCACGGGCTGTGTGAGAACGTGATGAAAGAGGAGTACATCACCGTTCAGGAGCCCCGCATCTATACCGTTCCCGGGAAGGATCCCGCCACCATGCAGTTCAGCACCGATGCCGGTGAAGGTCTGCAGTACTTCTGGAGTTTCGGGGATATGACCACCGCGGAGGGTGCGGCTCCGGAGCACCGGTATGAGGATCCGGGGGTCTATAATGTGACCCTTTCGGTCCTTGGCACCTGTGGATGTACCACGAAGACTGCCACCACCGTCAGGGTTGATCCGAAAAAACCCCTGGACTTCACGGCGACACCGGTGCAGGGATGTGCCCCGCACTGCGTTCAGTTCAGCGAGATATCCCCCGCAATCCCGGTCACCCGGCTCTGGGACTTCGGAGACATGGAGACGAGTGAAGAGAAGAATCCCTTCCACTGCTACCAGTTCCCGGGGGTCTATGAGGTGAGCCTCAGAAATGAGTATCCTGATCATGAGGAGAATGTGACCCGGCCGAATCTCATCACGGTGTATGCGGTTCCCCGGCCCCTCTTCTCAGTCAATCCTCCCAATGGAGAAGCACCGGTCACCATCACCTTCACCGATGAGACACAGGGCTATGAGTCCAAACGGTCCTGGGACTTTGGTGACGGATCCACCGCATCCGACGCCCGGACAGACCACCACTTTACCGCACCCGGGGTGTACAATGTATCCCTCACGGTTTGGGGAGAAGGCGACTGTCACGGGACCATATCCCAGGACATCCACGTACTGGAGCCCGAAGTGATCCGGTATGATCTGACCGGGCTGCCACGACGGGGGATCGCACCGGTATGCACCTCGTTCCAGGTGACCGGATCCCCGTACCAGTGGACCATTCATTTCGGGGACGGCCAGTCCACCTCAGACGAGCTGAATCCCTTCCACTGTTACGAGTCATCAGGGGTATACAGCCCTGAACTGGAGGCCTGTGATGCGGCCGGGTGCGAGAAGATACGCAAACCCGGATATATCGTCGCACTCCCCCCCGGGTATGAGACCCTCACCCTCGCGGCAGGCTGGAACCTGATCTCGATCCCGGTCTGCCTGGAGCCGGGGAAGGATACGCTCTCCCTCTTCTCGGAGATTGATACCGCGGGTCATTCGATCTTTGCATGGGAGAGTGCTTCCCGGCAATGGGTCAGGATGGGGGCGGATGATCCCCTCACTCCCCTCACCGGGATCTGGATCTACTCCTCTCGGTCTGCCACGGTCTCCCTCCCCCTCGCGTCCCGTCCGGAAGGAAATCTGACCACCCCGCTTGCCACAGGATGGAACCTTATCAGCTTCCCGGCTGTTGAGCTGACTCCGGCATCTGCTGCATTCCCCCCTGAACTGGACTGGTCATACCTCCTCTGGTTTGATGCAGAGACCCAGCAGTACCAGGAACGGGTGGAAAAGAAAGGTCCGGATGCAGGCCGGCTGCTCGATCCACGGCATGCGTTCTGGGTGTATATGAACGGGCCGGGGATATTCACCGCCCCTGCCCTCTGATCCGGTATCTCTTCTCCCTCCCCCTACCCGGGGAGGTTTCTCCAGACATGGGCAAACCGCT